>CAYJNX010000008.1:0-31392 GCA_964371525.1 uncultured Akkermansia sp. | reverse complement strand
AAGGCTGAAGCATGCACCTCAGCCCTCGCCTCCATCTCTACTATGGAGATGATTCGCTCCTTACCTGTACTCGATGAGTTCACTCTTGCTGAAGCGCACCTTCGGGTCATTCGCATGAGCATCCGAGCTATCACGGTAACCGAAGGCTATCCCTAGAACGCTGCGATAGGCTGTGCCATTGAGCCCGAGTATTTCATCATACTTTTCTGGTACCATGCCACCTATCATGCAGCTATCAATGCGCCATTGAGCAGCAGCATAGCTCACAAAGCCTGCCGCTAGATGTATCTGACTCTCCACATAGCTCTTAAGCTTTTCTGGACTATCCCAGAAGAAGGAGTAGCCCTTGTAACGTTCGAGTGCGCTAGCGGCTTGTTCATCACTGAGCTGGTATGCTTCTTTCTTCGCCGCGACGAGGCGTTCGAGATCGCTGTCTTCTATGCTACGGCGGGCACAGAGCACGACATAGTGTGAGGCATCCGTCACTTGGGATTGACCGAAGGAGGCGACACGCAGTTCCTCGCGCAGTTCTGCCGTCTTAATGACAAGAAAGAGCCATGGCTGTAGCCCTATGGAGGAGGGGCAGAGGCAGAGTGTATCTTCTATGGCTTGCCACTGCTCTTCGGGAATGATGGCCGTGGTGTTGAACTTCTTCGTCGCGTATCGCCACTGGATCGTTTCATTGTAATTGCTCATGATTGTGTATGTGTTTGTTTACTTAGAAGAAATTAATCGGGGCTGACATGCCAGTTTCAATCAAGGAGAAGGAGATGCCAAAGCCTGTTTCTTTCACACCGCCATTGTCTCGGAAGAAGAGTGTGCCCCCCACATGCCATGCTCCCATCTTACGGAAGACGGAATACTGCTGGAGCGGAATGCTATCCAGCGACATATCCACGTACATATTACTAGAGAAACTGTAGTTCTCGTTGATACGCATATTAAGCCGCCAGTTAAACTGCTGAGACTCGTACTGTAGAGCTTCATTCGAGTTATAACGATGCCCTAGCTCCACTTCAAGCCACCTCAGAGCCTGATAACTCACCGTATGCGTGGTAGCCAAGTAGTCATTATCACTGGCAATGATGGGTACCTGTATATCTGACTCTATACGCAGTCGCTCCGAGGGCTTGAGTTCTAGAACGGAGTAGAGATTAGAATACTCGCCGAGGCTATCGTTATTCTGCAAATTGATGTTAAAGAATGTGTTCCAGCGCAGGAGGCGTCGCACCTCACCATCGTACTTTGTCGTGAGGAAGTTCTGGAATCCGATTCGCACTGTACTCCAGTCAGTCCAGCCATCAGCTCCAGAGTAGCCATTGAGATCTAGGGGCATAGGTATACTAGTACTGTTACCCACTGAGGATGTCCATGCATTCACTTGCGGAACGAGGGAATCACTAGACGAGAGGTTCTGATAGGAATAGCTTACGTAGGGCTGGAAGATATGAGTGAGTCCATCTATTTTAAAATAATCTGACCGTACACTAGTAAAGTGACGCTGCATCTTCATGCTGATATCTGTCGCGAAGTAGGCACTCAGGCGCGTATCATCGGAGAGATCTTGAAAGCCGTAGTAGCCATTGTAAGCTACACCTACTTTGGGAACAACGTTGAAAATTTTCGCGACTTTAAAACTTGTAGTCAACTCATGTATACTGCTAACGCGAAAATAGGAGTCTTCATTGAGAAGGCGTAAATAGTAATCGCGGGCACTGGCATCACTCACCTGTGAGAGCTGCTGCTCGTAGAGCAGTTTCTCCTCCAGAGAGACGCGCTGTCTCATGTAGGAGATAGAGTTTCGCGTTTCATAGCTAATCGCACTGCGCTTAATAGGTTGACGCGCTCTGTAGTAGCTCATCTCGATGCGCTCATCGGTCGTGTAGTAATTATTCGGATCGAAGCGCAGGAAGACGCTAGCTTCGGAATAGGTGTTACGCTTTACTACAGCTAATGTATTATCGGGCTTATCGTTATTCTTGCTCAACTCCTCCTCAAAGTCGCTAAGGAAGCGAGAGTCACTAAGCATGTTTATGTTAGCCTTCACTCGCCAATGACTTTGATTATCAAATACAGTCGGTATCTCCCATATATCCTGATAGGCTATACGGTAGCGATGAGGGTCTATATACGGGCGAGGAAGGGAGGTCGGGTTATGCTGTGGATCTTTATCGTCTGCGTAATAGAGTGACAATCCAGTAGCTGCTTTATACTTATTCGCATGCGACTCTTGCTCTAGATCAATACCCACCCCAAGACCGCGACGCTCTCGATAGTCTAGCTTGTTAACCAGAATATAGTCAGCGGTAGGCATGAAATCTTCGACACGTCTATTACCGAGTAATATACCATATCTATTCAGCAGGTAGAGCCCCCATATGCTACGTGAACCAGGAAGAGGTAGATAGCCTTCTTTAGGATTAAGAGAATGGTTAATGGGAATGTAGGATAAGAGCGGCACGCGTGAATATCCATTTTCACCGCCTACGCTAAGCCCCTTTGCCTTGATACGGTCACCTGGGTAGACGATCATCTCTTCAAAGCCTAGCCAAAAGCTTGGGTCTTTTATATCATGAGTGCTAAAGGAAGCGTGCTCTAGCTTCATGTACTTCACCCCGTCTTCATCTGTTAGGTAAGATCCTTTCTTTGCCCTTATAAGTATATCAAAGGTCTTTACGCGTATGTCACTGAAACTGCCTTCTTCATCCTTCCAATTAAACTCAGCAGCACCAGCGCGGATAAGACTGTTATTCGCATAGATTGTCAGATCATCATGTAGCTGGAATATCCCCTTTTCCATGTTCACATCAATCTGCCTCGACTGGAACTCACTGCCTGTAGAGGTGGTGATTTTTATCGGGAGACGCGTACTTTCGTAGCAGACGGACTGATCATCCGCCCCCATCGTGAGCTTCGCCTCGCTTGATTCGATGCTGATATTATCGGGTATCTCAGAGGAGACCAGCGGAGGTAAGGTAGGAGATGCGCTCCCGCGTGCTACTTCCCCTCCTAGCGCGATAGGCCGTACTGTAGGTTGACGCTCTGCTGGGAATACGTCTTCAGGCAGGGGCATAAGCTGCGCAGATGACTGAGCAGAGGATAATATGAGGAGAGCAAGGTAGATCCCCCATGCTCTTCTAACGCGATATTTAACAATGCCACATTTCACGGTATAAATCTTAAAAATATTTCCCTTATCACCTAGGTGTCACCTCAGTCAGCTTTCTGTACCAGTCAAGCCTTGATAGCGACGTAGAATACGCGCAGGTGTTTTTTCTAAATCGACAAGCACAAGGCAGTCCAGAGTGTTACCGAAGCTTTCATCGAGCCCAAAGGCAAGCATCTCGCCTGCCAGTCGCATATAATGCTTCAGCAAGATTGGAATAGCGATATCCGCGCCTTCTACATCTGCGATGAGCTTTGAGAGTTGCTTCATATCGGTGATGCTAGTCTTCAGCAGGTCTTCTTCAGAAGGCAGAAGCCTATCTTGGAGCGGCGGATTAAGAGCCGTGACATAGGGTGCGTACTCTTCCTGCATCTCGTGAACCTGAAGATAGCTATGCATCAGAGCTCTAGAGCAGGGAGAATATGCTTGCGATATACTCACCGTGCCGTAGAGATAGCGGTACTGTGGGTGGCGCAGCACAAAGCGACCTATCCCCATCCAGAGCGTGTCTAAAGAAGCTGCTAAACCTTGGTACTCCGCAGTCAAGAATGCTCTACCCATCTCTATCCCCCGTTTAAGTACAGGGTATATCTTCTCATCAAAGCGGAAAAACTGACCATTGTAAATACCTTTTATACCGCGATCCTGCAATATTTTGTCAGTCAGTCCCATGCGATAAGCTCCAGCTAAACGCTGCTTTTTACTATCCCACATGAAGAGATGATGATAATACTCGTCATACTCATCTCGGTCATATGGCAGCCCTGTCCCCTCCCCTACGGCACGGAAGGTACGCTCACGCTCTATAGCGATCTGCTGCATCACGAGTGGGATTTCATTCGCTTGTGCGACATAGATTTGTAATCCCGTGCTAGAGCCTTCATAATAGAGGGCCTCTTTCGGAAGCTTGCTGATCTCCTCGATGAGTTCCTGCTGCGAGACATCCTCTACGAGAGCAGAAAATTGCGCGCTGCGATCCTGCATATTGCTAGCGTCAGCTTGCGTGGAGTAAGAGAGCAGAAGGGTACGGAGCTTTAAGTAGTCGGTTAATGCCTCATCGGAAGGGAATGTGTCGTGCATAGATGGAGAAATGGTGCTGCCTATCCTGATAGTATGCCTCGTGCGACAATCTCTCACGATCTCGCGGGGGAGGAAATTCCCACGAACTGGCTTATGGATACGGCTGATGAATTGGAAAAAGGGACTGGTACGGCCAGAGATATGAAGAGGGACAACTTGGGCTTTTGTCTTTCGTATGACTGATATCATGTTCGTTTGCCATGGGTCTTCGATGACACACTTGTCACGCTTCGAGTACGTAGATACAGAACCACTGGGGAAAACGAGGACACAATGTCCCGCGCGCAGCCACTTCATTAGCTCACGCATCGCGCTCATATTAGCACGCTTCGCCTCATCTCCACCATAAACATCCACCGTAATAGTGTAGGGACGCATGCCATCGATAGCCTCAAGAAACTCATTCACCACGATACGGATATCGGAGCGTACCTTCATCGCTACATCTCCGAACATGATACCATCTGAGAGCCCATGTGGGTGATTCGCCACGATGACACAGGCTCCCTCCTTAGGGATATGAGCTAATGCGTCTTCATTCAAATCATACTGGAGATTAAAATTCTTACAGGCAAGTGAGAAAAAATTATTCTTATCCCCCTTCTCCCAATCTTCTACTATCTGTCCATGTACAGTATTCAGGTAATCCAAACCTAAGACGCGTTCTCCCATATGGGCAAGCCACTGAGGCAGGCGTATTTTACCGCCTAGCAACTCATTTAAGTCATAGATTTTCTTTTTCATAGGAGGATGTATAATATACGTGGCATACAATATAACATATGCGGCACTTTTGGTCAATCAAAATTCAGAGGGCGCAATTGGGGGCGTTGAGCGTGTTGGGCATCTCTGAGAGCTACTCGCTTCCCAAACGTGAACGGAAGTCATCGTAACTAAACTCACGCAGCAGCTCCACCTCTCCATTCTTATGCAGGAGGGAAATATCGGGATGCATCACCCCGTTAAAGTGCGAGGTCTTCACCATCGTGTAGTGGCTCATGTCATCGAAAACGAGCATATCACCGACTTTAAGCGGCTGGTCAAAGCTGTAATCACCGATGACATCGCCTGCGAGACAGCTTGGAGCCCCTAGTCGGTAAAGGTGAGCCTTCTCTCCCTGACTAGCGGCAAGTTCATAGTATTCACCATCTAGCTGCACAGCGGGGAGCTGAATCTCCTTCACACGTGGTGCAGAATGCACACGGAACAAGTCTGGGCGATACGGCATCTCTAGCACATCTGGCATGTGAGCCGTCGCACTCACATCAAGGATAGCATGCTGATAGCCCATGGATTCGAAGATATCCAGCACCTGAGCTCGCAGGACTCCCGTATGGATGCACCATGCCTCACCGGGTTCAAGATAAACTTCTACATGATAACGCTCGCGCAGTTCACGAATGAGGCGAATGAGTCCCTCACGGTCATAGTCAGGCTTCGTTACCCAATGACCACCGCCTATATTCAGATAGCGTATCTGTGGTGAGCGTAGCAGGTCTGCAAAGGTATGCTCTACAGCCTGCACCGTGCTACGCAGATCCTCGAAACCCTGCTCACACAGTGTATGAAAATGCAGGCCTGATATACCATCTAGCTCGTCGAGTTGCAGCTGATCATAGGGTATCCCTAGACGTGACCCTGGAATACATGGATCATAAAGGGGCGTACTCCCAGTAGAATGCTGAGGATTAATACGCAAACCTGCTTGTAGAACACCGTCAATATAGCGAGGATGAGCCATCACCACATCACGATGACGCTTCCACTGCCCCACGCTATTAAAATCAATATGGCACGCAAATCCACACAGCTCCTCTACCTCATCAGCACGGTAAGCAGGAGAGTACACAGCCACGTCACCGCCGACGAACTCTGCACCTAGCCTCGCCTCATAGAGACCAGAAGCACAGCATCCTGAGGCGTAAGATTTTAAAATCTGAAGCCCCCTCCATACGGAGAAGGCTTTCAGTGCGACGAGCATATGCCCCCCACTTCTCTGGGCTACATCGGCTAAGATGCGCCCCTGCGTTTCAAGAGCTTCCTGAGAAATGAGGTACTGCGCCATGGTTAGATAGGAGAAACCTAAGTAAGACTCATCTTATTGAGCTGCAGAAGCAGCTGGCTGAGTAGGCTGATGGCGCTGAATAATAGGCGCGAGGCGATCGACGATCTGCTTCGTCTCCAGCTTGATGCGTGCATCACCAGATTGCTTATTGAGCTGGATGGCTATCTGAGCTGCCGAGGTCAGACTCTTCACAGCTTCAGCTTCCTTGTTCATCTTCAGCTGTAGATCACCGAGAGCGGAAAGGATTCTGATAAGCTGTAGCGTAGGCTGCTCGGAGAGCTTCTGCACACGCTGCGCGATTTTCACACCTTCTTGATAGGCCGCTTCAGCATCTGCATTGTTATCCGTCAGCAGGAAACCATCACCGACGCAGCGGTAAGAACTAATTAAATCATTCGTCGCTGTATTAATATCTTCACTCCAGCTTCCTGCTGGCACAGCATCGCCCTCTTTCGGACCGATTGCATTAAAGATGGACAAGTCACTATCGAGCTGCTCCTTGAAGAATCCGAGAGCCTTTTGACGGTTTTCTGCGACAAGCACGGGGTTGCTAGATGGACGTGAAAGCAAGGTGAACGCGAGCCCGTTGTAGATCGAGCTCTTCAGACGCTGTACAGAGATCTCGGCTTTATCCTTCATTTCTAGAGCTTCCCAGTCCTTTAATGCTCTTTCATAGCTAGTGTAGGAACGCTCCCATGCGGTAAGCTGTCGCTGAAACTCAGCAATATCGACAGCAAGCTTCACGCGCGCTTTATCGACTGGCTGTGAACTAATGGCGTTATAATGATTTTCTAATTTTTCAAGAAGAACTGTTGCGACGTCGCGAACAGCGGCACTGTTTGCGGACTTCTTAATAAGATCTTTTACCTCATTGTTAAGGAATAGGTTAAGATCATCTTGAGTTTCTGAGGGAACGAGCTTTTCGACTACTGGAGCTGGTGTCACCGCTGTAGCTGCGGCTTCGGCAGGCGCAGCGGCGGGAGTAGAATCAGAGCTTTTCGCTGCATCCTTGCCCTCCGTATCCTCACCTCCGCAAGCCACAAAAAGGCTTGGTGTTAATATAGATACTGCAAGTGCAGCCACAGAGAGTCGGAAATGTGAACGTACAGTTGGAGTAGACTTTCCCTTGAAATTTAACATAGCAGCTTTCGTTTTCATAACTCGACCTATTTAAAACGTAAAAATACGTTTCGTCAAGTTATTTTCTATATCTAATTTCGCCTCCATAAGAAAAAATCACTGCACACGCACATTTCATTCTTGAACTCTGACAAAAGATATGTTTAGATAAAAGTGTGATTCCTGATCAAACATCATCATCCTCGCCAAAAAATGTCTTTGACTGGCAGATGGTCCGCACGGCACTCCGCGCGGCTGAGGAAGGTGTGTACTGCTGGGACATAGAGAATGACACGATACATTACACAGAGCAATGCCTCAAGATGCTCGGTGTCCACTTCGATGAAATCGCGCCAAATGTCTTCACCCAGCCAGAGCAGACCATACACGAGCAGGATCTCAACTTCTTTAAGACGGAGCTCACGCGCTACCTCAACTGGGTAACAGATACCCCCATGCGTCTTGAGATACGCCTGCTCAATCTCAGATCACGCTCGTGGAAGTGGATTCGCATCAATGGGCTGGTCGAACGAGACAAGAATCACAAGGCAAAACGCCTCGTCGGTGTATGGATAGATATCACCCGTCGCAAGATGACAGACATGCGAGCGAATGAAGACCGAGAACTCTTCCGCACGCTGATTAACTACCTTCCCGATAGCATCTACTTCAAGAACAAGGAATCCCGCTTCGTCGTTGCGAATGACTCCACCGCGAAGAAAATGGGCGTGGACACCCCTTCTGATCTCATCGGCTGCACCGATAGAAACTTCTTTGACGACTCCATGAGTGACATCTCTCGCAGAGAGGAACTCAGCATCATGGAGACGCGCCAGCCTATCACGACACGTGTACACCGTGAGACATGGATTGGAAAGGAGAGCACCTGGAGTCAGATTTCTAAGTTCCCTTGGTTTGACTCAACAGGAGCTGTCAAGGGCATCGTGGGTATCTCCTCCGATGTCACCAACCTCGTTCAGACTCAGAGAAAATACCAGAAACTCGCTGAGCAACTAGATGAGCGCAATCAAGCTCTTGAGAATGAGATCAAGCTCGCTCGCGAGATCCAGCAGGCACTACAACCGCTAAACATCCCCTCACGCTGCTTCCCTATAGAGAAGAAAACCCGCTGTGCACACTTCCACCACATCTACATGCCTTCTGCTGGTGTCGCAGGTGACTGCTTCGCCGTCTTCCCTGTCAGTGACAAGGGCATAGGCATGCTCATCTGCGATGTGATGGGACACGGCATACGTGCAGCCCTCATCGCCTCCATGCTACGCGGTCTCATGGAACAGGCATCCTCACTTGCGGACACACCTGCACTCATCCTCTCTTCACTGAATCGCCAGCTATTCCACATCTTTAATCAGTCGAACATCACGATGTTCACCACAGCTTGCTACGTCTACCTTGACTTAGAGAAAAAGCGACTCACACTATCCAGCGCAGGGCACCCTGCTCCCCTAGTGATAGACGGCGATAAGACGCCCTACCTCCCCGTCATTCCGCGCTCCCCTGCTCTAGGACTTTTAGATAACACTCTATACCGCGAAACTGAGATACCTGTACAGTCAGGTATGAAACTCATGCTTTACACAGATGGAATCACAGAGGCGAAGAACAAGCTCGACGATGAGCTCGGCGCCTCTCGCTTAATCGAATACTACAAGCAGCACCATCCTGAGAGCATTAAGGACATGCTGAACTCCAGCCTCAAGGCGATGGAGGCATTTGCAGGGGGAGTCCCTGTGGATGACGACATCTGCCTCATCGGGGTTGAGTTTGAAGAGCACGACGTAGAAAAAGACAAAAAACCATCTTGCAATCAATAGGATAGTACACACCACGCTACCCTAACAGAAAAAAAATATTGCCAATAGCGCAAAATAAGTTTACTCTAATCAGTATAAGAAACGACCTATGAACAAAGATTCTCAAGATAACGGCAACGCTTTTGACCTTTCAGAACTTGCTGGATTCCAGTTCGGCCCTTCTTGGGCGCGCCCTCAGGATAAGAGCTCTAGCTCCCGTCAGGATAGCAACTACTCACGCGAGCGTCGCCCTGCGCGCTCCGGTGGTAGCAAGCCATTCAACAAGCGTCGCGACGGCGACTCACGCGGAGACTCTCGTGACCGTCCACAGCGCGAATTCCGTGGATCTCGTGACAAGCGCGACTCACGCGGACCTCGCGATTCTCGCGACCAGCGTGGAGGAGGTCGTTTCTCACGCTCCTCACAGCGCCCAGAGCGCGAACGCATCGAACGCCCCGAGCCTACGCAAAAGGTACGCACCGAGCTCCGCCCTGCGAACACCATTCTTGAAGTCATCGCCCAGCAAGTACACAAGAACAAGCGTGTACTCCCTCTGATGCGTCTAGCAAATCTCACACTGGGCTCTCCTGAGCGATGCGATCTCGTCTTCATGAAGCTAGAAGATGGTCCCTCCTTCATCCACACGAAGAAGGGTGACTTCTCCTGCTGGCTCACTGAAGCAGAAGCACTCCAGCAGCTCTGGGACTCCCCATGGTTCGCTGAGTACTACAGTACAGAAAAAATCGAAGTCGAAGCACCGAAGGGTAACTTCACCGCCATTGCGGTCTGTAAGCTAGGTAAAGAACTCATCGGACCTGTGAACTGGCATGGCTATCAAGTAGCCGTCGCCCAGCTCTACAAGAACAAGTACTCGAAGCGCATGAGCCTCGAGCGATTCCGCGACAGCATCAAGGTAGAAAAAGACGAAGAAACCATCGCGAAGTGGCAGGAGAGTGCCTCCCACACCATCGTCTGGAAGCCCGTACGTGAAGGCGCAGAAGACATCACCCTACCCGACATGAAGTCGGTCGAAGCTGACTTCGTCGCGAATCACTTTGCTGATGCTTTCGAAAAGACAGACAAGGTCTTCGTGAACTGCGCGACACCAGCTGATAAACTTTCCCCAGGTCTTGCTGCACATCTCAGCATTCAGCACGACCGCGCGCGCCGCTTCCCTCAGATGATTATCCCGAATCTCTGCCACGGACTCGCACGCCACCACATGCCCATCTTCAAGTGGAACGGCAGTCACTTTACAGGACCTAGCCGCATCCGCGTCATCCCTGCCGAGACCATACTTGCCGACAGAATGACGAGCATCGTCACATGGGTGAAGGAGAACTCAGGTCAGAAGGTAGACGCCATGTTCTCCGCCCTCACTGGCGTAGCAGCAGGTGAAGAAGCCGCGACAGACGCGCACGCACCTTACACGGTCGACCTTATCTGGCTCCTCGACCAGGGTTACATCGTCGTCACAGATGATAATGCCATCTGGGATCCGAAGGGTGAAGCCATGCCTCAGCCCGAAAAGACAGCCGACAAGCGCAGCAAGCAGAAGAAGAGCAAGCCCGCTCCTCGTCAAGGTAAAGCACCTAGCAAGCCACAGCGCCCTGCCGCCGCCGCTGACACCGCGAAGACTGACGACGCAGCAGCCACCGAAACTCCTGTAAGCGAAGCCTCTGCTGTAGAAGCCCCAGCCGAAGTTGCAACTCCCGTGGCAACTGCCTGCGAAAACCCACTTTGCAAATGCGATCCTTGCACCTGCGAGCCTCCCTGCACCTGCGGCACGGAAGAAGCGAAGGATAGCTGCTGCCAATCTTAATCCCTCCATCACCTCATGAAGACTCATCTCCATCACCTCATGAAGACTCATCTCCTCACACTCTGCGCAGCCGTTCTCACACTCACGTCGTTCAGTACAGCGGCGCAGTGGGAGCTGAGTCTTCCTAACGAGGAACGAAGCAGCTACGAGCTCGTCTGCGCGCCCACCACTGACACCCCAGTAGCGATCATTCAGCATAGCTTCCTGAGCAATCGCGTGATACGCGTCACCTATTACCTCGATCGCCTCGACTGCATCGCCATCACGGTCACGGAGAGAGCATTCCAGTTCGACCAAGACGCTGGCGACTGGGCCGTAGATGATCAGGGTAATCGCATCTTCACCGAGACGGTGATACGCGCCTACCCCCACGAGAAGCAAAAGCTCGGAGAGATCAAGGAATTACTCGGAGGATCTTCAGGTGACCTTTTCGCTGAATACACAAACAAGATCAAGCCTCACTTGAAACGCAAATAGCACTCCCCTTCTAAAAAAAGCGATCCAATCGGATCGCTTTTTTTATCTATTAAGTTTCATATTTTCATTGACAACGAGGCTATCTTGTGAGACTATCGCGTTCCGCTCTTGTCTCGCTGACTTGAGCGAGTAAAAACTGGCGGGTAGCAACAGAGAGTTACCGACGTCAGGATACCTCCAAACAAACCTCAATTTCAATTCATAGAATTACATAAAGACATGGCAAATCCCATCCTCAAGGCAACGAAGCGCGACATCACAGGCACAGGCAAGCTCAACGCAGTTCGTGCAGCAGGTCTCGTACCAGCAGTTATCTACGGCGCAGAAGTAGGTGAAAACATCAGTATTCAGATCGCTAAGACAGATCTCCGCATCGTCCTTAACGAACAGGCTACAGACTGCTTCCTCGTTGACATCGACCTTGATGGCAAGACAATCACAACTCTCGTTAAGGACATTCAGCGCAACTTCCTTACCGACAGCGTCACTCACATGGACCTTCTCGCAGTTACTGACGAAACTATCGTTCAGACACGCGTCCCTCTCAAGCTCATCGGCACAGCTGCTGGTATCGGCATGGGTGGTGTTGTACACCAGATCGTTCACGAAATCCCTGTTAAGTGCGCTGTGAAGAACATCCCTTGCTGCATCGAAGCAGACATCACTTCCGTAGGCATGAAGGAATCCATCCGTCTCCGCGAAGTTACTCTTCCTGAGAACATCACAACACGCTACAACGGTACTGTTGTTCTTGCATCCGTTATCAAGCCATAAGCTTGCTGACACTAGCATCTTTAAGCGACACTGCTCACTGGGCAGTGTCGCTTTTTTTATCTTTTCCTCCCATTTTCCACCCATGGCGAGAAATTAGACTGGCAAAGTGCATCCGCTTCATGATAAAATACAACCGTTATGGCGACACCTCCATTTTTCTATCAAGAACCCTTCCCTATGGAAGGCGATAAGACACAGTACCGCAAGATCAGCTCTGACTATGTCAGCATGAGCGAGTTTGACGGTAAGCCCATCATGAAAGTCGAGGCAGAAGGCCTGCGTCTCCTTGCCGAGACTGCGTGGCACGATATAGCCTTCTACCTGCGCCCAGCTCATCTGGAGCAAGTAGCTGCTATCCTTGACGACGCCGAAGCTTCTGACAATGACAAGAGCGTGGCTCTCACCCTCCTGCGAAATGCGGAAGTAGCCTCACTCGGCATCCTCCCGCTCTGCCAAGACACAGGCACAGCCATCTGCATGGGCAAGAAAGGTCAGCAGGTCTGGACTGGCTTCAATGATGAAGAAGTCATCTCTCAGGGCGCTTACGATTGCTACACGAAGGAAAACCTCCGCTACTCCCAGACAGTCGCACTCGACATGTACAAGGAAACAAACAGCGGCACAAACCTCCCCGCCCAGATCGACCTCTATGCCACTGACCACGGCACGGACTACGACTTCCTCTTCATGTCAAAGGGCGGTGGCTCGGCGAACAAGACCTACCTCTATCAGGAGACAAAGGCACTGCTCAACCCCACCTCCCTGAAGAAGTTCATGGTGGAGAAGATGAGCACACTCGGCACCGCTGCATGCCCTCCTTACCACATCGCATTCGTTGTCGGTGGCACGAGCGCAGAGTCCTGCCTGAAAGCGGTGAAGCTCGCGTCCGCGAAGTACTACGATAATCTTCCTACCACGGGTAACGAACACGGCCGCGCCTTCCGCGACGTGGAGCTCGAAAAGGAAGTGCTCGAAGAAGCACACAAGCTCGGTCTCGGTGCTCAGTTCGGTGGTAAGTGGTTCGCACTCGACGTACGCATCATCCGTCTTCCCCGCCACGGCGCATCCTGCCCCGTAGGCATGGGTGTATCCTGCTCCGCTGACCGTAACATCAAGGGCAAGATTCGCCCCGATGGTATCTACCTTGAGCAGCTGGAGTTCGACCCAGGTCGTTACATCCCAGAAGAATGGCGCACCGTGAAGAGCGAATCCGTCAGCATCGACCTCGATCGCCCCATGTCGGAAATCCTCGAAGAGCTCTCCCAGTACCCAGTGAAGACACGCCTGTCGCTTAATGGCACAATCATCGTCGGCCGTGACATCGCTCACGCGAAGCTGAAGGAACTCGTCGACTCTGGTAAGGATCTCCCCGACTACATCAAGAATCACCCCATCTACTACGCAGGTCCAGCGAAGACACCTGAAGGCTACGCCTCTGGCTCCTTCGGGCCTACGACAGCTGGCCGCATGGACTCCTACGTCGATCTCTTCCAGAGCATGGGCGGCAGCATGGTGATGATCGCTAAGGGTAACCGCGCCCAGTGTGTCACCGATGCTTGTAACAAGTACGGTGGCTTCTACCTCGGCTCTATCGGTGGTGTCGCAGCAGACCTCGCGAAGAACAGCATCACGAGCGTCGAATGCGTTGAATACCCAGAACTGGGTATGGAAGCCATCTGGAAGATCACCGTAGAAGACTTCCCAGCCTTCATCCTCGTCGATGACAAGGGGAATGACTTCTTCGCTGAGATCCGTAAAAACTGGGGCTGCGACAAGTGCAAAGCTAAATAATATCATTCCGAGAAAATATCTCATAACATGCGCCCCTATCATCTAGGGGCGCATTACTTTCACACTCTCTCATGGACTCTAAATCACGCGTCTTTTTTCAGCGCACATTCAGCACCTTCATCCTGCTAGGTCTCCTCGTAGGGGCTGTCACCCTTGATACATTCTGGGCATACGCTAGCCTCATCGCCCTACTCTGCAATCTCACCAGCTACGAATGGTACAAGATGCAGAAGGATAAGCTCAGCCGCGTGAATCGCGAAGTCTGCTTGGGGATTAATATCATCTACCCATGGCTCATGGCCTACTTGAGCTCCTTCCTCATGGAGGGCGAAGGCGGTGTGCTACAAAATAGACTCATGCTCGTCGGCTACATGGTCGGCTTCTTCCTGCTCTTCACCGTAGGAGCATTTATCAAGGAACTGCTGAGCATGGATAAGGGGCGTAAGTCAGGGAAAGAAGCCGTATCACAGATAGGGCTCATGCTGCTCGCCTTCGTGTACCCCGTGTGGATGTTCTGCTTCTCCTTCCTCTTCCTCCTCGACGAGCGCACAGTTAATGTACTCTTATGGCTCATCCTCGTGACGAAGCTCAGCGACATCTTCGCCTACGTCTGCGGTGTCACACTGGGGCGTAAGTTCATCAAGCGACCATTCAGCCCCGTCGTCTCTCCGAAGAAGTCATGGGAGGGCATCATCGGCTCCTTCATCCTGACCAGCATCGCTGCGGCACTACTAGCATCCGCTCTCTTAGATGGCTCAGTGGTCAGCATCGTCGCGCTCGTGATCATCTTCATTCTTTCTGTGACAGGCGACCTCGCAGGCTCGCTCATCAAGCGTGGCATCGAGGTAAAGGACAGCGGCTCGCTGCTCCCCGGTATCGGTGGTATCTTCGACCTCATTGATTCGCCTGCCTTCACGATCTCGACCTTCAGCATCCTGCTCTACTGCACGACTCTCTTCTCATGAAGCCCAGCATTCCCATCCTGCTCAATCCCATGGCTGGCAGCCTACATCGCTCAGGCCTTGCTGCGTGGCTAAAAGAGCATGAGGAATGCTTCCGATTTATTGAAACAAAAAGCGTCGAAGACCTACGTGCACAGGCTCGCTCCCTCGCGGATGCGGGTGCGCCCGTCGTCGCTGTAGCCGGTGGGGATGGGACGCTCATGGAAGCGGCACACGGTCTCATAGGCAGCGAGACAGCCATGGGGGTACTCCCCTGCGGGACGATGAATGTCTTCGCCCGTGAGATAGGTGTCGGATCTCGCCGCTTCGACCGTGCGCTGCGTGCGATGCAGGGTGGGCTGCGTCAGTCCATAGATATATTCCGCGTGAATGAGAAGCCCTTCATCCAGCTCGCGGGCTTCGGACTCGACGCACGCGTCATCCAGTGCATCACCCCATGGATGAAGAAGCATCTCGGAGCATCTTCTCACCTACTCGCGGCTGTTAAGGTCAGCATGGAACCACCGCCTAGCATCACCGTACATCTGCCGTCAGGTGAAGAACTCTACGGCAGCCAAATCATCCTAGGGAATGGCCGCAGGTACGGCGGTGAAGGTCCACTTTTCGCTCATGCGAAGCTAGATGACGGTATGCTGGACATGGCAGTCATCGAGCACGCGGGAGCGGGTGTCATCATGGAAGTACTCAGCTCCATGCTCATGGGTGGCGCACGTGAGAGCAATGTCAGCGACTTCACCCATCTGCGCCTCCTCGACGAATGCCGCATCAGCTGCGATGGAAAACTCGCCTACCAGCTAGACGGCGACTACGCAGGCACCATCTTACCAGGCGAGTACGCACACATCAGACGCTCGAGCCAGCAGCTCAAGGTCTGCATCCTCCATGAGAAGAGCCGTGCGCGCTTCCCCCTGACGCAGCCAGCATGGGTGCAGCAGATCTACAGCTACATCCAGCGCTACCGCGAGCAAGGCTAAGCAACATAATACAGATCACGAAATTGAGATCACAGCTAGCAACGCACGCACGCGATCATTCGGCAGTATCCCCCACTCCATCTGATCCATGACGAAGGCAAAAGACAGCCCCGACGCTGGCTGACAGCAAGCATGCGACCCACCTGCCCCCGCATGTCCGAATCCACCTGTAGGGATCACACCAGGCTTATCCATGAGAGCTCCGCAGCTGTAGCTCATCTCCTGCTGAAGCACGCGATCCACCCCGCGCACCTGTACTTCAGATAGCGAGCGTAGTACATTTTTAGAGAACAGAGCCCCATCCTCTGCCGCAAGCAGCAGCTGATAAAAACGCGCTAAACCTGCCGCTGATGCCACAGCCCCCTTCGCAGGATCACCACAGTGCCACGCGCGCGCGGCATTCATCTCACGTATGCTTCCTATCCCCTGAATAGAATGAAAAGCCGCATGCGCCAAAGTCCCCGACTGCATGTAGTCACGGTAAAAAGCATCCTGCGTCAAGTCAGGTCTATCCTCAAGACGCGGTGGGCGTAGATTCCTTATACGCGTGTAAAGCTCTTCAGAAAAATCCCCTAAATAAACATCCAGCTGCTGCGGAGCACGGATTTCACGCTCCCAGTACTGGCACAGCCGCTCGCCACGCAGCTCCAGCATGAGAATATCGAGAATAGGTCCCAGCGTATGCGGATGGTAACCCAGTACAGGCGGCGACCACTGAGGCTTCGACTCCTCTATGGCTGCTCGACAGTCATCCAGATCGAAGAGATCTGCAGGGTGCGCCAGCGAAGCAAGACCTAATTGATGTGAAAGCAGCTGCGCCACCGTCCCACGAGGTGTAGGAAAACGCGGCCAGAGCTCCCCTATCTCCAGAGAGCTATCATGACCGCTCTCCTCCAGAGCTCGTAGAAAACAAGCGGCAGAAAGCAGCTTCGTCGCCGAAAAGACAGGCACGAGGCTATCCGCGCTCCATCCCTCCCCCTGACACAGCGTGAAGCACTCCTCACCTGCACGCCACACACTCAGCGACGCACCGCCGCGCGGTATAGTGGCGAGCAGCTGCGCGCACTCCTCTTTCATCGCTGACATCATGACAGGGGATCAAGGCTCTGCACGATCACGCGACCAGCCTCCACGCGGAAGCGCACCTCATAGGGGGCGAATACCAGATGATACACACGCTGCGCGTCCTCTTGATAAGCTGGGCGCGGGTCTTGCGCCAGCACCTCTGAGAGAGCACCCAGATAAGCAGAATCAGGTAATGTAATTCCCACTGGGAAGCTCACCTCCAGCGGCTTCTTCCACTCATGAGATTGGGTGAATCCCCCCCTCGCCTCAGGCAAAGCATCGGCATAAGGGACATAGGGCTTAATATCATAAACTGGAGTCCCATCGACGAGATCAGCTCCCGACACTTCGATGATAGCCCCATCAGCGGCATGCAGGTCTATGCTCTCTATCTTCACCACGGAAAGAGCCAGCCCATTCGGGCGGAAGGACGAGCGCGTGGCAAAGACTCCGAGACGCTCATTCCCCCCGAGACGCGGAGGCCTCACTGTAGGCTGCCACTTCTCGCCATGCAAGTGAAAACGCCAGATGAGCCAGAGATGCGAGAACTCCTCTAAGCCTCGGAAACACTCCGCCGGCCTGTACTCTGGCTCAAAGACCAGATGCCCACGCACACTGCCAGCCACATTCGGCTGGCGCGGAATACCGAACTTCTCCTTGAAAGGAGAGCGCATGTGGGCGATAGGCTTCATGTGCTCTATCAGCGCGGATCAATGCCAAAAGCCTCATTCATCACAGCATAGTACACGCCGCGCTTGAACTCAGGCACGCATTCGAAGTCCATATCTTCGGGACGAATCCAGCGGTAATCGCAGAACTCCTGCTGATCGAGCCATGGCTCAGAGAGCATATCATGCATGCGGAAGAGGAAGTAGTACTGCTCCTGCCCTGCGTAGGGAATACCACGCTTCTTGAACACGCGCTCGCGATCAGCGGCACCGTATTCATAACGATAAGGACCATATGAGCCAGCGTCATCGTATTCATTCGGACGGAGACCTGTTTCCTCCATCCCTTCACGCTTGGCGGCAGCTAGAGGCTCTTCACCCCTATCGATGCCACCTTGGGGGAACTGCCAGCAGCCACGTGGCTTCACGCGCTCACAGACAAGTATCGTACCATCGGGACGCTGATAAATCGCCGCCGCGTTCGGGCGGTAAAGATCCTTTTCGCTCATAAACGCCCCCATTTTACCCCTGAGAGCTTCCATTAGCAAGCCGAAGATAGGAAAATTGAAAGAGTTTTGGCATTCTTCGCAAAATTTTCTTGTATTTCACCACGAACTATGGTTGAATCTCAGCACCTCCAATGCCACAGTGGCGGAATGGTAGACGCAGGAGACTTAAAATCTCCCGATCATCTTGATTGTACGGGTTCGAGTCCCGTCTGTGGTAGTAAAAAGGATAAAACATAGGGCTTCACTGGAAACAGTGAAGCCCTTATTCATGGCCTGTTACGTGATTTTTTATTGCATACGTAGGTTTATACGACATAATGAAAGGGACACACAGGGGGACACAGGGAGGGGACACAGTGGACACACCCAAATCAAGGGTACTTCCTCCATGACAGCGAGAGCGGCGAAGAGGGCAGCCGAGAGAATAGCCACCGCATGGAAGGATGCTAGCACAGGGGCTATCACCTGCAAGCAAGCTCAGGATGCTATAGCAGCTATTCCACAGTTGCCGCCCCTTGTCGCAAAGAATGCCCTAGAGAGGGTGCGAGCATTAGCAATACTGGATGCAGAGAGCAACTTGCCTTCTATTCGTGGTTACCTTGAAGCATACAAGGGGGACGGATCGACACAATCGGAGGCGCAGCGCAAGGGAGCATTCAAGAAGCTGCTTTCCTTCCTAGAGAACGATGGAGACAAGGGGCTAGATACCCTCACCCCTGAGACATGCCGTGATTTCTTTCGTGAGCAATTGAGGTTCGTTTCTGTAGGGACGGTGAAGCATTGCAAATCATATCTTGCTGCTGCTTTCAATAGGGCTGTCAGTGAGGGCTTGCTTACTCGAAGCCCCTTTGCACGCGTAGAGCTTGCTAAGATGGCTACAGCTATCAATCCTGAACTAGGGCAAGACAGGACAGAGAGACAGCCTTTCCCCCCCGAAGAGATGCGCTTGCTCTGTACCCAGATTGCCACCCCATGGCGTGAGATGGTGCTTGTCTCCTTCCTCACAGGGGGGCAATAGAAGGGCAGTGTCGGCTAAAAGCTTTCATAGCATAAGGCATACAGTAGTGTCGATGCTCAGAGAGGGGGGCGACTTTTCCCCCGATGTTTCAAGGGCTATTGTAGGGCATGATAGCGAGGCGGTAGAGCGTGCCTATTTCACCGCGTCTGATGAAGTGAAGCTAAGGGGATTAGACTATCTTTCTTCTGTGCTGTAGTTGCAAGAAATGTTAAGGTTTTAGCCCTTGCGCGTGTGCGCGTACGCGTATAAGAAAAGAAGAATTCTCTTTCAACCTTACTATCTTAATATATAATAATATAATAATAAATAGAATGAGGGTTGAAAATGGGTTGAAAGTGGCTATTTCTTTTTCAACCTTGCTCAAGAGTATATACCTCTTAGATGCTGAGAGAATGTTGATTTATGCGAAACTTCACCAAACGCCTCGAACTACTCACTATCATTTAAATACAAACTTTACACCTTGAAGTATGCATTTTTTTGCAAAAAAATGATAAGTTTTTGTCAAAGTTTATCAAGAGGGCTTGGGTTGTGTTCTGCCAATTCAAATAGAAGCCGCCTGTTAACAAATGGTAAGGTTTTAGGCTTAGAAATGCTAAGGTTTCTACCCTGCCGACAAGAAGCAGCTTTCAGGGGCGCAAGGTGAGCAGCTTATCCCTGCACATGATCTTTATGATGCGCTGACGCTCTCTAGCATAGCTGAGGCGGTAGCGGTGGCACGTGCTCGCATAGAGGCTAGATCTTAGCCCATGCCTCCAAGGTTTAGATTCTCTCAAGGGTCATCTATAAACGCCCTTTTGAGCTCCACCCTAAAAGGGGGAAATGAAAAGCGGTGGCACGTCTTAATATACCACCGCTATAAAGAACAGCAAGAGCACCCCCGAAGCGCGAACGACACGCGCTCATTGTCTCTAAAAGAGGTCGTTAAACTTGGGGGTTATGTAGCGCACCGACCGAGGTCAGCCTTCTTTATAGAAGGTGTACGTTCACTTGACGAATCAAGCTATCACATGAACTCTTGCTAAAACCAAAATACCGCGCTTCTCACCCTTGGTCAAGAGAATGTTTTGCCTCAGCTTCTAGCTAGAGCTCGCCTTGCGTGTCTTCATCTAGCTCTTGGAGGGGCTTTCCTGCCTGTATATTCTTAGCATTAAGGGGGGAAATCGCACTCTTGCCAGTGCTCTCTTCTAGCTGGAGGCGTGCAGCTTTAGCGACATTGCCCCCTTGGCGTGCCACCTCTTGGCTTTCTTTGAAATTGCGCGGTTGCTTGCTTTGGGATATTTCTGTAGTCGATGCTTCTGCTAGCATGTTAAGGGCTAGTTCAACGTTGGTCATATTATCGCGTAGATTCTCCTTCTTTAGCCCTTTGTGCCCTTTATACTCCTTCGTGCTCATACCTGCCCATTGGTGTGTGATGATGTCGGTGAGGGTGGCAAATTGTACGCCTTCTTGCACGCCTCTTTCTTTCCATTCATCGGTGAGGGCTTTTCTTACCTCTATGCTTCTTAGTCGCTGGTTTATCCATGATTCAGAATAGCCTAGCCGTCTATAGTCGATGATTGCTTGCTCAATGGAAAGTTCAGGGTCTTGCATCTGGTCTAGGCGTTGACTAGCGACCTGTGCCATCCAGAGCTTGAAGGGTTCAGCCCTAGGCGAGGGGATGGACTGAATGAGGCGAAAGAGTTGTTCTTGCGTGGCGACATCGGTCTTTCTCATCTTGCCATCGGCTGCGGGCATTTTCAAAGCGTTACAATTTGTAACGCTTTCATTGCCTTCTGATATTAAACGTTTTTTTAGCACGCGCCAGTAGGTTTGAGGGTTCACGCTATCAGTAAGCACTTGAACCACGTCTACAACAGAGAAGTACCACTGTTCATTCTCTGCATCCCATGCCGTGCGCACTTGGCTTTCTTCAAAAATATTGATTGTGTGTTCTTCTTTCATCTCATTTGCCTTTCTCAATGCGTTTAATGGCTTTGTCGAAGTCGGATTCTATGCGCTGGGTTTTATTGAATGCTTCGTACTCTTCGTGGGCTTTCTTATCTGCTTGTTTCTTGGAGATACGCCCTTTATCTTCAAGAATTTCATACTTACGAAAGGCTAAAAATTCATTAATGCTTGTTGAGAAATCTTGCATTGTGAAGGTGTTTTCGCGCTCAATAAGGTCTTCTATATAATCAAAGTAACCAGATACAGCACGTTCTAAGCGTTTGATTTCTTTAGCCTCAAGATAGTTCTTAGCAATCGTGACATCTTGCTTTAAGATTCTGCCATCGGGGGCGTGTTTCCACGTGGTAAGCCCCATAGACTGATGCTGTCTATCTGCTTTTGTGCTGATGATTTCAGCCGCTGTTTGCCCTGTGATGGCGTAGTGAAACTTATTTTGCACAGTGGCGTAAAAGTCCTGTGTGAGCTTGGCTTGTTTGTTGTAGTCAATGCTGCATTCTGCAAAGATGTCTGTGATTTGTTGCCAGATTCTACGCTCGCTAGCCCTAATAGAGCGGACTCTTTCAAGTAGCTCTTTGAAGTAGTCTTTATCAAATGTAGGCTTGCCTTGCTTGAGTCGTTCATCATCCATTGCAAAGCCTTTGATGATGTATTCTTTCAAGACCTGGGTCGCCCATATGCGAAAATGCGTTGCCTTGCTTGAATTGACGCGGTAACCGACAGAGATGATAGCATCAAGATTGTAGTACTTGACACTTCGGCGTTGTATCTTGTTTGCTACTGCGCCGTGTTGTGTGGTTATTTCCATTTTGGACATAACCACTTCTTCTAGCAATTCTCCTTCTGAAAAGATATTTTTAAGGTGCTTTGCAATAGCAGGTGTCTGAACCCCGAATAGCTCAGCCATGAGCTTTTGAGTAAGCCAGATACTTTCATTTTTAATGATTGCTTCAATGCTGATTGCTCCATTAGGGGAGGTGTAAAGCGTGAAGGGCTCTTCTTTCATCTCAGTGATCTTTCTCTTCGCTTGTTGCCACGTCTGCTATCTTGTCGCTTACGTGGTAGAGTACGCCCCTGATTAGCTCCTTGGAGCTCTTGCCTATGCTCTGGGCTGCTGTGTCTATCTGCTCATCTGTGAGGCTGGCAGAAGGGGCTAAAGAATCATCCTGCGTGCCCTCCCCTTCATTCATCATGCGTGTGATGAGTTTTTTAAAGGCTGGAGAGATTGCCCCCCTCCCATTAATCCACTTATTCACAGACGCGAAAGTTACACCTAGTTGCTCTGCTAGCCATGATTGAGTTTTCCTCTTTTGGTCTAGCCATTCTTTGATTCTCAGTCTATCCATGCGCATATTATATAAAACTAAATGCTATCATGAAAGCAAAAACATCTCAGAATGAAAACCTAAATACTAAAAACACAGACAGAATAGAACGATTGTTTATATTTTTATATTGCATCCCATAGAAAAGTTTATATAATCAACGAGACTTGATAGAAACAAAATTCATAAACATCATGAAAAACACAACACACATTATTGCAAAGGCAGGAAAGGCGAAGCTTTCCTATGATGGATGCTTCCTCACGTTCAAAGACGAAGAAAGAAGCATGTCAATCAGACTAGTAGATGAAGGCAGAATCATCGACACACAAGGCGAAGAGCTCTATATAGCGGAGCTCTTACGGCTCATGACTGCCAAGATGAAGGAGGTTAGCCACAAGAGAAAGCACATTCTCCCCTATGAGCTAACACACATCGGCATAGCATGGGGCAGCTTCGAGCTATGCGCTTGCCCTGCCTTAATGATGGATATTCTAGTCAGCTTCCAAGAAATTGGCTTTCTCAATCATCACGAAGCAAAGGTCTTGCAGCTGGAGCACTACACTTTCACAGGTTTAGCCATCGACTTCTTGCACAACATCCCCAAGAGACGCAAGAGAGCAAGCCTTGAAGTGACTATCATCTAGCCCCTTCCCTTCTCCATGATTCACACCATACACGCCACCGCTCGCCATTCCCTCACCTTGGAAGGGCATCACTTGGCTTTATCCATTCACCCTTGTTTTTAGAGGCGATGAATACAGCCCGAAAAAGTGTGCGCATTTCTAGCCCACGCGAACGCTATTGTTTTTTTTCAGTTTTGCGCTAAATAATTAAATGTGCGCCATGATTTATATATGCGTGTGCGACAACTGATAGAAAAAAAAGATAATGAAAACACAAATACAAGCAAATAAACAACTAGAAGAAGTATTAGCGCAAGTACTCAAGGGGGCGGCTTTCGTCACGCCCGAAGGCATGGCGCGTGCCCTTTCGGTCATCGTGGAGCTGCTACGTAAAGAGATAGCTGAGCAAGGCGAGAACGAAGAGCACGGAGCATCGCAAGAGTACGCCACCCCTGCCCAGCTTTCAAGGATGTTTGGAGCAGACAAGGCAACCATGCATCGACAATTGCGCAAGCTACAAGAAAGCGAAGACATCGAGGTAATACGCTTTGCCGATGGTGAAAAGCGCAGTGCTCACCCACGCTAGAAGATAGCCGATGTCAAGAGGGCGTTACAACGTGCAGCGAACTAAAAGAAAGGAGTAGCATAATGAACCAAGCAACCAAGAGGAAAGCCCCTAGTCAGTGGCTACCTGATGGCGATATTCTCGCCTTGAAGTCCTCCGATGTCTTAAGGGGACCTTGTGAAATTAGTCTGAGCGGAATGAGAATCACGAAAATGAGCAAAACAGCACGCCTTTTGCTGCATTTTGGCGAGAATTTACAGCTTTTTGGGCTTACATAGCTCGCTATGCGCGCCCAAACGCCGTAAATTATCATCCAAAGTGCATGCAAAATCCGAAGCTGCTAATTTCGCAAGGTCCCCTTAAGGGCGTATTGTGAAAAGCAACTAGGAGCACCAAAGAAAGAAGGGGCAGCCTTGCTCTATCCTTGCCCTTATGGCACGCACGAACGCCCCAAGGTGAAGCTTTCGGAAAAGAACGGCATCGGCTATGCTCGATGCTATGCCTGTAGCAAGGGTGGCTCAGTCTTTGATCTAGCCACTGAGGTCTTGAACCTTGACGCTAGAAAGAACTTCAAGCAGATAGCCGAGCACATAGCGGACACAGTAGGCTACAGCCTCAGCCTTGAGGATAGAAGCTACACGAAGCGCAAGACGCGCCCTAGTGGCGTTCCCTCAGCCCTGAGCATAGCTATGAAGCAGAGCCATCAAGAAGCCCCTATAGAGTACCTTCCTTACGATATGGAATGCCGCGCATGGCAGAGCGTGAGGCGAGCGATGAGGCAGGAAGAGACGATGAAGACGCACTCTAGGATTCTGGGCTTGCCTCTCCCTGCCCTGCTGCATCACTGTGATGAGTTCGAGCCCGAAGCAGGATTGCTAGGGGTGGATGAGAAAGGGGCGTTGCTCTATCTGTACACGGCTCATGATGGTATCAAGTGGCGCGTAACAGCGGTGAAAAGGCGAGCTCTACCCATGGAATCCATGAGAGAAGGGACACCGCGCTTCACCGCATGGAAGGGAAGCAAGAAGCAGTCTCTTTGGGGGGCAACTCTCATCGACTCTAGCTTGCGTAGAGTGATCATCACAGAGGGTGAAAGTGACGCGCTAGCCGTGCGCTATTCTCTGCACACGTGGCTAGAGATGCTACGAACCGACAGCCCCGAAGAGTGCCCATGCGCGGACGACATCCCCCTAGTGCTGGCGAAGCCTGATGCAGGGACATTCAAGAACAGAGGGGCTTGTCTACAATGCGGGCAACAAGTGCTATCTCTCCACGCCATCGACACCGACACCCCAGAGAGTGGACAACGTGAGGGGGCATCATGTCTACGATAAGGGGGCTTCTCTCCCCAAGCCATCGACTGAGCCCTTGAGCTATGAAGAAGGGGTTCGCCTCATCGACTTCTTAGAGGCTCGCACATGGGCGATGAAGGGTAGCGGATCATTACTTGCTGGATGGGCTGTATGCTCCTTTCTCGCTGGCTCTATGCCCTTTCGTCCGCATATCTGGATCAATGCCCCTGCGAACACTGGCAAGACCTTCTTGCGAGATGATCTAATACCCCTCTTTGGAGGCGGTGCAATCGCTCCCGATGGAGCAGAGAGCACAGAGGCAGGAATAAGGCGAGATCTTGGCAGCTCTACCCTTCCTGTTATCTGGGATGAGATGGAGCAAGACGCAGGGGACAAGGGCAAGCAAAACAATATTAACAAGGTGCAAGCACAAGGGGAATCAGTACTTGCGACTTTATCCGAAAGTCTCAATATTGAAACAAGTCTATCGTGGCACACAGTGGGAGCACGGAAAGCTTGTCCCAGTCTTCACCGAAGGAGCAAGCAAGGGGGAAACAAGCCCCCTAGGGATCATCTACACCAACGCGAAGCGCAATAGCTCATCGGCTATCGTCCTTCTCTTTCCTAAAATCCTCATCTATCCAGAAGAAGCGGCAGATGATGAGGAAGACGAAGGGGGATAGCTGGAGATCATGCCAGAACTCAAGACAACAAGACAAGGGGGGGGCTTTCTGCTCTCCTTTTTTCATTTCTCATGCCGTCATTTTCAACCTTATTCAACCTTATTCAACCTTCACAACCCTTAAACAATTGACTATAAACAAGGTTGAAAATAAAAGCTTGATGATTGAAACCCTATCTACCACCCTTAACCAATTAAAATACATCATCTTACACCCAAGATTGAAAGAAAATGAAAAATAAACCCCTTTAGAGGGGGGATAGATTGGAGCTCTCACAAAACAGAAAAAAAAGCGTTTTTTCATCAAAGGAGACACAAAAGGGGACACAGCAAAGCCATATGTTATTGATATTTATGATTTATAATTCCCCTCTGTGGTAGGTAAATCGACGATCATGTGAGTTCATGGTCGTCGATTTTGTTGATAGTGCTCAGCTAAAAGTTACATGTAAATCTATAGAGTGTCGCATTGGCGTGAACTTTAGGGGAAAGCAAGGGTGAACCTTTCTTTTGGGAGGCTTGCGTAAAAATCCCTCTTCCTCGTCATTCCATCATTGCAAGTCTGCACAATGGATGTTAAAATCGGCATAGCCTTTAAACTCATGATCAATACTAGTAGCAGCACAAAATTCCGATCTCTTTTTGAGTCTCCGGACGAGGATTTTTCCTACACCCCAGCGCATAAACCCATTTCCGATGAGGTCCTTTACACGGAGCTACTGGAACTAGCTGCGGAGCACGGGCGCGTCGATCTGGTTCACGAGCTCATGGAGAGGGGTGTTCAGCCCTCAGACACGGCTCTGTGTAACGCGGTTAGCAGCGGTAATATTCGACTGGTGAATCTCTTCCTCGCCACGGGCATGCACGCGAATTGCTTCGTGGATTACAATCTCACCCCCATCAGCTGCGCAGCATCAAGGGGCGATATGAAGATGCTCCGATTCCTGCTAGCTAAAGGCGCACGCCTCACTCGTACTGCGACGAATGCCGCGGCTTACCATGGACAGGCCGCCATGTTCTCTTATCTGCTGGAGCACTGCGATGAGCCTATCAATGAAGATACCATGTCGGCTCTTCTGCATTCTGGTAATGAGGAGATGATCAGGCTGGCTTGCACGCATGGAGGAGTCTTAAAGGAGATGCATATAGAGCAGGCTCTCTACAAGAATAAGGTGGAGATTATCCGCTTAGCCTTCCGAGAAGGGGCAGTGATGCAGCCGAAGTACTTACGACTAGCGATCACGAGGAGAAGCCTCCCCATCGTGCGTCTCCTCTTAGATCTCGGTGCGACCGTGAACGAGGATCTCATAGAGCATGCCCTGCGGAGTGGCTCTGTCGACATGCTTGACGAGCTTCTTGCCCATCTGGGACGCATGGACGATAAGCCGTACATGCAGCAGCTCTTTGACCTAGCGGTCGATGAGGCTGAAATTTGCATGATGGACTACCTCCTCGACAAGGGCGCAAGCTTGGCGACCGTGAATATTGCGAATCTTTACATGAAGGAAAGAACGAAGATGCTTCATGCTCTCATCGAGCGCGGTGCTGATATCGAGAGCAAGGATGGCTATATCACAGCTCTTGACCACGCGGCTCTGCACAGAGATATAGAAGGCATGGAGTACCTGACGATCAAGGGAGCGCGGGTTCGACTCTCGACTTTCTTATCTGCACTCTTTGCGACAGGTCAGGACAAGAGCAGAAGGCCTGTGGAGTTTCTTCTCGCGCGTCATTATCACTTCGAACCTGAGCTTGATGAGAAGTTGCGACACCTCATCGAGTCCGAGGGGCGCGCTACGATCAAGGAAGCCTTCGTTTATCTTGGGCGGGAAATTATAGCAGAAAATCCTATCGCTATAGTTACTATACCTGATACCACCGCCACGCCGCTATCGTGACAGGCTGAGTCATCCCTGTCAGTTGTACAAAATCAGGCTTGAGTTCCCTACAAACATCAGTTAGTATAGCGACGTGATTCGCCTTAGTCCAGCCCTGTTTCTCCTAAGCTGCTTCTGCATGACTGCGCTGCTGCGCGCTCAGCAGGATGAGATCCCTGAGCAAGAAGTAGCGGAAGAAGTAATCGAAACGATTCATCTAGGTGGTGAAGAGGATCATCAGTCCCAGAATCAGGGTGTAGGGCAAGCGGAAGACTATCAAGATAACAGTGATGTATCCGAGGGACCGAACTTCGTCCCGCCACCCGTGGACGATTCCGATATAGTGCAAGCCGTCGTCGATGACAGCAGCACAAATGATCCTTCTTTACACGACTCCTCTCGCGTCGCCTATGCTCAGACACGCAGCTCGGCACGCACCATCTCAGTGAGTGTCCCTGCGCCACGCGGGCTTATCACGGACAGGCATGGGGCGACGCTAGCTTACTCAGAAGTCGCGTACCAGCCAGCCCTCCTTTTCGGGCAGCTCTCAGATGAGAGCAATGAGAATATTATCAAAGTAGCCCACGATGTCTTAGCAGCTTACGAAGCAGAAGGCATCACCACATGGCCTAAGACGGATGAGCAGCTCATCGACCACTATCATAACAGAGCGTGGCTGCCTCTTCCTATCGCTGGGGTCATGAGGGTCAAGGAGCTTGAGCCCTACAAAGAAAGACTTTCTGCCATCCCGCACAGCCAGCTGAGTGCCCTCTATATCCGCTGCTACCCCGAAGGAAGCACAGCAGGCCACATACTCGGCTACACAGGCATCGAGGCGAAGCTTCCCACAGGACCTATCAATCATAATGACCCATTCTTCGAGAGACAAGAAGGTCGTGCGGGTTTAGAAAAGAGCTTTAACAAGCGACTTACTGGTCGCGACGGTGTGTGGCGTCTCATGTTCAATGAGAAGGGGGAGAAGATTCTCGACTCACTCCAGATACGCCCTCGCCCCGGTGGCACCCTCGTCACGACGCTGAACCTTGAGTGGCAGAAGGAGGCTGAGAGATCCCTACGCCAGAACACGCAGGGGCGTGGTGCCTTCGTCATGATAGACTGCCTGACAGGGGAAGTCGTCGTGATGGCGAGCGTTCCTAGCTTTGACCCGAATATTTTCATCCCCTTCATCACACAGGAAGACTACGACAGCCTGAGACTCGATCCGCTTAATCCGCTCGTCTCACGCGCTTTCGCGGGTGTGTATCCACCTGCTTCCACCTTCAAGACCATCACTGTCGCGGCGGCTTTACGCCATGGGGTTATCAAGGAAAGCACCTACATTCACTGCCCGTACAGCGTGCGCATCGGGGATTATGAATTCCGCAATCACTCATCCTTCTCAGGCTCTATTAACTGCGTGACCGCCCTCGTACTTTCGAATAATCCCTTCCTCTACCAGATCGCCGCTACGCGTGAGAACCGACTCGGGTCAGCGCGTCTCTGCGCGATGGCGCGACGCTTCGGCTTCGGTGCGAAGACAGGTCTCCCGATTCCAGACAAGGCGGGTAACGTCCCTGACGAGAACTGGATGTTCAAGAACTACGGACGTGGTTTCAAGCAAGGTGACGCGGCAAATATGGCCATCGGTCAGGGACCGCTGCTCGCGACTCCCCTTCAGATCGCTCACGCAATCTGCGGTATCGCGAATGGCCGCTACCTGCCCGAGCTCCAGCTCATCCGCCAGATTCACGACAGAAATGGCAATGTCATTTTCCAATTCAAGCCAGAAGTGAGAAACAACCTAAAAGACCTCGACTCAGCTCTCGCTGTAGTCCGCAAGGGGATGCACGGAGTTGTTAATGGAGGCACTGGGCGTCGTGCAGCACTCAGCTACGTCAGTAATGCGGGCAAGACAGGCACGGCACAGTGGGGTCGCCCCTCTGATGACACACGTCTCGCGTGGTTCGCTGGCTATTTACCAGCAGATAAACCTCGCTACGCCTACGTGGCTCTCTACGAAGGTAGCCCTGGGCAGGTGATTTCAGGTGGTGTGTTCGCGGCAAGCATCGTGAAGACCTTCTTTGAAAGCATACGAGAGAGCATGCTAGAAGCCATCGAGGAAGACCCCTTTGAGATCAACCTGAGCAATGACAAGGTAGAGATAGACATAGATGCCTACACTCAGGCCGACCTTGAAGCAGCACGAGAAGCAGCGCAGCGCATGGAAGAAGACAACACACAGCGAGAAGAAGACTCTCATCGCGAGGAATCTGTGACAGAAAACCGTAACCGCACGCGCAACTGGGGCAGCGACAGACGCCGCCGATAACACCTAAAAGCTTATTTCAAAGTCGTTTATAGCACACACTGTAGCATACTACAGAAATCTTGCTTGATATGCGGATTTCGATTTGCTATAGTGGTTTCATATGCTTAATATTTCATCACGTAAACTGGCATCATTATTATCTCTTGCACTCTTGTTACCCAGCACGAGTCTAGCTCAATCGCTTGATCGCAAGCATGTCGACGAAATGGGACTGTGGGGAGCACAGCCTAAGACGACAGCTACTGAAAAAAACCTCTTCGCAGGAGCGAAGATCACCGCATCACCACACTGGGATAAGGACGTCCCAGCGAAGGCGATCGACGGAAAGATCGAAGCTAAGTCCTACTGGGGAGCTGAAAAAATCCCCGTCTTCTACCAAATCGACATGGGCAGCTCGCAGGATATCAGCCGTATCCAGATCTGGCCTTACTGGGAAGATGGTCGCATCTACCAGTACAAGATAGAAGGCTCAAATGACGGCAAGAACTGGAAGATGCTCGTCGACCAGCGCGCCAACTCCATCGCAGGCACGTCCTCGGGGAATGAATACACCTTCTCCCCACAGAAGCTCCGCTACGTGCGCGTCACCTTTACCAGAAATAGCAATGGCAATGCACAGGGCGGTCACCTTGTCGAAATAAAGGGCTTCGCCAGTGCAGAAGGCGGCTCTATGCTTGTACGCGCTTATGACGATCTCGTCCGTCTCCCATGGACAGGCGAAGTGACAGAGCCTACACTTCCTCAGAACACGATTCGTCTCACAGCATGGCGCGGAGAACGCGTGAACGCTCAGATCCTCGTCTCTGGCGAAGCAGCACTCTCCCAGATCATGACATCGGTGAAGAGTCCTGCAAACAAGGCTGGTAAGAAGCTCCCTCTCACCGCCCAATTCGTCAAGTTCACACGCGGACATGGTGAGCCACGCGCCGACATCATCTCGAATAAGGCAAACGAAAGGCTCAATGACGTGGCAGGTATCAACCGCAGCGTCTGGGTCTCCGTCGACATCCCACGTGATGCCAGCGCAGGCATCTACAAGGGTAGCGTCTCCGTGAAGGCTCAGGGAGAAAAGACGCAGACCGTCCCTGTAGAAATCACAGTCATCTCCCCTAGCCTGAAACAACCAAAGAACTGGGAAGCCCACATCGACCTCTGGCAGTATCCCGATGCTGTCGCACGCGTCCACGGAGTCGAGGTATGGTCTGATGAGCACTTCGCCATCATGAAGCCCCTGATGAAGCGTCTCGCTGATGCAGGGCAGAAGGTGATCACCGCCTCCCTCATGGACGAGGCATGGGGTGGTCAGTGCTATGATCCCTATCCCAGCATGGTGCAGTGGATTCGCAAGCCGGATGGTACTTACACATGGGACTACACTATTTTTGACAAGTGGGTCAGCTTCATGATTAATGAAGTAGGCATCAAGGATCAGATCTCCTGCTACA
>CAYJNX010000007.1:0-32302 GCA_964371525.1 uncultured Akkermansia sp. | reverse complement strand
AGGACAAGCACAAGCTCACCCCCATAGGCAAGGAGCTCGCACGCCTCCCCCTCGACCCACGTCATGGGCGCATGCTCATCGAAGCGAAGAAGGAGAAAGCCCTCGCCGAGATGCTCGTCATCGTCTCCGCCCTGAGCATCATGGACCCGCGCGAGCGTCCGAATGAGAAGGCCGCATTAGCCGATCAGGCGCACGCGCAGTGGCGCAGCGAAGAGAGCGACTACCTGTCCATTCTTTCCCTCTGGCGCAGTGCGACCGAGTTCCAAGAAGGCCGTCGCGGCTGGAAGCGCAACCAGCTCCGCCGCTGGTGTCAGAAGAACTACATCAGCTACCTGCGCATCATCGAGTGGCATAACCTCGTCCACGACCTCGCGAGTACACTCGCCCAGTCACTACGCTGGCACATCCCAGCACTAGGCGGCGAAGAAAAGCAGGCACTCCCCGCCATGATACACCGCAGCATCCTCGCTGGCGCACCGCTGCAAGTAGGCATCTACAGGCAGGAGGAAAAGTCCTACCGTGGCACAGGCGGGCGCGAGTTCGCCATCTTCCCCGGCTCAGGACTCTTCAAGCGTAAGAAACGCCCCGAGTGGATCATGGGCAGCGAGCTCGTCGAGACCACGCGTCTCTGGATGCGTCGTTGTGCCGTGCTTGACCCTGTCTGGATAGAGCAGATCGCCCCTCAGCTCTGTAAGTACCACGCCTACGATCCCCAGTGGGATGAATCAAGCGGACAGGTCTATGCGAAGGAGCGCGTGAACTGTAGCGGACTCACCATCATCGATGGCAGACGCATCAGCTACGCTCGTGTGAACCCAGCCGCTGCGCGTGAAATCCTCATCCGCGACGCCATCATGGGGAACAAGCTCAAGGACAAGAAAGCCCCCTACCTCAAGCACCTACTCAAGATGCAGGAAGAGGTGAAAGACATCGAGGCGAAGCTACGCCGCCGCGATCTGCTCTGGTGCAGCGAGAGCGTCTATAGCTTCTTCGACAAGATACTGCCTGCCGACATTTTCAGTGAAAAGGCACTGCGCCGCTGGCGTGACAAGGAAGAGAAGACGAATAAGAAAATCCTCTTCATCCCGCGCAGCGAATGCGTCTACCCCGGCGAAGACGAGATTCCGAAGGAGTTCTACCCCGACGAGGTTTTCACCGCCCAAGCCCCCGATTCGCGTTACGCGGTCTACTACAATCATGACCCCGGTGCGCCCGATGACGGCATCACCTTCGGCATACACATCGACCAGCTTCCGAACTTCCCCGACTGGCTGCTTGGCTGGAACGTCCCCGCCCACCTCCCTCACCGCGCAGAAATCCTCCTACGCCTCATGCCAAAGGACATACGCCTCTTCATCCAGCCGCTAGCCCAAGCAGCGGAGGACTTCGCCGAACTCTGGTATGACAAGGCACCTGACCGCCCTGTCGAGCAGGCACTTGCCGAGTTCATCATGCAGCGCACTGGTGGGGAAAAGCTCTGCCACGCACGCCAATTCGAAGGCGCACCCCAGTTCGCCCAGAAGCTCCTGCCTGAGAATGTGACGAAGATATGGGTCTGCGACGACGCGGGCAAGGAACTCGCCTTCGGCAGTGACATAGACGCGATTAGAGAAAAGCTCCAGAGCTATCGCGAGAAACGCTTCGAAAAGCAAGCGGCGCGCGAGCAGAAGAAGCACTTCTCCGACAGCCCCATGACACGCTGGGACTGCGGTGACCTCCCCGTGCAGATCCCCATTGGGAAATCCATAGGCTACCCTGCTATCTGTGATGAGAGCGACCGTGCCGTGAAGGTGCAGGTCTTCACGGACAAGGAAGAAGCACAGACCGCCCACAGACGCGGCATCATGCGCCTAGCCCTGCTGCGCCACGGCGACTTCGTGAACCACTTCCGCAAGTCGCAGAAACTCCCCATCACCGACATGGAAGAGCGCATGGCACTCAGCACACTGGGATCAGCTCCGAAGAATAACATCCCCGAGCTCATCCACTGCGCCATGGAAGGAGCGATGCACATGGGCAGTCATCCCATCCTCATGGGCGAGTGCAGCATGCCCCGCAGCGCAGAAGAATTCGACCGCGCCTGCCTCCAGCTGAGAGAAAAACTCTTCGACATGCTTAAAGGTCCCCTCGCCCGCACATGGACACGCCTCGTTGAGACGGACAAGGCCATACGCCTCTATGCCCTCACGGCAGGGCATGACCGCTTCGGTAGCAGCATCGCCGAGGAGCTGCTCCGTCAGTGGAGCTGGCTCACGCGCCCCGCTTTCCTCAGCAGCAGCGGATTCGCGAAGCTAGGTGATCTCGACCGCTACATGCGAGGCATACTAGAACGCCTGAAGCGCATCAAGGAGCAGCCAGCCGCCCGCGAGCTCGACCGCATCCAGCAGTTAAATGATGCCATAGGCTACTACTACAGCCTCCCTGAACTCATCGCTAACCGCGAAAAGTCCAGCCCCCTCCCCCCAGCCTTGCTCAGCTACGGCTTCATGATAGAGGAGTTCCGCCTCACCCTCTTCGCACCCACCCTCGCGATGAAGGGGCGCGCCTCCGCTAAAAAGCTCGCCGACAGCCGGCCATTCTGATCATTACATGTCTGTATCACAACACCTGAACGACTAATATAACATATGTCTCTTTTATCATTTGACATCAGACTCGTACTGTGCCACTATGATAGAGATGAAAGTTACAGCACTCCTCCTCAGTGGACTCTGTCTCACGCAGCCACTATTTTCAGAAGAAAGCAGCACCCCCGCTGTCCTCAGTAATGTCCAATGCTCCGTAGAAAGCTACGGTTTCCCTTTAATGCAAGGTGTAGCAGTAGGTCGCACGCTCTGCGTCAGCATCAAGGGCGCAGCTGAAAACACCCTTTTCAGAAACAAAAATAGCTACAATCACCCTGCTATTCTCCGCCAAGGTGAGTATAGCTTCGAAACAAGCAATATCATGCTTGATTGGGATAATGTGACAGAACGCTACATCGCGATCATCGAGATTCCCGAAGAATGGTCGACGACAGAGCCCTTCAGCATCGAGCTTCCACTCATCCATGCCCCCGAAGGCAGTGAGCTCATCGTCACGGTTCTTGAAAAAAAAGAAAAAGAGAGCATCGTTAAGGATCACTACATCCTCCACTATGGTGATGGCATCGCCTACAATAACGCGGGACAGATAGACTACATGGTGCGCTATAAGGATATCAATCCACTCCTCGACATCGAAGTTCTTAAGTATGGCGAACCAGAAAATGCCTATTTCTCAAGGCGCGACGAGATTTTTAACGAGAGTGAACACTACTCCGAAGAAGAAATCAAGAAACTCCCATCGGCTGAAAGTGGTTACTTAAGTTTATACTCATCACACTACGAAGATGAAGACGATGCAGAGTCAGAGGAGGATAAGAAAAAGAAAGAAGGAAAACCAGAGACAGAGCTGAAGCTCACTCTTCTGAAGGGTATTCCCAGCTGGAAAACTGTATCCATAGAAATCCCAGCCGTCAGTGAGCCCGCAGCTGCTGCAAGCAGCACTTCCGCTCAGAGAGGACGTCCAACGATCGCTATCACTAGTGTTTTAGAATACGCATCATTACTAAGCGGAGAGAGAAATTCTTCGTATAATAATGGTCAAAAAGAGAAGTTTAAGCTTCTTTTCACGATCCAGAATACAGGCGAAGGCATCTATGTACCGACGGAACGTAGCAGCGTGACCTTTACAGAAGAATCAGATGATTACGACTACCTTACTTCAGAAGATTTCAACTATTTTATCTGGGATCCGCAGTCGGGAAAAACAAGCTTCGCAACCGATTACTTTAGCGGCAGAACGAACGCATTGCAAGTCAACCAACGCATTGATTTAGACTACTGCGCTGACGGATTAGTAAAGGCGCGCGTCACCAGTGGAGATCAGTCAGGAGCATGGAAGCACGGTCCTTTCGAGCTGCCCTACACTCTCACACGCACACCGAACAGCGTGCGCTATAGCTTTAAGTCAGAGAACGACGCTACTCCCTACTTCCAGCTCCGTTTCCTAGACGCAGAGGGCAAGGTGCTCTTCGCGGACATAGAAGAGCGCGAGATGGATCAGAAGGGGGAAACGAACTTTAACTGCACGCTCACTGAGACCGCTGCCAGCGTCGAGTTCTACTACATGCCCTCAAAACCCACGGAGGCAAAGCTTCAGCTAAAAGTTCCTAAGAAGAAGAAGTAATAGCTAATAATACCCGTATCAATTCTGTAATCCCTTGTTAATATTAGATATTAACAAGGGATTTTTCGCAAGAATGCGCGCAGCCCCCCTAACGCGAGAGAACGCACTTGATTTCGTCATTGCGTCATTCGAAAGAAACAATGGAGCTTTGTTTTGGAGATGTATGTTAATCTCGTTTCTTTGCCCTCGGCTCGTCAAGCATATCGGAAGATATGCTTGACTCTTGGGTAGCTAGTGCGCTTGTTTCGAGTCTTCTCTGCATGACGCTCCGCGTTTGCCACGGAAGATAACAGTCGCGCTGTCGCGCGTGGTGGTCGGAGCGTCAGTTTCCGGCGCGGATGCCATGCTGGGTTTGCATGGCGGGCGTGTGTGGCTGCTGGTTACGATGAAACTGACGCTACCATGCTCTGCGAGCATGGCTTTTCTTTCTGGGCTCCCATTTAGGTGTCACTTATGGGTATTGCGTCACTCATACATAAAAAACTAGAGCACAAATACAAGCTATTACAATGCCCTTTTAAAGCTGTTTCACTCCCTTTTCTTCATCAGGCGCGAGCTGATCTATGACGGAGGCGGGGAGGTAGCCCTTTAGCTCTTCGAAGTTCTCTTTCAGGTAGCTTTCCCATGCTGGTCTCCATGCTAAATCGAAGCAGAAGCTAGCTATGTTCACATTCGTCATGATGAACACGATGGCATAGAAATACGATAATAGCCGTGGGGGTGACTTCTGAAGTGGGAGGCTCACCGCTCGCATATCCCACAGACTGATGCCGCGCTTGCGAAGCTTCCAAAAGGATATACCCATCGCTATCAGGGTCAGAGGCAGCGGAAAGCTAAAAATCATCATCCCCATGCCTAAGAAGAAGACGAGAAAGGCACGCCTGAGTGATCGCAGCAATCCGAAGCGTTCCTTCGGATTAAGGCTGAAAATATAGACCCCCATGATCCTCTTCCCTAGGGTGGTACGGAAGCGGTAGATCAAGTAGGCTTCGATCAGGATAGTGGGTAGCCATATTAGAGGGGTGCTCGGCATGAGCGCGATGCTAAAGCCTACATTAAAGAGATAAATGATGAGAAAGTACAGCATCAGATAGAAGCTGTAGTCCGCGATACGAGCGAAGAATCTCTGCACGGGTGACGGCATGTAGAGCTGCGTCATTTTTGGCATAGACTCTTCGCCAGACGCGGCGTTTTCTTCCTCTTCGCCTTCTTGCGTGCTGGCGAGATGCTCCGCTGCCATCTTCTCAATCTCCTCGATGTTGACTTTTTCTGAAAAAGCGTCAGCGCGGTTCTCGGAGGGTTCCTCGCGGCTTTCATCTTGTTGCATGCTGTCGGCTTCTGCTTTGCTTGACTGGAAGAAGTCCAGCATGGCTGGTAGTTCACGCAGGGGCATCCAGTCACCACAGCCTCGATGCCATGCAGAGATATTCTCATCCAGATCACCCGACTGCACGCGCGATATTGCCTCAGAGACGCTGATAGGTCCCTGCTTTTTCTTATCCGCTATCCAATAAATATCAACCATAAGAGTATTATGTTATCAGGATACGAGTCATTAATTCGAACGAAGAGCCTTAGAAGGATCTTGGCGTGCGATGAAGAAGGCAGGAATCACAGAGGCGATGAGCACCATGAAGAAAGCGGTGAGCCCCTGCTGCATGAAGGTAACAGGATTATAGTGCACAGGCAGGGTGATACCATGAGCCTCCATGGGGAATGGATCAAGCCCTACGCTCGCGAGTGCCCACTGGATATCGAGGCGGTAGTGCAGGACGAGCAGAGCGAGCAAGATGCCAAGGACAGCACCGAAGAATCCGATGATAAGCCCCTGCCAGAGGAAGATGCGCATGATCTTCCATGGCGTAGCGCCTAGTGCCTGCATGACGGCTATCTCTCTCTTGCGCTGCATGGACATGGTGAACATGACAGCCATGATGCAGAAGGCAGATACGAGTGAAATAAGTGAAAGCACAAAATTCATCATCCTACGCTCATTTTCAATTAGCTCAAACCACTGCTCCAGACTCTTCGTCCATGAGACGATGGACCAGTTATAAAAACGTGCCGTGTCTGTGAGCATCGTATCTTCTAAGCTGGAGAGAACAAGCTCGGGCAAATGGGCGTTATCATGGGCATCATCCATGCGTATAGCTATAGCCTGTACTTGATTGCTACCATCGACGGAGTAGCTGAGGGCATCTTGGGCGACTGGGAGAGGGAGGAAGAGACCAGGACCAGGGAGATTACCCGGGGCTTGGTACACGCCGATGATTTCGAGGTCTACGGGGAGTGCGAGCTCATTAATACTGTCGATGGCTGCTCCATTTTCGCGAAGACGGTCGAGCTCTGTGAGTTGTTTAACCGTATCTTCCCAGAGCTTTTTATCGTCCTCGCTGAAGCGTGACCCAAGCGATTCTGTTGCGTAGATGAGTTGTTGTAGGTTACTGAGGTACAGGTGCTCAGCGTCTCGAAGATTCTGAGGATTGAACTCATCTATTTTTTTCGTGATCTCTTGGAGCTTATTCGCGTCGACGGCATAGCCTTGTGCTCCCTTCTCTACCTTGTCAAAGAGCGTAGAAATGGATTGCATGAAGGCCTTGTCCTCATGCGTGCGTAGGGGCTGAACGATGAGGCGATAGATGGACTCAAACTCATTCAAACCTCCCAGAGGGTTTAGCGTCACTGAGTCACCCACGTCGACTTTCAAAGCCTCAGCGAGCTTGTTAGAGACAACACATTGCTGGTCGAGTCCTAATCCGAAGTCGAAGCTGCCACGCGCAAGCAGTGGGCGCAGGTAGCCTAGCTGGGATTCATTTTCAGGCTGTACCGCTTGAAAACGATAAGAAGAGCTCGCGACAGGGCTCTGGATGAAGGCATCGCTTTCTAATTTCGGATAAGCAGAAATGACACCAGGGAGTTTCTGAATCTTCTCGACGGCTCTCTCCCAGTCCATTTCTTGGTCATCAAGGCGGCGGGACTGCCCCACCTCATCCGACGCTTCTACGACATAATGCGGAGTGAAGGTCAGCACCTTATCTGCGATATCGCGCTGTAAGCCCTCCATGACAGAGAGCACGACGATGAGCACCATCACCCCTAGAGACACACCCAGTAAACAAATGAGGGTCATTACAGAGAAGGCATTGCGGAGTGGATTCAGGTAGCGCAAGGCTAACATGAGGCTGAGATGTCGTCGCAGGAATTTCATTAAAAAAAGGGGAAATGATAAGTAGAAAAGATTGACACATCATTTTGAACTAACTTAATCGTAAAATCAAGCCTAAACAGTTTCATATTGTTTTACGCGAAGCTAAGCAGAATGGATTTCCCCCTTCATGAGTCCCTTCTACTACTCAATCTTTCGGCGGCGGCAGCCGAGCAGCGCGGTGAGTGCGAGGAGACTCAGTGTAGCCGTGCTGGGCTCTGGGATGGCACTTTCGTAGACAAGTACGAGGTTGCCCGAGCTATCGTATCTTGCGTTAAACTCTAAGTCCGCGCCTTCCACCTGCCAGCGGAGCTGGGAAAGATCCATCGTGGTGCCGCTAGAGAGACCGAGGATTTCTATACCATAGCTGACTCCTTGGAAATCCCCTATACTCAGCCCCATGAGGTCTACAATGAGCTCGCCTTCGATGGTGGCTTCATCTAGTAATAGCGCGACTCCTTCGACACTGTAGAGGTTGAACGCATCGCCATCTAGTGTTGCTTGACTCGTGGTGATCTTGTCGTTCTCTATCTGTAAAGTAGAGTCCTTCACTGTAACCATATCATTGATACTTAAGATACTTCCTTCCACTTGCGTCAAGAGATTCTCATTCATGTGGCTTATCACCGAGTTCTCAATGATGAGTGAGGCTGAGTCATCAAGCTCGAAGCTCACGTTCGCTCCTATCGTGCTGTTGAGTATGATATTTTCGTCGACGAGATACAGGCTAGAGTCCGTGATATTGCTGTTACTCAGCTGACTGTACTGCAAGGTCACCTTACTGGCATCAGATAGTGTGACATTCTCAAGATGGATGTTATCAATGAGGCTGCTTGTGACGAGGGCGGCTGTGCGCGAGTCGCGTGCGCTCAGCTTCATATCTCCGCGGTTCTGGATCTGAAGCGTATCCACGTTCAGACTGCCTATGCTGTTATCGACGTTTAGGCTCTTGAATATCCCTGCTTCGATGTGTAACTCATCTGTCGTGAGTACCCCTGTCCCCACAGTGACGGTGCGAGTGCCAGCGGCTGGCGTTTCCAGTGCGGCGCTGCCCATGCTGACGGTGGCGCGTCCTCGGATGGTGAGCGATTCGAGGCTGAGATTTTCCTGCTGGAAGTTGAGCTCTGCCGTTTCGATGCTGTAGTTACGCACGACACCATTAGCATGGATGCTCACTGCCCCGCCGCCATGGATATTAAGATTCTGGTGCTTGATTGCTTCATGGAAGTGGAGTTGCTGATCACCTTGAGACCAGATATTGACGATACCTGTCGCCGTTGCAACACCCCAGAATGTGTGGTAAATGTCTATTCTCCCACTTTCAGCCCCTCCTATGGTCGATCCATCCCAGAGGTGTAGCCCCAGAGTGTTGTAGCCCACTCCATAATTAGTCGTATTATCCTGATTCCCCATGAGCAATATGCCACCAGCGTAGACATTGAGGTGGGGATCAGCATAAGTGTCAGAGCCATTATACATGCCGCCCTTGCGTAGCTCGAGCACACCACCATCGTAGATGTTGATGTTTGACTTCCCATTCTTGGCACTCATTCCCACATCTGAGATGAGTGTTCCATAAATCTCTAGTATGGTCGTAGCTTGACGATTTCCAATTTCAGTTCCTGCGTAGGAGACCAAGAAGGAAGCACTCCCATCGGAGGGGTCAAAGTCATCACCTGTGATGTGCAGGGTACTGTTTTCCCCTATAGTGACAGTATTCTTTTCGAGCGTCATGCCCATTTCCAAGCCATTAACCACGTATGTCCCCTCACCTGATAATGAGAAGTTCCCAGCACTCAGGCTGAGGATGACTCCGCTCTCATCCAGAACACTGCCTGCCTCCAAGTGAACGCTATAGTCGCGGCTCGTGCGATAACCTGTCGTAGCTGCGTCGATCTTCGTGCCAGCAAGGAGGTGAAGGGTGGTGTTAGATTCCTGCGTGATGGCAGTGATCGTCGAGACATCACCGCCTATTTCAAGTGTACCAGACTGCAACTGGAGGCTACCTGTGAAGTCCGCCCCGAGATTGCTGACTGTCGTCGTCGCTTCTGCACTGTTGCTAAGGAGGAGACCTGTGCCACTAATAGCTCCATCATAGAGACCACCGCTGACAGAGAGATTCACAGTACTCCCCGCATCGACAGAGAATCGAGCAGATGTAGTACTCTGGAGATTCACAATCTGAGCACTGGTGTCAAGCAGGCCTGAGAAGTTAATCAGATCGTCGAATGTGACGCTCTCTAGCGCGCTGGAGTACACGTCGCCTGTGCCGCTGATAGAGTTTGTCATGCGGTCTAGATCACCGAGCTGAAGGATGGCATCGGCGCGTACTTCCGTTTCGCGATGGTTCATCGCATTCGCGTCGAAGTGGTACGTACCATCTTGGAGTGACACTTTCCCTGTGTAATTGGTGAACCACTGCTGTGCCGCGAGCTCTCCTCCTGCCATATCAAGTATGACTTCTGTATGCTGAGCGGCGGCTTCTTCGAGCACACGGCTGCTATCATTGAGCATGTCGCCGTTCACGACGAGACTCGCTCCTTCTGTGAGGATGATATTGCCAGCCTCCAGTTGATGCGCACCGCTGAGCACTTCCAGCTGCACGCCAGTCACCACGATACGATCCACTGTCATGCCTGCGTCTCGCACGCTGAGTGTCGTATCCGCGCCGTAGAAATTAATCTTCGCTTTATCGTTAAAGAGCTCTTCATCGTCGAAGCCAGTCGCGCCTACATAAAGCGACAAGCCACCACCTCCGTAGAAGAGCTCATTGTCTATCGCGGTACCGCGCACTGTCCCATCATCGCTAAAGGCCCAATCATAGTTCAGCGAATTCTTACCGATGATACTGTTTGTCTGGAGTGCTCCGAACTCCGCGCTGCTCATCCCTGTGAAGATGGTATAGACGATAGTGCCGTCTTCATCATAACCCGCAGTCAGATTACTGATATCGAAGATGACATTATTCGACAGTTCCAGCTCTGCGGCACTGCTACCGACAATAGCCTGAGAGAAGGTGAGCTGTGAGCCCAGTGTCAGCTTACCGTCATGGAGGGTGATGAGACCGCTGTGTACGCCCCCTTGACTGAGGTCGAGATGAGAAGCAGCCGCAGTCAGTGTGACATCACCCGTGAGTGAAGAATCCCCCGAGAAGCTCACGAGGGCATCTGTACCCGAGAGTGTCATGCTGCCCTGCTGGTCAGCTCCTGCGAGGAAGGAGACCTGCCCTGCCACAGTCGTATTCGCAGAAAAAGCACCTTCTCCAGACAGCTCTAGCAAGTGCCCACTGGCGATGGTCGCCACATCGGCACTCAGCTTAGCCCCCTGAGCGAAGTTCACGCGTGCATTTCCTGTCGTGCTAAGAGTAGCGAGGCTCAGGTTGCTATCTGTGCCGAATACGAGACTCTCGCCTGAGAGCTGCATGCTGCGTGCCCTGTATTCACCAGCACCTTCTACAGTCAGTGTCTTACCACTGACAAGTTCGTAATCAACCGTGTCTTCACGGAGCTGCGCACCTGCTCCGACAGTGAAGCGATAATTCCCCGTACGTGTCTCGCTCTGAGTGTTGCTAAAGCTCACGGCATCTTTCAGCTCCACATGACTATCTTCTGCGACTAGGAGCTTCGCCCCTGCCTGCATCGAGGAGTGTAGAACGAACTCAGAACCAGTCGCCATGTGTACCGTTCCCGCGTAGCTTGTCATATCCATCGCTTCGAGTCTGTCTGTAAAATGCAGCTCGCCCGTCGACGCGCCAGAAATAGCATAGTCTGCCGTGTGGGCATGAGCGAGGCGCGCTACACCATCGAGTTCAAAATTTTGTAAGGTGATAGACGCATCTCTCATGTAGAGCTCTGTGTCTGACTCTACCTTCAGGTTCGCGACATTAATCGCATTAATCCTGACGATACCGCCACCGAGCATGGTGACTCCACCTCCGAGCACATCGCGATCCAAGCGGAAGTCCTGCTCGTCAAGAGCCTTTATATTCACATTCCCCGTCTCCGCCCAGCGGAAGGTGTGGGGGGTCGTGACGATCCCTGTCCCTGAGACACCGAGTGTGCCACCTGATTCAAGGTGCGTCTCCAGTCGATGAGCCCAGTTCGGATCGCCATAATCGCGGCTATAGGTGGCTTGGTTCGCGATGAGGAGAGTACCACCATCACGCACGCGAATATAGGAAGCACCGCGATGCCCCGTATCGAAGACAAGTCCTTTCTTAATCTCCAGCACACCGCCATCTTCCACGGACAGCGTCGCATAACCACTGCCGCTCGTTAAATTGGCATTCGTGATGATCGTTCCGTGAATGGTGACCTCATTATGATAATTGTAATTAGAGAGCATGAAGGAAGCCTCGTCGTACGGAGATCTCAGCTGACTACCGCTGAGCAGATGAAGCGTCGTCCCCGCTTCGACCACGAGATTTCCCTGTGCATCCTCGGAAGAAAGCATCAGTCCCTCCCATTTCACCGTACCGCCTCCGCCTATGGTCAGAGTACCGCCAGCGACACGCTGCTGTATCAGGGATTCTTCGAGTACCGCGCCCTCGCCTATGTTAATCCTGAAGTCACTAACCTGTCGCTCAGAATCCAGTGTCGTGCTAAAGTGAGATCCAGCTAGGATATTCACCTCCCCTGTATCCCCCATGGAAAAGTGCTCCATGCTCGTGCTCTGACCGCTCACGGTCAGCGTACCCGTCTCGTGGCTGAGCATTCCAGTGAAGTCATTCAGCGCGCTAATCGTCGTCTCTGAAACATGCGCGTAGATATCACCAGCTCCCGAGAATGTCCCCGAGTAGCTACCAGCGACATTCAGGTGCAGCGTATTGTTCGCCACGAGCTCCATGCTCGCCGCCGTCACGGTGTTAAAGTCTATCCTATCCGCCGTCGTGGCGATACGCCCTGAGAACTCGTCTATATCATGGAATACGAGCTCTGTCACGTCCAGGGCTTGCAGCACCCCATTCCCGCGCAGCGCGAATTGAAGATCACTCGCTCCCTGCGTCGTGAAGGTCGTGTTTTCTCCTTCCAGCTCCAGTGAGAGGTAGCCCGCATCAGTCTGACCTGCGTGGTAAGAACCATTGCTCACTTTCACATGTCCTGTAAACTCTTGCAGCCATAGCTTTTCAGACAGGGATTGCCCCTGCGCCTGTATATGAACAGAGATATTTCTCGCGTCATTAAGTCTCGTTACACGCGCAGTGGACTGGAGAGCCTCGCCTTGTAGGGTCAGAGATGAGCCGTCACTCATGAGGAGACGATCCACATGCAGGGTAGAACCATTGCTCACGATTTCAAGCGACACTCCATCCACAAAGAGGCGATCAGAGCTCAGATTCGCCTGTAGTGTCATCACGGAGCTCCCCGTTGTGAAGTGAATAGCTTCCCCATCTTGGAAAGTACCAGCGACGAAGCCTCCTACATCCACCTGTAGTCCCAGATCGCCACCACGGTACTCCAGCTCAGCGAGCAGAACGGATGAGACTAAGCGTCCATCATCATAGAATGTCCACTTGAGATTTTCAGCCCCCTCTCCCACGACATTGTTACTCGTCAGCGAACCGAAGCTCAAGGAATCGCTCCCTGTGAACACACGATAGGTCGTCTCACCCCCTACAGTCACGCCAGTCAGGTTCGACACATCAAACAAAAGATCAGAAGCGAAGTTAAGATCCCCCGTATTTGTCATGGTCTGCATGATACTCAGATGACCATCGAAGCTCACCTTCCCTGCATTCATTAGAAGACCTTGCAGCTCTGTATCGCCTGCAAACTGCGCAAAACCGCCCGACATGATGCTAAAATCGACATCGTAGACACCACCTACACTCACATCTAAGACGCCACCGCTATGAACATTCGCCGCCCCTGTGATGGTAGAGCCTTCACCGAATGTGCCCTGACCATGAATATTCATCGTACCAGTAAAGGTGGACGTACTGGTGGTCAGCAGGGTAGATCCCGCCTCGACGGTCAGATCATCCGAGCTAACATCGACGTGAGGTCCCAGTACTAGATTCGTATGATTCTGGGCTACGATCCTCCCTACATTCATCTTCGAGCGCACCCATTGTTCGGGATCATAGGCGGGCTCGTAATTGTTCATATTAACCGTCATGTCAGGGTTGGCTATTTCCACCCTAGAGCCAGACAGGGTCGTATCGACAGCATTGAGTACAAGATCACCTGCTATATTGATATGATTATCCAGCGTCATGCTCGCGCCTGCGGTATCAGCAGAGATATTCACATGGAGAACTCCCGTGCTCCCCGCGATGAGGCTACTACTATCCGCGAAGAAGGCATGCATATCCTCATGCACCGCTCCTTCGATGGTGTAGTCGAATGTCGCCTCACCAGTCTGAGCGAAGTTCGCAAATCCTGCATCCTTGTCGAAGACGAAAAGGTTAGAGCTCGTGCGAGCGAAATCATGTCCATTCAGATTAAGAAGTCCACCCATATGGCCGAACTCCACATTCCCGCCTATCTGCGTCGAGGAGCCGAGCATGACAGTCGAGCCTGTATTGATCTGCACGTCATCCGCTGCTTGTGCTCCTCCTTGGCGATTCAAGAACACAGTAACCCCCACGCCGAGATTTAGATCCGCGAGGTTATCCCCCGTGCCAGTGATCTCAAAGTATCCGCCATAGATCTCGTACTGCATATCTGCATCCATACGGGCATTCTCACCGACGATACGCCACTCATCGCCTTCCACGCCAGTCAAGCTGCTTATGACTTTCACATGCTCTTCGATGATGTAGCCAGCGTTACTCACATTCACGGTGGCATCACTCGCGGAGAGCTTATAACTTGTCGGATCTGCGGATGTCGCCCCTTCACCACGGAGGAACTGGAATGTGCCAGCCCCTGAGTTAAAACTGCCTTCAAAGATCAATTTCGTCTCCGCGTCACTCTGGAACACCCAGTCGAGCGACTCCCACATCTCCTCATCACTCGCTAGAGTCCCCAGCGTGCTCGTGTCCCCACGCTCACCTTGCTTCAGCGTGCGAATGGAGTCATGTGTGCGTAGGGGGTCACCCAAATCGTCGAGAATACCCGAAGTCACCTTCACGAAGCCATCACTGTCAGACGCGCTAAAAGTCCACTTCGTCTCTGTCTTATCGAAGGCGTAGGCCGAGCTATCAATGACAAAATCGAAGAATTCCTTCGAGTTAAAGTTATAGGTATGATAACTATCCCACACCGTTCCACCACGATAGTTGTAGCCATAGAAGATACCCATGAGTTGGAAGCTCTTTGTGTCTTCATTGTACACGAGCAAAGGCGAGCCACTATCGCCACCCCAGCCGAGAATAGGCAGGATGTTCTCTTTATCCGTTTCGCTCAGCGTTCCTAGCACCTGATTATCTACATGTACGGTCAGCGTTTCACCTCTCTCATTCGTCACCGTGCGTGTCCAGTCCTCGATACGTATCACCTTTCCCGTTCCTGCCGTTATAGTCTCATACGCGACATTAAGCCATTCACCCTCACCATCAGGATAAGTATAGATTTGTTGATTCCCTGCTCCGACGCGCCATATATACTTATCAGCTAAAAAATCCGCATCATTAGCATACCGTTCATCGGATACAAACTCCCAATGCACGACATCCGTCACCACTTTACTAAGTCGTGAAATAGATAGGTCGAAGAAACTCTCATTATAACCACCCTCCACGCGATTGATATTACGATATTCTTCGTATACGGGCGTGTCATAGGTACCGAATCGAATCCCCCATTTGATATTAGAAATCACCCTATTATGCTGACAGTCCGCGAGCCAGCTCTGCCCACCCGCAAGCGAGGCGGCAGTGCCTGGATTAGAAACAGCACTGAAGTCGGGCACGATAGGGATGACGCCTAGCTCTTTTCCATGAATATCATAGACCATTACATTCGTCGCGCCTGCTTCGAATGGACCTCTATTCTCGCCGAGATTACGATAAAGTTCATACCCTACATCTGCATCCATGTGACCTGCGTACAGGGTGCAGGGGAGCATCGTGGCAGCAGCGATGAAGCTCTTCAAGAGGGCTTTTTTCAGAGTGGCGGGTAAATGTAAACGCATAATATCAGATGAAAGTATGATTCAAACTTGACCTCATTATATCATTCCTCATTATACATTCAAGGCATTTAATACGATAAGTATAAACTCTATCATAAGACCGAATACAATGAAAATATTATTAAATCTACACTCAAAATCAAAATAAGATCACAGAGTGAAGTATTAAGCACACCCAAGCATACTACATTGTATAAATTCTAATGCAGCTAATTTAAAATACTAGCTTTTTATGATTCTTTCTAACAGGGAAGAAAACATACAGCTCCCTTCTTTTCGCATTTTTCAGACTCATTGCCTGCTTCTGCTAGTCAAATGGCTTGCCAAAGAGGTGACAACTATGCTATCCTAGTCGCGCATGAAAGCTATTACAATCTTAGGCAGTAAGAGCGACCTCCCCTTCATGGAGCCCGCTCGCCAATATTTTGCAGACAACGGTGTGGAAAACGAAGAGGTGATCCTCTCCGCACACCGTGATCTTCCTGAACTCATTGAATACCTCAAGGGTCTCGAAGAAGCTGGTACGAAAGCCGTACTTCTTTGCGTAGCTGGTCTGTCCGCTGCACTTCCTGGTGTCGTGGTCATGAACACCTCTCTCCCTGTCATCGGTGTGCCCGTTCCTTGCGGTCCTCTCAATGGCATCGACGCATTGCTTGCCATTTCCCAACTTCCCGGTGGCGTACCTGCGACAACTGTAGGTCTCCACTCGAAGGCTCCTCTGAACGCAGCTCAGGCAGCCCATCGCATTATCAAACTTGCTCAGTAAGCAGAAAAGCTCACACTTAAAAACACGCCATGACTGAAATAGGACATGATGAAATAGAACAGGCTCTCGCGACATGGACAGAGTCCATTCTTGAGAGTCTCCGACAGGATGATTCTCTTCCTATTGCCTTTGTCGGTCTTATCAGTCATGGTGATGTGCTGGCGCAGCGATTAGTGAAGCGACTCGCTGCTGCTGGTTATGATGCGCTTTACGGCGCGATCGACATCACGCTCTATCGCGACGACTTTTCTATGAAAGGTCGCAAGCCCGCCTTGCGTGCTTCCGATTTACCCTTTTCCACGGATGACATGCGACTCATCCTCATTGATGATGTCATCCAGACGGGGCGCACTATTCGCGCGGCCCTCAATGCGATCTTTGACTACGGTCGTCCTGCTCGCGTCGAGCTGCACTGCCTCGTGAATAGACCAGGGCGAGAGATCCCCGTGCAGCCCGATTACAGCTCATTCCTTCTCGATGAGACGGTGAAGAGCTCCGTGAAGGTACACCTCGCAGAAATCGACGGTATCGACCTCATCACTTATTAATCCTTTTTATCCACTCCATAGCCTGCCTAGCTCACATGAAACCACTGAAAGATCTGCTCACCATCGCTGACCTCAACGACGAGGATATCCACACCATCCTCGACAGCGCGAGCGCGATGAAGGATATTTTCACGAAGAGCGTGAAGAAGGTACCTGCCCTGAAGGGGAAGTCCGTCCTCACCCTTTTCTACGAACCAAGCACACGCACACGCTCCTCCTTCGAAGTCGCTGCCGAGCGACTATCCGCCGATGTGACGACATTTAGCGTCTCCACATCCGCAGTGGTGAAGGGTGAGAGTGTACACGATACCATCGACACGCTCATGAGCATGAAGATGGACTACATCATCGTCCGTCACAAAAACAGCGGCATACCCAGTGTCATAGCTCGACACTGCAAGGCCTCAGTCATTAATGCAGGCGATGGCGCGCACGCCCATCCGAGTCAGGCCTTCCTCGACGCCTTCACCATCCGCGAGCATTATGGCGAAGTCGCTGGCAAGCGCGTCGTCATCATCGGCGACATCCTGCACAGCCGCGTAGCTCGCTCCACGAGCCTGCTCTTGAAGCGTCTTGGAGCCGAAGTCGCGTACATGGGGCCAGGCTCACTCGTCCCTCCCACTGCACACACAGGTATCACGCGCCTGACGAACTGGGAGGACACCTTCCGTTGGAAGCCCGATGTCATCTACCTCCTACGCGTTCAGAACGAGCGCATGGACACTCCTTTCTTCCCAGCTGGCGATTATCACAAGAGCTTCGGCGTAACAGAAGAACGCCTCGAGCGCATCGCTGGTGAAGGTCTCATCCTCATGCACCCAGGTCCTATCAACCGAGGAGTCGAACTCTGCGACGCAGCGACGGAATACAGCCGCAGCCTCATTAATACTCAGGTGGAAAACGGCATCGCCGCCCGCATGAGCATTCTCTATCATCTCTGCCCACAAACCCGCCAACATGACTAATAGCACCCACACAGTAAGCATCCCTCACGCCGTCCACGGTGCGGCACAGGCTCAGGACTTCACCGTTCCCAGCAGCTACTCGGCAGACGAGCTCGCTCAGGCCGTATGGCTTCCTGCGCTCTTCGACATGCACATGAAGATCAGCCAGCGCGGAAAGGGGACACGCCAAGTAGTGAAGGCCGCGAGTGATGCCGCCTTACAGGGTGGTGTGCGCGGTATGCTCGTCATGCCGACGAAGACGCATTGCTTTGACAATGTCGCGCAGATAGACAGTTTTAACGACAGCGTGCTACAGTACGCCAACTGCGAGGTGGACATGCTCCCAGCAGGAGCGATATCTAAGGATCTGGAAGGCATACAGCAAGCCTCCTATGATACACTGAAGGAAAGAAGCATACGCATCATCAGTGACGCAGAATACCTTCCGAGCAGCTTACTCATGCTGCACCGCGTGATGAAGTACATCGCCGAGACAGGTCTTATCATCGCTCTACGTGGTGACATCGCCTGCCTGACCGAGAACTGCTGCACCACACCTAGCACGACCTCCTACGAGCTCGGTCTCCATGGAGCGCCCCCCTGCGCGGAGGAAATAGGCACAGAAACCATCATCCGTCTCGCACGCGATGCAGGAGCACGTTTACATATCCAGACCGTGAGCACAGCCGAGAGTGTGGACATCATCCGACGCGCCAAGGCGACAGGTCAGAATATCACTGCCGAAGTCGCCCTACATCACCTCCTCTTCACACATGAAGATATAGGTAACTACGACACGACCTTCAAGACAGTTCCCCCTCTGCGCCATGCCTCTGACCGTGACGCCCTCATCGCAGGTGTAAAGGACGGCACGATAGACTGCATCGTCAGCGACCACACCCCCTGTTCCCCCTTCGATAAGAAACAGGACTTCCCGACAGCTCCTCAGGGCATGATCACCCTAGATCATTTCCTCCCCCTCGTTTACACGAAACTAGTGAAGACAGGTCTTTTGAGCTGGGAAGAAGTCATCCAAGCATGCAGCGTGAAGCCAGCGCAGCTCGCAACAGGAAGCAAGGACTCTCTCAGCCCCATTATCTTCCTGCCGCAGTGCTCTAGTATCGTTACAGCTGACGATCTAGCTACAGGCACGCTAAACAGCCCTATCCTCGGGCAGTGTATAGAGGGTAAATCTCTCATCATCTAAGCCTCTTTCACTTTCTTACGACACTATGAACATCTGCATCATCAGCGATGAAAAGCAAGGTCATCTCTCTCAAACTCAGGGGCTAGCCGAGGCTCTTATCAATGAAGCAGATAGAATAAAGCCCGATCAGGAGCACAGCTGCTTCGAATGGAGCGTGAAGGGGCTAGGCTTCTTCGCAAAACTCAACTACAAGGGCGAAGATCAGCAGGAGGAGAAGTCACGACCCATCAATCTCGTGCTCTGCGCGGGACACAGCACGCATGCCGCAGCACTCAGTGTCGCGCGTCTGCATAAGTGCCCCTGCATTGTGTGCATGAAGCCTAGCTTACCGCTCTGCCTCTTCGACCTCGCGCTCATTCCTGAGCATGATCTTTCCGAGAAGAAAAGCTTCAGTAAGCGTGTGTTCCCCACAAAGGGGGCACTCAACAACGTCCATGCACGCGAGCATCATCAGGGAAAGCACCTGCTCTTCCTCATCGGAGGCTCTAGCCGCGACTTCGACTGGGACAGCGACACGCTCATCACGCAGATCGAGCATATCACACGTAACAGCACGCGCCCTATCATTCTCACTACATCACGCCGCACACATCCAGACTTCGTTCATGATGTACGTCAGGCATGCCCTAGCATCCACGTCGTCCCCATGGAGCAGACAGGCTCACACTGGATACGCGAGCACCTCGCGACAGCAGAAGCCGTCTGGGTGACGCAGGACAGCGTCTCCATGGTGTATGAATCTCTGACATCGGGCGCACCTGTGGGCATCCTCGATATGCCGCAGCGCGACATGAAGAAAAGCTCTCGCGTCACACGCGGGCTAGCGAAGCTCATCTCCGATGGCTACGTCAGTAGCTACGCATACTGGGCTCAGCATCGTACACTCAGTATGAAAGAACCACTAGACGAAGCGAAGCGCGCAGCGGAGTATATCATGCAGCGTTTCCCCCAGTTAGTTGAATGACAACCATCTTACTCATCACTCAACTCTAAATATGATCGCTCTCTTACACCTCAGCGCCACCCCGCAACGCATCATTCCCCCCTCCTCGGTACTCCTCACAGAGCTACGTCATAAGGAAAGATGCACTTGCACGCTAACCCACACCTTAGCAAGCTCGCACTATGAAAAAACTACGTATCGTACATTACTGCCCTAATTTAGAGCCAAGCGGCGTAGGACGACTAGCGATAGATCTAGCTAGTGCGTTACAGGCGGCAGGGCACGATAACTATATCATCAGCCCTTCACACGAACTGCTCGCGAGGCTGAACCTGATAGGAATTAAGCATATCCCTCTTTACAAAGGCTCTATATGGAAGACACCCTACAGGATAAGAAGATCTCGTCTGCTCTTTAAGGATAAGCCTGTCGATATATTTCAGAGCTATCATATTGAGCATGCCTTGCGCACCTTTCTCCCTTATCTATTCTCACTAAAAAAGCAAAACACGAAACTTGTTGCCGTGCATCAGTCCTTCTTGGCACGTCATCAGTACTCGCGTTCCCTCAGGTATTTCTCGGCTGCGACCGCCTGCTCTCAGGGCTTACGTGAATATGTCCAGTCCTGCGAGGCAGTAAATCCCCTCGCCCCCTTCTGGCATATCCCCTACGGTGTGCGTGAGCATGAATGCCGCCCCAGCTATCACCCTAGTGAAGACTGGATACGCCTGTGGCAGCATAATCAGCCGCAGACGCTTGATACTTTCCTATTAGCCATCCCTTGCAATATCACGCCCATTCATGGTCTTGAAGACCTACCTCTCATCATCAGAGGACTCAAGGCACGAGGGATTCCCGTACATGTGCTCATCATAGGCGACACGCGCGATGCAGATCAGAGCTACCTCACTAGCTTGAGACAGCAATTCCTCAGCAATGGAGTCACGGATAATATCAGCTGGCTCGGTGCGCGCCCCGATCTACGAGACCTTCTCTGTATCAGTAACGCGACTCTATCCTTAGCTCGCCTCCCTGCCTCCTACAATCAGGCTATCTTAGAAGCCCTCAGCCTCGGACGTCCTGTCGCGGGCTATGATCATGGAATCGTCAGCGAGATGCTACAGAGCTTTCTCCCAGAGGGCAGAATCGCGCTAGGCGACACGGTTTCAATCGTAAATCTGCTAGCGCAATGGTTCAAGAAAGCACCCGAAAGCATCAAGGAAGCCCCCTACCCCTATAGGCTCAAGGACACCGTGCAGAATTACCTACAGCTCTACGAGCAGATAATCAGTAATTAAACCCTTCATCCTCTCGCTCTCCTGAGACATCGCCGAAAACGCGGAAAAAGTCATCACTCTCCAAGAAGCTCTTCCACGCAGGGGAATCAAAGTAATTCAGCTCCTTTGATAGGACAACCGCCTTTTGAAGCTCCTCGCGCAGCTCCTCGACGACAGCCTGATAGCTCCCCCATGAGCTGGGCGACACAGCCTCGGGGCGTGGTCGCATCTTAGCGAGTTGCGCAAGTTTCGCCTCTAAGCGACTCGCGACATTCTCCGCCTCAGCGTGGTAATCTACCTCCATGATAGCCTCCGCAGTCTGGCGCAGGGCACGCTCTACCGTATCATCTCCATAGCGACTAGGGGCGTTAAAACTCCCTATCATCGTCCCCGCAGGGCTGTAGCTATACTCCTTTCTCCCCTCATAGTAGCTGAAATGCACCGCATCTAGGGTCTGTTTCTGAGGATCAATCATGGTTTGAACAAGTATATAGCCCTCTATGCTAGGACCGAAGAAGGAGCTCTCTATCGTCAGCTTAGCGATGAGATGCTGATTATAGCAAATGTAGTCATAGCCATCTGCTTGTTCCTTGTAAGTCCTCCCCATAGGATAACAGTAGTACTCGATTTTTGCTTTATCCCAGGGCGAGATCGTCTCTAGTCCCCCCTCGCTTAGTGCTAGTGATAAGCCCTGCTCGTCCTGTATGACAGAGATAGAAAGAAAAGCCGCTGCCAAAAGCTTGAAGGGATTCGCCTCACCTGTCTTGAGGCGATAATACGCATACTCAGGGCTCTTCAATAGATCCCACGTCCCATTGATTGAGAATGGCTTCCCTAGCTCGTCGTGAGATAATTTGTGAGTTACACTACTTTTTTCACCCTGAGCTTCGCTGGATACATTTGATTGAAGTGCTGGTCTGATGGCTAAAGCTAAAACGCCTAGACCTGCAAGTGAAAACGCCAGTAATGTCCTCTTCCAATGAATATGCATAGAGAGCAGTATACAGGATTTCTAAATCATAACAAGGCTTGTTTTTTGTCGTATAATACTATATGATGAGTTCGAAACTATGAGCATCAATCAGTACGCTAATCAGGATCTACTTGACCTCGTGGCCTACCAGCCCGGCAAGCCCATCGAAGAAACAGCACGCGAAATCGGCATGAAAGCCGAAGACATCGTGAAGCTAGCTTCTAATGAAAACTCCCTCGGACCATCCCCACACGCAGTGCAGGCACTCGTCGACACCGCGCGCGGTGTGCATATCTATCCCGATGGAGCGTCCTATGAACTCCGCTCTCTTCTGGCAGATAAGTTCAAGGTATCATTTGAGCAGACAGTCGTCGGTAGCGGCAGCAGCGAGATCATCGAACTTCTTTGCCACGCCTTCCTGCGCCCCGGTGCAGAGCTCATCGCCGCACAATACAGCTTCTCCATGTACCCCATCATGTGCAAGCTCTTCGGTGCGAAGTACGTAGAAGTCCCCAATAAGCCATCTGACTGGACGCATGACCTCAAGGGCATGCTTGATGCCATCACGGAGAACACACGTCTCATCTTCATCACGAACCCCACCAACCCACTGGGCACGATGGTATACCAAGAGGAAATGGACGCGTTCATGGCAGCTGTACCCGACCATGTCGTCGTCGCCTTTGACGAAGCCTATTATGACTTCGCTGACTTCAAGCCAAACAGCATTAAGTACATCCAGCAGGGGAAGAACTCTATCACACTGCGCACCTTCTCAAAGGCGTACGGACTTGCAGGTCTACGCGCAGGCTACGGCATCGCATCCACAGAGATAGCGGATCTTCTTAACAAAGCTCGCACCCCTTTCAACATGAATCTCATGGCTCAGGCTGCCTGCGTCGCTGCACTGAAGGATCAGGACCACATCGACCGCTCCGTCGACATGGTACGCTCTGGTCTCCAGCAGTACTACCGTGCCTTCGACGAGATGGGTATTCATTACATCCCAAGCCACACGAACTTCCTCATGGTAAAGGTAGGCAAGGGTAAGGAAGTGTTCCAAAAAGCCCTCGCACAGGGTGTCATCCTACGCGATATGGACAGCTATAAGCTACCAGAATACATACGCATCACCATCGGCACAGGAGAAGAAAATGCACGCTGCATCGAAGTTCTCCAGTCCATTCTTTCATAACCAGCTATCCCACATACTCAGCAAGCATGTCCCAGCACGAATTCGCCCATCTCGACCTTGAGCGCGCTAAGCGCACAGGGAATCATGAAACTATCTATTGCCCAGGCAAGACGAATGAGCAACTAGGCGAGATATGCGTGCGATTTCATCAGGCTGGGAAGCGCGTTCTGGGCTCACGATGCAGTGAGGAGCAATATGCTTACCTGCTAGCTCAGGGGCTTGATATCCCCCTGAGCTACGACGCATGCTCTCGATTACTCATCATAGGCACACTGACAGAGCCCCTGCCCTACGTCGGGCGACTCGCAGTCTGCACGGGAGGCACAGCAGACATCCCTGCGGCAGAAGAAGCCGCGGGAGTCGCTGAGTTCTACGGCGTGGAAGTACACCGCTACTATGACGTGGGTGTCGCTGGCATACACCGTCTGTTCAACAGACTTGAGGAAATCCGCAAGGCCGATGTCATCATCAGCGTCGCCGGCATGGAAGGAGCACTCCCTAGCGTCATCGCTGGTCTCGTCTCCGCGCCAGTCATTGCGCTACCTACCTCGGTAGGCTACGGAGCATCATTCCAAGGTCTAGCCCCACTGCTCACCATGCTTAACTCATGCGCAGAAGGCATATCCGTCGTCAATATTGATAATGGCTACGGCGCGGGTGTTCTCGCGTACCGCATGCTGAACATTCACACAAAACACACTTCACTCTAAGAAACTCATGAGCAAGACCCTCTATCTCGAAGGCGCGACTGGCATCAGTGGCGATATGACCGTAGCAGCACTCCTATCCCTAGGTGCTAGTGAAGATAAGCTTCACGAAGTACTTCACAGCCTCCCCCTCACAGGCTACACCTACAGCATCAGCAAAGCGGATTCCCATGGTATCGCAGGACTGAGCTTCAAGGTGCATGTCGAGGGCGAACACCCCCATTCCCATGGGCATAACCATGAGATAGAGGCTAATCATTCTCACGACCATGGACACACTCACTCTCATGATCATAGCCACGATCACGAGCACTCTCATGCTCATCATGCTCACGAGCACGGACATCATGAGCATCGTGGGCTCGCAGACATCATCCCTATCATCGAGGGCTCAGCGATGAGCACGAGAGCGAAGCAGATCGCGTCGAGTTGCTTTCGCATCATCGCACTCGCTGAGGCGAAGGCTCATGGCTGCGATACGAACGAGGTGCATTTCCATGAAGTCGGCGCGGTGGATTCTATCGTTGATATTGTCGCAGTCGCTGTCCTCATTGACGATTTAGGCATTGGTGAATGTATCGTCACCGAACTCACCGAAGGATGCGGCACGGTGCGTTGTGCGCATGGCATTCTTCCCGTCCCTGTTCCCGCTGTGGTGAATATCGCCGAGATTTCAGGTATCACACTGCGCCCCTGCTCAGCACGCGGTGAGATGATCACCCCCACAGGTATCGCTCTTGCGGCCTGCTTACGCACACGCGACAGCCTCCCCGAGTCTTACCGCATTGAAAAAGTAGGCATAGGCATAGGGCAGCGTGATTTCGGTCGCCCGAACTGTCTGCGAGCCATGATTTTACAAGACAAGTCACCCGCTCGCCCAGCGGAGCAGATCATGGTGCTGGAATGCAATATAGACGACTCCACAGGTGAGGAATTAGGCTTTGCTATGGAGCAGATCCTTGCAGCAGGCGCGCGCGATGTACACACTATCCCCTGCTACATGAAGAAAAACAGACCAGCCTATCTCCTCCGTGTCATCTGCATGGCGGCTGATATACCTGCGCTAGAGCAGCTTATTTTCTCATGCACCAGCACCATAGGACTTCGTAAGTATGCCGTGGAGCGTAGCATCATGGCGAGAGAACTCATCACGATTACCCTCCCAGAAGGCGAAGTGCTCGTGAAGAAATGCCGGTTTGCAGGTATCATGAAGTACTATCCAGAGTACGAGAGCCTCAAGAAACTCTGTGCTAGTATCAATAGCCCTCAGCGATTCCGTGAGCTCTACCAGCAAGCATCGCTCCTCGCGGCGCAGCAGGATGAGCCTCAGTGCTAATCTCCCCTATGCCTCACGTGGTAAAACTAGAGCAGCTGCGGCGTTATCTGGAAGATCTCTGCGCGGGCGGTATTGCTATCGCTTTCTCAGGGGGCGTTGACAGCGCCCTTCTTCTCAGGCTATTGCAAGATATCAAGAAGAAAAAAAGCTTCAAGCTCATCGCTCTCTATGTGCACTCTAGCATACACCCTTCGCGCGACCTCAGCTTCGTGAAGACTCAGGCGGGTGGAGTAGATCTTCACATCGAGCATACTGATCCCCTGAGCATCTCTGAGGTACGCTTTAATACGAAGTCTCGCTGCTACCACTGCAAGAAGGCTATTTTTTCTCGCCTTCTTACACTGGCGCACGAAGCTGGCTGCGGCACTCTCCTTGATGGGACAAATGCTGACGATATGCTCGTGTATAGACCTGGTAAGCAGGCCATACGCGAGCTAGGTATCATCTCACCGCTCGCACAATTAGGGATCAGTAAACAGGAAGTGCGCGCGATGGCCGCTTCCTTAGGCTTAGTGACAGCATCTCGCCCCTCCACGCCCTGCCTTGCGACGCGATTTGACTACGACGTCGAGCTAAGCACAGAGGAGTTACGCCGCGCGGAGGCTGGCGAAGCCTATCTGCGCGATTTACTAGGTGCAGAGGTGAATCTGCGTCTACGCGTCCATCTCCCCCAGCAGCTAGCTCGTATCGAAATAGATGCCACAGCTATGCCACAGCTACTTGAGCAGCGTGATGATATTTCACAGCATTTACGCGGGCTCGGTTATAAGCAGATAGCACTCGACCTCCAAGGCTTCAGATCAGGAAGCATGGACGAGAGTGACAGTTAGGTACATAGTGACGAGGCTTGATTTAAAAATTGTAGTACATTCATTTTTGAGTTGGCAACATAGACTCCGCATGCTATGATGACAGCATAATAGAAACATGCCTATGCCAAAATTACATCCTCTTTTTCTCATTGCTATGATGTCAGCTCCACACTTCTGCTTCGCACAAGCAGAAGATAGGCAAGCTGACCCCGCCCCTACAGCAGAAGCCACAACCCCAGCGGCTGAAAACACAAGTGGTGAAACGCCGAACGCAGAAGCGCCTACTGATGCAGATGCTGATGCGACGTCTCCCACAGAGAGCGCACCACCAACGATGGCCTCTCAGATATCTGGTGCCAGCAATGTCACGATTAACATCCGCGCCCGCCTTAATCAAATTGACGAGGAAGTCGCTAAACTGGAAGATCCATCGAACACGCTTCTTTCCACCATTGAAGCCCGCAAGGAGAAGTTAAGCGAAGACTTAGACAAACTCGACATAGAGGCATTGGAACTCGCGAAGGCAGAGAAAGAATTCCAAGCATCTCAGATTGCTGATTTCCAGCTCACCGTTGTCACCCCAGAGCAGCGTATGCAGTACGTCACTGACGGCAAGGCTGTCTATGATGCGATGGCGAATGGCTTCAAGCAAAGCAGCATCGAGCGTAAGGTCGATGCTCTGAACCAATTCGATTTTCTCGATGAAAACTTCCGCGGCATTCCCGAATACGCTGAGGCGAAGGCACAGTATTATGAAATGCTTGAAAAGTTAATCAAGCAGTGGGAGAAAACAGTAGCAAGCGAAGAAAAGAAGCGTGAACGCATGACCTCCTTGCGCCGTGAGAAGCAAGAAGAGAAAGAACGCGAATTCCTCGAATCATTAGAGGAAGAATTAGAGGAGCCTGTCAGCTCAGCCATGGTGAAAAAATGGATCGCCCCTATCAAGAAGAGCTATCCAATGACGGTATCTATCTTGAAGAAAGCCGAGGCAAGGCTTCGAGATAAGGATAATCGTGACAAGATGGAATCCGATGATGAGGTACCTGTGCTTTCCGATATGCTGACTCAGTACTGGACACTTCTTGACAAATCCCGCGATCTCATGTGTCAGGGCAATCTCACTGAGGCGATCGAATTACTCGAAAATGACGAGAACTACCGTGAGATCCTGCGTCTGAATCGCTACGTATTCCCTGAAAAATACCGTAAACCCATCGTCGATCAGTACGCAGAGCTCAGAAAGGAGATCCAGCGTCGCCAGCGCGAAAGACGCTCAGCAGAGAGCAAGCTCACGCGTCAAATCACCATGCTAGAAAGCTCTGCCAAGAGCAATGAAGCTGCTATCGAAGGTATTTTCAGAGAAATCGACAGAGCGAAAGAAAACGAAGAACGCCAGAAACGCATCAAGGCCGAGCGCGCTAGACTTGAAGAAGAGCGCAGAAAGGCTCGTGAAGAAGCCCGCCTGAAGCGTGAAGCGGCCAGAAAGAATAATTCATGAACCTAAGCACAATCCTTTGCATCCCCTCTCTGCTCGTACCTTCTCTGGAGGTACGAGCAGCAGAGCAATCACCCTATGACCATCATATCCAGTCCTACATCGACTTCGGACATGACTGCTCAGCACTTCTTGAAAAGGTAACGAGTAAAGAAAGTGCCCAAGCCGCAGCCCCTGACCTCCAGAAGCTATCGCTGCGCTTCGTTGAAATACGTGAGCAGCTAAACGCCCTTGATGTCATCCCTGATGAGAGTCGAGATGCACTTTTTTCACAATATGAAATGCCACTGAGAAAATCATGGGGAAAGGTCTATGCTGAGATCTTCCGCATCCAACAAGCGCAGTCGTATGGCTGCAATGATTTCGTCCAAGCATTTCAAGTATTTTGCCAACTCTTAAACGAATGAACATATCACTTTCCAGTCTACTCATTAGCCTATCCTTCCCCTGCCTAGCAGAGCTTAGCCCTACACCTGTAGCAGCTCCTACGCCTAGCACAGGAGTCGTAGAGCAGCCCGCAGCCCCACAGGAAGAAGCGAGGGAGCTCCCTGCTCCTGAAAAGCATATCAGAAAGGGTATTATAACGCTTAACAATCTGTATCAGGTACTCGCAGGGATTACGAACAAGCAATCTGCGGATACTGCGGCTATAGAGATTTTAAAAATTCAGAATGAGCTCGTCACATGGGGACAGGGCTTCAGCGTGCTCGTACCACTCACCGCTATAGAGCAGCAGCAGTACGAGCGTGTTTATCTGCCTATTATCAAGCAGATCAATGCCCAACTACGCGCGCAGGCAGACCGTCTGCATTCCGCAAAATATTACGACTCAAAAGAGTTACCACAGGTACTCATCCAGTTCGTCAACAGAGTAAAATAGAAGACATCCTCATGTCAGATACCCCCCCCGATCTCGAAGCTCGCCTTCTGGACTACCTCCAGAAGCAGCGATCCAATCCTCGTCTCGTCGCAGAAATAGCGCGAGACCTCGGCATTCATTCCAAGGAACGCGCCCAGCTTAGAGAAATCATGCGACGCTGGGAGAAGGAAGGACGCGTCAAGCTGCTCCGCCGCTCTCGCTACACGCTCGCCGCGAGCCCTGAAACAGAGGGGGCAGCCTTACAAGGGCGCATCAGGCGATTGACGCAATCGGGGAAATTCCTCTTCATCGCCGATGACGAAAGCCGCGAACTCCTACGAGAGCAGCTACCGCATCTGGATCAGCACTCGGAGTTCTTACTTCGCGACTATGGACGCGCGGGCGCGCAGGATGGCGACCTCGTCGAGGTACAGATGAGGCTGAAGCCACGCCGCGAGTACCAGCGACGCAGCCGTAAGAAAGCACCACGTCATCTCGATGACATGCAGCCTGAGTTCAAGATATCCAGCATCCTCAAGCGACGCGAAATCGTCTGGGAAGGCGTGTATGTAGAGCGAGGTCGTTACGGTGGAGTCATCAGCCAGAGCAAGCACACGCCCGATTACATCGCGCTCACAGAGCGCGCACCGCTGAAAACCATCGTCGGCATGAAGGTGCTCGTCGAGCCTAGCCGCTTCCCCTCAGACAAGGGGCAAGCACAGGGGCATATCATCGAAGTTCTCGGCTGGCCAGAGGATGAAGGCGTGAAGATGCGCTCCATCATGCGCCGCTATAATCTACAGGATGAGTTCCCACAGGCTGTCATCGACGAGACTCAGAACATATCTACGGAAATCACTGCGGACGACATCGCGAAGCGTGAAGACTGGCGTGAACGCTGCGTCATCACCATAGACCCCGAGACAGCGCGCGACTTTGACGATGCCATCGCCGTACGAGCGCATGAGAAAGGCTGGGAGCTCGCCGTGCACATCGCCGACGTGAGCCACTATGTCCACGCAGGCAGTGCGCTCGATGACGAGGCGAAGAAGCGTGGGAACTCCACCTACCTCCCCGACCGCGTCCTGCCCATGCTGCCGCCGCGACTCTGTGACGAGATCTGCTCATTAAAACCGCAGGTAGACCGCCTCACCTTCCTCTGCCTCATGCAGATAGACCATGAGGGGCACTGCTACCACGCAGAATGTGCCCTTGCCGTCATACGTTCGACACATCGCTATAACTACGAGGAAGCACTAGCCATCCTCGAAGGACGCGCGACTTGTGAGAATCCCGAGATAGCCCAGCTCATGAAGGAAGCCCAGAAGCTCGCCGCCATCATGAGGAAGCGACGCTTCGCGCAGGGCGCGCTGGAACTCGACATCCCGCAGATGGAGCTCGTGACAAATGAGTTCGGCGACGTGACCGATGTCGTGACAGAAGAAAGCGATGAAGCGCATGCGCTCATCGAAGAGTTCATGCTCGCCGCGAATGAAGCCGTGGCTCAGCAGCTACGCGAATCGCTCACCCCTACCCTGTACCGCGTACATGAGCCTCCCATGGATGCGAAGCTACAGGAGCTTTCCTTTCTCTTAAAGCAGTATGGCATTAAGTGCAGTTACACCGCATCGCGAGAGGAGCTACAATCCTGCCTCGACCAGATCAAGGGGCATGAGGACGAGATGCTGCTCAAGCAGTCCGTACTCCGCTCCATGATGCGTGCACGCTACAGCACGAAGCCGCTCGGTCACTACGGACTCGCGAAGGGCGATTACTGCCACTTCACCAGTCCTATACGCCGCTACGCGGATCTCATCGTGCATCGCTCACTACGCGTTCTGCTGAAGCTAGGCTACCCAGCACTGCCGAATGCCGCTCAGATGCAATCCGTAGCCGACCACATCTCGGAAACAGAACGCCTGTCAGCCAGCGCGGAAAACGAAGCACGCAAAGGAAAGCTACTCAGCTACCTCCACCAGCAAGCCGATCTAGACGAACCGCGCCAGTGGGCGGCTCTCGTCGAGCAGGTCTGGGAGATGGGGCTACTCGTGCGCGTGCCTGAGCTCCAGCTCAAGGGGCTCATCCCCGCGTCTCAGCTGCCGAAGAACACACGATGGTACTTCGAGCGCAGCAAGCAAGCATGGGTCGCCATGGACGGGCGGTACTTCCTCGCAGGACATCAGGTCACCGTCATCCCTCTGTCTGTTGATAGGGAAAACGCCCTCATCGACTTCTCACTCATATCACATCCGCACAACTCAAAGCATCATCAATAGAATAATGAAAGGCTTATTAGCCATCTCAGCTCTCTGCACGATACCTAGCTGCCAGTTCGCGCTGTGTTACGTGGACACCTCCTCTCGCATCGAGCATGTGCTGCGCGATGGTGAATCAGAAACAGCGCATTATAAGACAATTGAAGCAGAGGTGAATAAGGATGAGATCATCGCGATTTATCACGAGGACGCAGCCCCGAGGTACTACCTCCCTGTGCGTATGAAAGTCGCGACGTCTCCCCTAGCCGTCTTTAATTATACCTGCACGCGCACGACTCGCGCCCCTAAGCGAGATTACGAGACCTTAACAGAGGTGCGAGAGGTCTACGTGCCTCTCCGTGTGACATCAGAAGAGGTATGCGAAAAGCTCAAAGCCTTTGGCGTGGATACTAAGCCTTATGGAAGAAGAAAATTTCTATCGACTGCTGGCTACGAGAGACATCTACAGAGTGAGCCACTCAGCGTCTTCGGCGGCACCCAGAAACGCATCCCCATCCCTCATCTCAGCCGCTTACTAGGGGATGACATCTCAGTAGTAGCGATGTTCTATTACGGTGAAGAGACCCTCCCCGTCGCAGGCCTCGTGCAGCTGACTAATATCGTCGTCGATATACCAGCTAGCGTGACAGGCACAGTACTAGCAGTGCTCTACGAGAACAGCCTCGGTCACCTCTTCCATAGTGAGCTCATCACGCGCGAGCCCTCCGACTCGGACGCGGTAGATGATCAAGACGTTCAATGCGATGAAAGTTAGAATTTTATTAACAGACAACACTCCGTATAAAAAAATAGTAGAAGTTGCAGCTTATATTCAGCTTCGGGATCATCCGATATCGCAATATTATGTCGTATTCACAAACGATGACTATCAGATTTGCTGGTTAGATGATCCTGATATGGAGGTAGTTGATAACTCATTACGCCCTGAATGGCAGAAATTTGAAGATAAGGACGGGTTTTCACAGGAATCAGGAAGGCTGTTTCCTGAGTTCACGGGTCGCTTCTGGGAAGATTTATTGAATAAGGAAACTGATGCTATGAACCTGTTTGAAGAAAAGCGCCGTCTCTTCGCAGGGCCCAATATCAAGGCATCTCATTGGCTTGGTTTTGAGTACCCGATGAAAAAAAAGCCTATTGAGAATCTTGATACTCTATTCCGCTATGATTATCCGACTTCAGAGACAGCGATAAGAAAACGCGAAGAATTATCGAGTCTCCTGCGAGAAATCATGCAAGCACCGTTCTCTATCAAGAATATGCCGAGCATCGCAGAACGCTACGCACTCAATTTAGCTATCCAGCTAGATGAGGTAGGTGTGGCGATGTATCTTCTGTCGCATACACGACTCTATGCCTGCGTCGACGATGCAGCAGAATACCATGGTCGCGTCTATCCCCCGCCTCTGGTGCAGGCGGTGTCTAATTCATCCACAGATGCGTTCAAGTTACTGCTAGGTTATGGTGCTTGTACAGA
>CAYJNX010000006.1:15840-32757 GCA_964371525.1 uncultured Akkermansia sp. | reverse complement strand
CCCGTCTAGGTGTTGCTTATGGGTATTGCGTCACCCATATATGTAACAATAAGTTTAGTGTGTTTATTATTAGTGGGATGACCTTTACTCCTTATCATGCTGACGATGTCAGAACAAAAAAGCCGAGCGGTGAAGCTCGGCTTTTTCGTGTAAAAATTCTGTACTCTTGATCAGGAGTGCATAGGCATGAGCACGTATAGGAATTCGTCTGCGACGCGCATGACACCAGGGCTGGAGAGGTCGATGAGGTCGATGCTGACTTCCTTGTCACCAATCGCCTTGAGAGGGGCGAGGACGAACTCGGCGTTGAAGGTGATTTCGATTTCTTCACCGCTGTAGTCGATGGGCATTTCTTCGTTTGCTTCACCTACATCAGAGGCACTGGACTGTACTTCCATCATACCGGGGGCGAAGCGGAAGCGCACGGTGTTCGTCTTCTCAGCGGAGAGCAAGGAGACGCGGCGTACGATTTCGTTGAGATCCTGTGCGGGCATGTTCACACGCTGGTTGTAGCGGCTAGGGATGACCTGTCGGTAGTTCGGATAGTTTCCGTCGATGAGCTTCGTGTAGAGTACGGTGTCGACGAGGTCGAAGGATGCCTGATTCGCGGTGATGCTGATGAGGACTTCTCCTTCTCCTGCGAGGAGGCGGCTGACTTCGGATACGGCACGGCTGGGGATGTCGATGCAGGTTTCCTGCGATTCGGGGAACTCAAGCGCGTTTTCAAAGAGCGCGAGGCGACGACCATCTGTGGCGACCATCGTTAGCTTCCCGTCTTGGAAGCAGGTGTAGACACCGTTGAGCACGTAGCGCGTGCCGTCATTCGAGATAGCGAAGTCGGTGTACTTGATCCCCTTGCTCAGCATGGCCTGAGGTACCTTGAACTCGCTAGCGTCCTTGAAGGAGGGGACACCGGGGAACTCGTCTGCGGGGAGACCGTGGAGCTTGAACTGAGCGCGGTTGCACTTGATGGTGGCGACGCGGTTGTTCACAGCGATGCTGACTTCACCGTCGCGCATTTCGCGGATGATGCTCTGGAGCTTCTTCGCAGGAAGGGTGGTCGCACCGGGGGTGTTCACCATGCAGGGGACTTTCGTCTGGATGGTGAGTTCTGTGTTCGTCGTGGTGAGGCGTAGCTCGCCATCAGCGGCTTCTACGAGAACGTTTGTGAGGATGGGCATGCTGGGGCGGGTAGATACGACGCCAGCGACTTTGTTGAGTCCGTCGAGTAGGACTTGTTTTGCGAGTGTGAAATTCATAATTTGTCTCCTTTCAGTTGCTCGAATATTAGCTGTTTTATTTTCGCTTGGCAAGATCTTTTTCGCATGGTGCCAAGATTATATACACTTTTTCAAAAAACTATACCATATCTTGTGGTTTGGCTGGGATTTCATGCAGAGTATGTCTGTATTAATAAATGAAAAAAAATACGGAATTCCTAAATGCTAGATCTATTTGATCTGAGAAAAGTCCAAGGGACGCTTCATTTTATTCACAGGAGTGGGGTGGAAAGCATCCCAGCTCAGACAGAGCGATGCGCCGAGGAGGAGCAAGCGTAGGCATATCTCCAAGGGATATTCCTGCACGTCGGCACTCATACCGAGACAGTTGCAGCTGAGGTCGAGTCCGCGTATCCACGCCTGTATGAAAATGCCGAGGAACACAGTGCACATGACATTCGTCCACAGGCTTGCAGCCGCATAGGCTAGCTTGAACATGAGGCAGAAGCCCAGCAGTATCTCCATCGCGATGCCGACATAGGCGAGGGGGAGCGAGCAGCTAACAGGTAGGATGTCAGCCTGCGTGATCGTCTGAGCCGTGCCTGCTATATCCATCACCTTCGAGAATCCCGTGTAGAGAAAGAGCGCGCCGAGTGCGAGACGCACCAGAAAGGCGAGGAAGATGAATGGGATAGGCTTTCTCATGGAATAAATGGGAGAGACAGGCTAGTGAAAAAAAATCACCGAGTACCTCCGACAACAATGGACTGAATACCGTTGCTACCTCTCGGTCCTGGCGGGGTTTTCCAGCCATTGCTCCGAAGGACTCGATGACAGGACGAAGAATGCCAGAATATACGATAGATGTCAAGCCATGATTTCAGACATTGCTACTTTCTCGCTTGATTTTGCGATACAATCTTGTAAGATAAGCAGAATGAATGCCGCTCTCTTACTCCTCCCCCTGATGTGCGGGGCAGTCCTCGCTGAGCCGATGGACTTCCCAGCCAGTGTCGAGTTTAACCCACGACACTACGTCTGTGCGAAGACGCCCACCCCCATCACCATCGATGGGAAACTAGACGAAGAAGCATGGGCACAGGCCGACTGGACAGCTGACTTCGTCGATATCGAAGGAGATACACGCCCTGTGAAGCCCCGCTACCGCACGCGTGCGAAGATGCTGTGGGATGACGAGTATCTCTATATCGCGGTTACTATGGAAGAGCCTCATGTCTGGGCGACGCTGACGGAGCGTGAATCTATCATTTTCTATGACAACGATTTCGAGGTCTTCATCGACCCGAATGGCGACACGCACCATTACATGGAATACGAGATCAACGCCTTCGGCACAGAATGGGATCTCCTTCTAACGAAGCCCTACCGTGACTGGGGAAACAAGGTGCTCGACTCGTGGAACATTAATGGCGTGCGCTCCGCCGTCCACGTCGATGGCACGATCAACAAGGGGGACGACATCGACAAGGGCTGGAGCATAGAAATCGCTATGCCGCTCGACTCTATCACGGAAGCGGATAAGCTCGCGCCAGCCGCTGGCGTGCAGTGGAGGATTAACTTCTCACGCGTCGAGTGGTTCACCCAGTGGGATGGGAAAGAGTACCAGAAAATAGAAAACCCGCTCACGAAGAAGTCAGGCTCTGGCAGTGAGGATAACTGGGTGTGGTCGCCGCAGGGTGTCGTGAACATGCACCGCCCTGAGACATGGGGCTTCCTTCAGTTCTCGGAGCGTCCTGTTTCTGAGCCTAGAGAAAAGTTCATCTGGAACCGCAATGAAGAGGTGAAGTGGGCACTACGCCAGCTCTACCAGCGCATGCACAGCTATAAAGAAGCAAAGAAGCACTACCCAAGCAGCCTCGCTGAGATACGCGCCGATGAGGTGCAGGTGAAAGGACTGGACAGTAAAGCCAGCTACACCCAGACTGAGACCGACTGGACGATAGCCCTAGACGGCTTCGACGGAAAACGCTACTTCATCAGCTCCGATGGCCGCTGCTGGGAGAAAAATGATCAATAAACAATATGAGAATCAAGAAATATTTAACGAGCCTGCTGCTTGCAGGAATCGCCCTCGCTGGAATACAGATGGATGCGCTCGCACTAGACGTTTACGTCTGGGAGCACGCGCCAAGCGCGGGATTCACCGAGGAGAATGTACGCGCCCAGCTTCAGAATATGAAAGACCATGGCGTGAAGGGGGTCTTCTACCATGGAAGCGTCAGCGATCTGGAGCGCACACGCGTCGCCGCCCGCATCGCGCAGGAGGTGGGGCTAGAGTTCCACGCATGGATACCCGCACTCGCGCAGATGGGGAACAAGGAAGTGGGCGAAGACTGGTTCGCCGTGAGCCGTGACGGTCACTCCGCCCGCGTGAAGCCCGCCTACGTCGATTATTATCAGTTTCTCTGCCCGAACCGCGAGGAAGTGTATGAATACTTTTCTAAGAAATACAAGGAAGTCGCGCAAATGCCCGGTGTGAAGGGCGTGCATCTCGACTACATCCGCTACCCCGATGTCATCCTTGCGCGAGGGCTGTGGGCGAAGTATGGTCTGGAGATGACAGAAGAGTTCGCACCGTATGATTACTGTTACTGCGATCTCTGCACGAAAGAGTTTCAGAAGAAAACAGGCATAGACATCAGGTCGAAGGGTGACGCGGCTCAGCATGATGACGCGTGGAAGAGCTTCCGCTGCGACACGGTGACGGAGCTCGTGAACAAGATCGCCGCTGACGTGCATGCAGAAGGCAAGCAAATCAGTGCTGCCGTCTTCCCTGGTCCCACTCTGTCGAAGAAGATGGTGCGTCAGGACTGGGGTAAGTGGGATCTCGATCTGGTCGCTCCCATGATTTACAATGACTTCTATCTCGAATCCCCCGAGTGGGTAGGAACGATGACAGCAGAAGGCGTGAAGGCGAAGAAGCAGAGCACACACTTCATCACAGGGCTGTTCATCTGCGGAGATCCTGAGAATAAGGCAAGTGCAAAAGATCCTGAAAACCACGGTCTACTCCCCTCAGAGATTGGGCGCGCTGTCAAGGCTGCTCAGGCGGCAGGCGCAGAGTCTATCAGCCTGTTCACTTTCTCTTCCATGACCCCAGCTCATTGGGCTGAGATCAAGAAGATCAAGGATGAGAGGAAGAAATAAATATTAAAACCCCAGTTCTGGGATATCTCGAAGGGGAGGTGGTGCGCTGTCGCTGCCTCCCTGTCTTGCGCCCTGCGTGGGCAGAACAGGCTGCACGCGCTGCTCTGCCTTCTTGCGCTCCGCGTCGTAGCTGTTAATCGCGGCTTGGAGCTTCATGTTGGGCTCACCTATGTAGAGTACACGTGCCTTCGGGCTGATGAGTACGGCGAAGCCTGCCTTCGGGATGCGATAGTCTTGGATGGCCTTGCCCTCTGTGTCGATGAAGTGTTCGACGTGCTCTAGTGCCATGGCTGGGTTCTCCTCTATTTCAGCGGCGGTGATCCCTGCGGTGATGGCTCTGAATTTAATGTAAGGAAATTCGCTATGCAAGGAGGCCGCCGTTCTCAGCAAGGCTATACTAGCTGGATCCATGGGACTCCAGAAGTAGAAGAGCTGCGCCTCTCCCACGATGGGGAGTGCCTGAACCTGTCCTCGCGTATTAGCGACGTGAATCTGTGGCGGGATAGCTCCTAGGGTGAGATGGTTCACGATATAGAGCTCTTCGATGGCGATTTCTTCGAGTCGTAATGTGCCGAAGTAGTCTCCTGCTGGTGCATTTTCCAGCGCGTAGCGTATGTAGGCGATGCGCATGCCTAGTGCTTTCTCTGGGCTGCCTGCGATGCTGGATACATTTTCGTTTGACAGCAGCAGACTCATGGCGAGTGCTGCATGTGCGCGTGCGCGTGGGTTAGAGTTTGACTGGAGGATTTTTTCTAAAATGTCATAGCTGCGCGCCGTAGCCGATTTTGCCAAGGTGGGGCAGAGATCTGCCATGTCAGGATGGATGTAGTGGAGACGCTCCACGGAGTTGAGCAGTGAGCGTACTGCGCCATCGACTTCACTGGACTTCATCGCCTTTCTGAGCTCGTTAGAATGCTGCAAGCACCAGATGACGGCGGGGGCTGCCCATGCTTCATCGTACTCATAGGTAGGGACGCGTCTGTCTGGCTGCTTCGTGCCCTTCGCCCCTGGGATGAGGCGTGTGCCTGTGCGTTTAGATATGCTCTTCCATACGGACTTGACGATGCTGCTAGGCTGAGGGGCTGTGAGCATGATGGCACGCCTATCCTCATCGGTGACTGCTTCGCGCAGGGCTGCATCGTGCTTCTGCTGACTCTTGTTCCATGAATGAAGGATTTTTTGCATTTCCGCTTCATTAGCGATGGCGAGCGAGGTGGATAGGCTCAGTGAGAGCGGGAGGGCGAGGCTAAGAGCTAGCCTTTTGCGATGTTGGAAAATGTGGTCTCTCATAGAGGTCTTGTCTTGGTATGGGATGATGAAAATACGGGAGTGTCTGCCGTGGGGGATGCCTCCTCATCTTCAGCAGACTCTTGCATGATGAGTTCTGGTTCAAGTATACGCGGCTGGAAGCTCTGGACGCGGTAACGCTTACTCGTCAGAATGCGAGGTACTTGCTGGTTTCCATAAGGGGTGAACCATAATTCTAAGTCGATGACGAAGCTGCGGAGTTGATCTGATTTTTCTATAGTGAATAGAGGGAGATCGCGCGGAATCCATTCCTCCTTGCGCATCCATGTGGGGAGTGACTGCGGTAGCTCATGGCGGAATAGTTCCTGATCATCGAAGGAATAAAGGCTTCTGAAACTGATGGTGTTTAGTTCTTTTCCCGATTCTGCATCCTTCGCGATGAGGCTGAAGAATCCATTCTGATGGGGGTTGGCGTAGATCTCTGCTTGGTAACAGCCGTACTGCGAGGGCGGGGAGTTAAGGCGTATTTCTGCTTGCGTACCACGGTGGCTCACGGACCTGCGTTGTGATGGTAGCGCGCCTGTGAGCGATGGGCGTTTTAATAGGGCTTCGAATTGATCATCTATAGCTCTGATAGCGGCATTGATCGCGCGGTGAGCCTGCGCTTTGTCTTCGCTGCGTCCTCGCCACGCGAGTAAAAGGATGTAGTCGCCGCCTAGGTCTAGTGCGATGTCGGGGATGTCGTCATCACTACTGCCCTCCCTCGTGTCATCGCTAGGGAAGGGGGACTGAGGCTTAGCCGGACTATAACCTGACGGGATGTTCTCCCCCTCAATGAGGCGACGGAAGGAGGCGTGTACACTTCCTCTTAAGCCAGTCGGGTCGTCGGTATCTGTCAGAACGACGTGCCCGAGTTCTGCGTAGAACTGGTCGCTCATGTGGTGCTTCCAGCGGGGGGAGTTTTCTATGAATTGGCGCAGCAGCTGGGGGTGCTGTGAGGAAAGTGTGCTAAGGGATTTCGTCGTCGCTATGTTGTCCTCTGTCTCCTCTTCATCGTCATCAATGTGGTAATAGAGCTGAAGGGCACTCTCTCCCATGAGTTTTTCCTCTGGGAGGTGTACGGGGATGGATTCTTGCGTTGTGTGCGCCTCCGTCGCGTGGACTTTTTCCAGCTTTGCTACGTAAGCTGCGAGTGAGAAGAGTCCTAGGAAAAACGCCCAGATGCCGATGAAACTAGCCAGTCGTGCAATGAGTTCCGTGTTACGTAGTTTTAGTGCCGTAATGATGAGACTGATGAGAAGCCATAGAGCGGAGAGTCCCACGCAAGTGACTAGAATATAGCCGAGAATATCTAAGGTAGAATGTGCTAACAGTCCCTTACTGAGCATCGGGAGAGTCACCACTAGGCTTAGAGATGCGAGTATGGTGTGAATCAACCAGTAAGAGCTCAGTATGAGGCATACGCGTTTGCGCACAGGTAGTTGCTCAGACTCTGGCTCAGGTTCTGTGACTCGGTGAGGGGTCATAAGGGGATGATGAACTGGGAGTTCTTGATCAACTTCTCGGCGATGGCGGATGTGGGGGCTTTCTTCTCAATGTGTAGATAAGAATCCTGAGCACTCGATAGCTGATCTTTATCCTCAGTGAGAGCCGTTTGCTCGGCATTGAGGTAGCGGAGTAGTGCCGCCGCATGCAGGTCGAATCCCTGCTCTTTCCAGTGGGTCGCTACTTCGACGATCATTTCGGCGGATAGCCAGTTCACGAACGTCGCTGTTTTCGCCCCTTCATGGGCAGCGATGCTTAACGCGATGATGCGCTGCTCCTCGGATAGTGCTCGGAGCTCACTCGCTTGGTGAACCCCCCATACCCCCTGCACTAGATGGCGCAGAGTAGGTGTAGGGAGTTGATTGAGCTCGAGGATGGCGCATTGCGCAGCGTAGCTAATATGCGGGTCGGGCGAGTCCTTAAAACGCACGATTTCGTTAAAGGCTTCTTCCTTTTCATGCTGGGCTAGCAGCTGTAGCAGGTGTGCTAGTGGCTTACCCGCCGCGCAGTCTATCATGTCAGATTCATCAGTGGGCAGCAGGCTCTCTAGTTTATCTATAGCGCGGCGTAGCTGATCACTCTGTACACTCCATCTCAGGCGTACAAGCTCGATGAGAAAGAGGGCGGGTCTGTACTCAAGGAAATGCTCACTGTGCTTCCAGTAATGAAGATTGTTCACCGACTCAATGGAGCGCGCGTAATTCTGCGCACGCATGTAGAGGAGGCAGGCGCGTAGCGAACTTGAAACCTCTTCGGCTTCGCAGGGGGAACTATCAGCGAGTAAGACCTTTAAGTGACGGACAAGGTGGGCATGAGGTATCGCATCCGCGGGGCTGGGAGCTATAGGGGCTGGGCGCAGCTGTGCGGCTACAGTATACCAGTTCTCATAGGACTTTAGAAACTGTATGTCAGCCTTAGACAGAGGGCTCTCATCTGAGCCGTGCGCGCAGGCATATACAGCCAGCACGAAGGTGCTGCTGAGATGAGTTAATCTGGTAAGATACTTAAACATGATGAGCGTGTGGGGGTGGGGTAGGGGGGGAGTGGGGACACTTCCTGCTTTCTGCGGCTATTCTGTTCTGAACTGGTCTGCGTTTTTAATAAAAAATCGCGCGATGGACTCTTTCAGCAGCATCTCCCATTCCAGACCATCTGACATGATGTTATCAAGTTCTTCGGGATTATCTAGCATAGGGATGATGCGGCGGTACTGCTCGGCAGCCTTCTGAGCCCCTATTTCATCCATGAGGGAGAGCAGTTGTGTTTTGCTTGTGTCGGGCATGTCACCAAACCAAAGTTCTTCCAGAGAGGTGAGAAGCTGCGCCTCTCGCAAGAACTCCGTATTCGCGACACGAGAATGCTCCGCGAGCCATGCCTGCACAGCGCGCTCTTCTGGGAGCGGGATGTCGAGCGCGAGGCTCTGCGCGTAGAGTGCACCGAGGCGCAGAGAAATATTCTCCGATTTTAAAAGCTCATCTGTGACCTGCTGGAAGTCGGGGCAGCGGGATAAGAGCTGCAAGCAGTCGATAGCAAGCGCATCTTGTCCTGCGTCGATGAGAGATGTTGCTAGATGAAGAAGTTTAGCACTAGGGATGACGATGTCCTTCTGTCCAGCGATAGCCTCAAGGATGGGGCGTAGAATGTGCGATTCGCCACCACAGGAAGAGCAAGAAGTGCAGTGTAGGTGATCCCCCTCCGTGAGCCCATCCGTCCATATAGGGAGCATGTCGAGGAGCTGGCGAGCTCTCAGTGCGTCGAGTTGGAACAGGATAGTCAGAGCACTCTTCAGAGCAGGCTCATAAAGCTCGTGATGCAGCATGGCCTCACTCGGGGTGAGTAGGATGGAAGCGATGCGATCATAGTCATCCTTCAGCGCGCTGGTGTCGCGCCCTGTCACCGTCGCGCGGCACAGCGTCGCCAGCATAGCCGTGTCTTCCTCTGGTAGCGACAGGGGAGGAGCTTTGAGCTCATGCTTGCGCTTGGCTAGCTCCTCTAAAAGGTCGGGGCGTAGGCTCAGAAGATCAAAGGCTGTAAACCCTGGATACTCTTCATCCTGCTCGATGGCGATGTCGGTGCGTGCACCTCGCTCCAAAAGGAAGATGATGCGCGATGCCATGTCCATCTCTGTGTTCTCATCTGCCGTCTGCTTCTGTGCGGTAAAGGCGAGCTCGAAGAGGGCTGTACGCCCCTGATTGTCCTTGTGATTGATATCCGCACCGTGCTTCAGCAGCAGATCCACCGTTTTCTTCCATGCATCATCGGAGCTGTAGAGGCTGGAGCGTACCGCTTGCGTGAGCATGCTACGTCCTTCTGCGATCTGAGTGTCGGGATGATGTCCGAGCTTGATGAGTTCTTCCAGAACCTTGTTAAAATGGGCAGCTGCGGCGAGGTAGATGATAGCGCCGCGATTTTCTTTACTGAGTGGGGGGGCGATCGCCTCCTTCGGGGTAAGCTTCACCAGTGCGAGGATGAGATCTTCATGTTCGCCTGTTAAGGCGGCTATTTCGACGGGAAGTAATCCATAAGGCCCGCGCTTCCCCATGTCTGCACCTTTTGCGATGAGCTGATTCACGATGCGAAGCACCTGCTTCGGGTCGTAGGCTTCTGGTTCGAGGAAGCCCGCTGCCACCGCGTAGGTGAGAGCCGTGTCACCGGGGGCTTGCTCGCCTTCTACCATGATGACACGCTGCGCATTAGGATCAGCTCCATCGAGAAGCAGGCAGCGGATGAGCTCTTCCTTCTTATAAGCCGCCGCGAGGTGTAGTAGCGTGATGCGTGTCTTCGTCGAGCTGATGTTGACATTGTTCGTTTCACGGAACTGCTTCATCAGGTCTTCCACTTCCTCCATGTCAGACTTTTCCTCAGCCGAGAGGTCCTCATCCTTGAGCTGGGGGAGTAGGGTGTTGATGATTTCATTAAGCTCCAGTGACGCTTGCTCTGTGGCTGAGTCTATTTTCTGCGGTTCATCCTTGCACGATGATAGAGCAATAAGAAGAGCAGAGCTAAGAGCCAGTGTGATGAGGGAGGATCTCATAGAAGTAATATAACATACATTTCGCCCTCTTTCCAGAGTAAAATACACCCCCTAGCGTGCATGCCACGATAGGGGGTGTAGAGAGGGGGATTAATCTAGGATATGAAGAGCTTACATGCTTAGAGCGAATCCATGCTTCGCTTCGATGTCACAGGCTATCTGTGAGCAGAGCTCAGGATTCACAGGGAGGCTCGTCTTGATGACTGCGAGGGATTCTCCTGTCGCGCTGTCGAGAGGGGCTACGATGTTTTCGATATTAATGCCAGCCGACGCGAGACGCTGCGCGATGATGGCGATGACACCGGGGCGGTCAGCGTAGCGCATGACCAGTGTGTTGCCATTCAGAGGAGCGTAGAGATTCATGAAATGACCGATACGGGAAACAACAGGCTGACCGTCGATGAGCACGCCACGCACACTCGTCTTGTACTGCTCATTGTTCTCCTCCATGAAGATATCAAGGGTGAGCGCATCATCATACTGCTTGTCATCCATAGGCTCACGAGCCTTGAACACGATGCCGTGCTCGCGGAAAGACGCATCGGCAGCCGCAGGCATGAGACCATGCTCTGCCCCCGGTACGCAGCCTTCGAGAATCCATGGGGTGAACCACTTGCGCACCGCACGAAGATTGTTGTAGAAGGTACATTCGATCTTGCGAATAGGCTTACCACCGCCAGCCATATAGCAGAGCTTGCCCAGCATGGAGGCGAGCTGGAGATTCGCAGGGTTAAGATCTAGTGGCTTCTCCGCATTCACGACGCAGCTGACATCGTTGTGCGCGATGAGATTGTTCATCTGCTTTGCAGCACGCATGGCGGCGAGGAGGTTCGCTTCCTTCGTGTTCGCGCCGAGGTGAGGCAGGAGGACATCGGCGATGTCGGCACTGGGCTGCATCGCGGCTGTGTCCTTCGGATGCACGTCCGTGCAGTAAATGAAGTTCTTACCAGCAGCACGAGCAGCGCGGAGAGCGTCTTCATCGACGACACCGTAGCGCGCACAGTTAATAATCATCGCGCCGTCCTTCATCTTAGCGATGAGCTCGGGACTGATCATGCCCTTCGTCGAGGGACCACCGGGTACGTGAACGGAGATGATGTCCGCATTCGTGAAGATCTCGTCCAGATCCGCAGGAGTCGCGCCGATGTTGAGCGCGCGCTGCTTAGAAAGGAAGTGGTCATAACCGAGCACCGTGCATTCGAAGCCCTCAAGACGCTTCACGAGGAGGCGACCGATGTTTCCAAGACCGAGGATGCCTATAGTCTTGTGCGTCAGCTCACGACCGAGGTAGTTTTTCTTATTCCACTCTCCTAAGCGCGTCGTGCTATCCGCAGGAATGACATAGCGGTAGGCGGCGAGCACCATGGCGATGACCTCTTCCGCGACGGCGTTTGAGTTCGCACCGGGGGTGTTCATGACATCAATGTCCTTCGTGCGGGCATAGATGTAGTCGATATTGTCATAGCCAGCTCCAGCGCGGATGACGCACTTCAGGGAAGGAAGCATGTCCATGATCTCCGGCGTGACCTTTTCGGAGCGTACAATGATACCATAGGTGTCAGGGTGAGCAGCAGCGAGGCTTTCCAGCGGGGTGTCTGGTTCTTGGATGACAGTGTGACCTGCGGCAGACAGGGCTGCACTAGCGGCGGGATCGAGTTTTGTAGGAATGAGGATCTTCATGATGATATTGAAGGAAAAAGGGGAATGGGTGGGGGAGAGGTTGAAAAAAAACTAGGGTGTCTCGATCTCGTGAACGAAGAGTCCCGAGCGTAGCTTCGGCTCGAACCACGTCGACTTCGGAGGCATGATCTCCCCATGGTCAGCCACGGAGAAGAGATCCTCCATGCTCACAGGGTACAGGGAGAAGGCTACAGCCATCTCGCCGCTGTCCACACGGCTCGCCAAGCCATCAAGGCCGCGTATACCACCGACGAAGTCGATACGTGGGCTCGTGCGTGGGTCATCTATGCCGAGGATGGGGGCGAGGAGATTCGCCTGAAGGATAGCGCAGTCGAGGCTCTCGATGGGGTGTGCTGCATCATAGCTGCCCTCCTTCGCCTCGATACTGTACCATGTACCCTGCATGTAGAGACCGAAGTGGTGCTTCGCGCGTGGTGCTCCCGAGCTAGCAGGGCTGACGGTGAACTTCTCTGCGATCGCCGCGAGGAACTCCTCTGTACTCAGCCCATTCAGGTCGGCGACGACGCGATTGTAATCCATGATGAAGAGATCTTCATCGCAGAAGGAAACTGCCATGAGGTAGTTAAACTCCTCTTCGCCCGTGTAGTCGGGGTGGCTGGCACGACGCTTCGCCGAGACCGCTGCACTCGAAGCGGTGCGGTGATGACCATCCGCGATGTAGAGCGCGTCCGTCTCTTCGAAGCCGAGGCGTATTTCTTCGATGACGTCATCGTCATCGACAGGCCAGAGCAGGTGGATGACACCATCAGAGCTGGTGAAGTCGTACTCAGGCTTGTGGAACTTAATCCACTCATTAATCACATGTGAAATACGCTCGTTCTTACGATAGGCGAGGAAGACAGGCTCTGTCTGAGCCGAGCAAGCATCGAAATGCATGATACGGTCGAGCTCCTTCTCCTTGCGTGTGAGCTCATGCTTCTTGATCGTGCCATCGAGGTACTCATCGACGCTGGCGCAGCCGACGATGCCCGTCTGCACGCGCCCCCACATCATCTGGCGGTAGATGTAGTAGCAGGGCTTTTCCTCGCGGAGGAGGAAGCCTTTTTTAATAAAATCTTGCAGATTCTCCGCACTCTTCTCGTAGCAGACATCATCGTGGATGAGCTCTTCACCTGTGTCGATGTCGGCACGGCAGATGTGGAGGAAGGAGGAGGGGTTCCCAGCCGCCATGGCTGTAGCCTCCTTGTTATTCATGACATCATAAGGAAGACTGGAAACTTGCTCTACACAAGATTTCGGCGGACGTAGTGCTGCAAATGGTCGTATCGTAGCCATAAATAATAATACTTTGTCCGTCTACATTACTCCTCTTCACCCCTTGTTGTCAAGAGTTATAATTCACCATAGCTCGCGGCACTCATAAAAAAAATCCCCCAGACCCTAGTCACAATAGCTTGTGATCTATGGTCCAGGGGGATTAAGATTAAAAGAACAGATTAGCAGCCAGCTGACTTGCGGCGGCGGCGTGCGAGTAATCCAGCGAGAGCAAGAAGGCTCATGGTAGCCGTGCTAGGCTCAGGAATGTAGAATACGACATTACCCGCGCTAGACGTGGTGACTCCTAATGCTACGCCATTGAAGAGCTGATTAGCACCATTCGTCACCGTAATGTTCACATCGCCATAGTAGCCTGTAAACTCAGCTCTCTCGATATTATCCAGTTCGAAGCCGATAGCTCCAGCGGTTAATGCCGTTTCGAAGGCTGTAGAATCTGTAAGTCCTGCGATATCGACGACGAGCGTGAGGCTGCCACTGATCTCAACAGTCGCGACATCTATGCTCGTGAGGCTGTAGATGAGATCAATATCACTCACGATGCTGTCTGTTGTTTCAGCTGTATTGCCAGACAGCGCGAGGCTACCGCCAGCTTGAGAAGCCTTAATGGTGGAGTCTTCTAGTATAAGTGAAGCAATGTTGTTAGTGATGCTACTTCGCTCATCTATGATGGCATTTTGTAGCACTAACGCTGATTGATCACCTAGCTGTATGTCAGTATTTATGAAGGTTATGTTTTCGATGTTAAATTTCTTACTATCTGTGAGTTTGAAAGTTATGCTCGTAAACATTGTTTCCGAGGCACTACTGTCAGCCCCTTTCCCATTTATTGTGAAGACCCCTGTCAGAGATAGCTCGGATGTAGCGTCTTCGAATTGGACTGTTCCTGTACCTATAGAGTTAGCTTGCACCTTGGTGTTCGCGCCGATTTTTGTATTACCTTCGTAGCTGTTGTCACCTTCTAGCACGAATGTCTGACCTGTTTGACCATTGATGGCGAGTCCAGCAGTACCTGAGATGTCACCTGATATAGTCACGGTCGCATTAGCTTCGCTAGCACTGAGGGTAACGTTTCCTGATCCTGTGATATAGAGATCGTTAAGCACGTTTGTCGTAGCATCCATGGCGTTGATTGTCGCACCAGCCGCGATATTGGTGTTGATTGTGCCTGTGGACGCAGCGGCGCTGTTTCCAAGGCTCAGTGTAGCTCCGCTATTCACATTGAGTGAGAGAGTATTCGCTGCCGTGGTGAGGCCGTTCGTCAGTGAGAGTGTGCCACCGCTGAGGACACTAAGTGTACCTGTACCGGATTCTACCACGAGCTCTGGGCTGCTGACCTGACCACCGTTACCGACGGCGAAAGTTGTGTTGTTCGCGATGCTTATGCCAGCGATGTTAGTCGCGGTGCTGGAAGTCACGGTGAAGGTATTCGCGGCTACTTCCAGCTTCCCGAAGAAGCCTGACATATCACCTGATACGGTGAGGTTGTTCGCGTCTATCTTACGCAGAGCTGTGTCTGCCGCACCGACAAAGGTAGAGCCGTAGGTGTGAGTTCCATTATCCTGAGCGAGGTAGCCTGTCGTGCCATTCTTGACTTGGACCGTGATGCCTGCTCCCACTGTATCGGAGTTATTCCTATTTACGTAAAGACCACTGTTATTACCAGAAGCGTTACCGATGATGATTTTTTTAGACCCACCGAGATTACCGTAACCAATGTTAATTAGACCTTCTCGTACATCGATTGTACCTGTGAAAGAGCTGTTAAGAACAAGTCGTCCATTATGGTTACTATGACCATCTCCCGTAAATCCAACGAATGCGACCGAGATCGTAGTGCTGTTGTCGCCTATGACGTTATTAAGCTCATTGTGATCAGCGTTAGAGAGGATTTCCCCCACGCTCAGGACTGCGCCACTCCCTAAGTTCACAGCTGCAAGGTTAGCAAAACGTTCTTTACTTGCCGATACAAGAGTTCCGCCCTCGACTGTGAGAGACCCAGTATAGGCGGAGAAGTCGTGATCCGCTGTAATATTACCGCCTAGGGCGAATGAGATATCTGCGTCTGCTCCACCACTGAAGACTGACGGTGCTGCTGCGAGGCTATTAGAACCGAAGAGTAGTGAGCTGCCTGCTCCAAGAACGAAGGAGTTTGCCTTAAGTGTCCTTAAACTAGGATCAGAGGAATATAAGCTGAGAGTGCCACCATCTTTGACTGTGACGGTATTCGCCTCAATCTCACCGTAGAGCGATAATACGACAGTCCCACCGAAGATCGCATTATCCCCATTCGCGAAGGTGTCGCCTGGGTGAGATGGGGAGTCTGAGCCTACCTCCCAAGGCATAGTCCCACCATCAACCGTCCAGCTGGCTGCGGTAGCGAATGTGATGCTACCTGTATCCGAGACGGTGTAGGAGTGTGTGGACTGGCTGATGCCTGAGAGCCCTGCAAAGTTCGCCCAGCCGAGATCCGCGAAACTGCTAGACGTACCACCTGTGAAGACCGTGTAGCTAAGGTCTCCTTCCGCACCACCTATGGCAGAGAGGTCGATGATGACACCTGAGCCGAAGCTTAGTGATCCACCGTTCATGGTGAGACTTCCGCCTCCTAGGTAGAGCTCGCTATTGAGTGTCAGTGCGTCAGTTACGGTTACGGCTGATCCTGTACCTATGCTAAGCGTCTGACCCGCTCCGATAGTGACTGCTGAGTCGATGGTGAGGTTACCCGCAGCAGATGTGGTGTTAATCGCGTCGAAGGTATCCATCGCTACCTTGCTACTATTGAGCGCGCCTCCTACATTCAGCGTGGCAGTTCCAGAGATGGTGGCACCTGCTGTGGCCTTGATATAGCTACCGTCAGCTATGGTACCGCCATTGTAGTTTATCGTTACATTCCCACTGTGGGTGGTACCGCTATTGCCAGCACCATAAACATTTTTGAAGGTGCCGCTGTTAATGGTGATAGAGGTATGACCATCGACGTAGCCACCATTTGTACCCTTATTAACGACACCTGCGTAGATGTCTCCCGCAAAGGTGAGAGCACTATCTTCTGCTCCTACTGTACCGAAGGTATAGTTAATGTCACCAATGATTTGCGCGGCCTTAGCGCCTGCCGCTAAAGATACAGTAGAAAAGTCAGGATTTCCATTGGGGTCAACTGATCCGACACCTACGATTCCAGCGGTATAGGTGACTGTCTGTGTTCCATAAAACTTACGATTCGTATTAGCTGTTGTATTTGCTTCAACGGTCAGGAGTAAGGCGCTTACCGTACCTGTCGTATCGACATTAATGCTCTGATTCGCATAGACATTAATAGCGCCGTTATTTTGACTCCAAGCGTAAAGAAGGTTATTAGACCCAAAGGTGATATTCGAGTCGCCAGATACATTAATGGCGAGATTAAGAGGGTCCTCTGCTGTTGCGAAGTTGAAGTTTGATCCTCCACTGCTGAGTACAGATACATGATGTGTACCACTATTCACATTAACAGTGATATCACCCGAAATGCCATTCGCCTGTGCTGTCTGGAATGTGATAGATCCTGTGTAATCGACAGTCTCAGTGCCGTCGCTGAGTTTATTTACACCCTCTACTTCGGTAAGGGTGTAGGTGCCACCGACACCGCCAAGGTTATTACCCAGAGCGTGGAGGTTGTAGGCGAATGAGCCACCGATGACAGTGCTGATCGCTGTCAAGGTAAAGGCTGTGGCGCGGCATGCG
>CAYJNX010000006.1:0-15740 GCA_964371525.1 uncultured Akkermansia sp. | reverse complement strand
GCCACCGATGACAGTGCTGATCGCTGTCAAGGTAAAGGCTGTGGCGCGGCATGCGTTTAGAGCCGCACGAAGTTTCGTGTTTATTGTGAGTTTCATATTGAGATGAAATAAGGTGAGTTTCTATTTCTAGATGATAGACAAACTGAATATCCTTCTGTTGAGAAATATACAGTTTGTCTAAACTGGTTTTGATAATACGTTTAATTTTTTGTGATGTAAAGTCTTTTTTTTCTGTTTGTTATTATTTCCTACTTGATTAGTGGTAGATTGGCCTTATGATGAGGGGCGTAGCTGCCGCTGCGGTCGCAGACGATGAGCCCGCGTTTCTCACTGGCGGTGACGCCCTTTGCCAAGCTAGAATCGCTTTCAGCGGGTAGAGCCTCGCCGATGAGCTGATTTCCCAGCCAGATGTAGAAGCCCTCAGCGATGTTATTCGCAGGATCGCCCTTCACCCACGCGACACGGAGTGCTCGCTTCGTCTTGCTAATATCTCCAGCGTAGAGTGCTTGCTGCATTTTGGCATTATTCCCACTCTGCCAGATGATAGCATGAGGAGTGAGCTTGAGCGTGGCAGCCTTCTGCCCCGTGGCTAGTGTGTAGGTCGCGCTGATCTGGGGATTAATGATGGCGGTGATTGCTTCGTCCTTGCTCGCTTCTGCGTCATTCTTCAGCTCTTTTGCTAAGCGGGCTGATAGGCCTGCTGTGCGTGTCGGGAGTCGCATCGCCTCGGCTATATTCCCTGCGATGAGAAGATTCCCCTGTTCATTAAAATGGATGCCGTCAGCGATGTAAAAGTCGGGATTCGCGGTGAGCCCCTCGCCTACAAGTCCGCGATTGACATCCACGAGGATGATATTCTTCTGCCCCTTCGCCCATGCGGTGAGCTTCTTGTTGTACTGGGCGACTGCTTCACGCCATTCTTCGCCGCCTACCGTGCGGTGATTTGCCCATGCGGGGACGGTGCAGAGGTAGAGGGTGGCCTTCGGGTTCGCCTTGCGCATGCTCTTGCTGATCTTCTTCACATTCGCCAGCAGTTCCTTGATCTCGCGTGCGGCGACTGCGGGGAGTCCTCCCTTCTCTCGCTCATTATCCGAGAGAAGATCATTCGTCCCTATCATGAGCACGAAGATGTCGGGGGCTTGATCGTCTACGAAGGTTTTCCCTGTGTAGTCCTTTCCTGCTGCGGTTTTATCATCCAGCCCGAGCCAGTTCTCAAGATGCGTGCCTTGGAAGCGTGGACCTGCGCGTAAGCCTGATATCTCCCACGAGCGTGCGCTGGATTGCGCGGAGTGTACGTTCTCGAAGAGCTGTCCACGGTAGCTGCTGCCAGCCTTTAGCTGGTTCTTCCCTGTATTACCTGTGAGGATGCCGAGTTCCTTGTAGATGCGTCCTGAATCTATGAGCACCTTGTGCAAGTGCCAGCGGTAGGAGCTGCTGCTGTAGCCATGCGTCAGCGAGTCGCCCACATACATGATGTTCTGGTCTACTTCATCGGCGAATGTAGGTGCGAGTAGGGTGGAGAATGCGAGCGCGCTCAGCGTAGAGATGGTCTTGCCTAGATGTAAATGCAGTTTTCGTGAGAACATAGCTTATTGTAGCCAATGAGCTAGGCTGCCGTCAACTGTAAATTGTGTTTTAGACGCTATGAGTTGTCGCGCGACGACGACGAGTGAGGCTGAAGCCCAGTGCGACCAGACTGAGAAGGGCTGTCGATGGCTCGGGGATGACAGGAGGATCTACTTTAATAAGGATCTCCACATTCACACCGCCATCGACGCGCTCGTAGACGCGGAAGTCTTCGCCCTCTACTAATTCCTTGCCCGCGACGGTGAACACGATGGTTTCGTAGTCGAAGTCGATGTCGATGGTCTGCCCCTCAGCGGCGACGATGAGTTCGAAGATGTCACCGGGGTTCGCCGTGGCGAAGTTCAGCTCTATCATATTAAAGGCGAATGTCGTCGTGTCATCCGCGATGATCTGATTCCCTCCATTGTTCACATCGTCCTTCCCGTAGCCTGAGAAGACGAGGGTTTCCACATTCACGCTTGTTGATTCTGTCAGGATGAAGGTGTCGCTGACATTCACCTGCTTCGCATGGAAGCTGGAGGCACCACCCACGGTGGTTTCCCCGATGATATCAATGTAGCCTGTGCGGGCTGCAAGTGGATCTCCAGAATTAAACTTGCCACCATTCACGTCTGAAAGCAGAGTGCCGCCTGTCAGCGTGAGTTCTGCTGTGCCTTGCAGGTCGATATCACCGACGTTTTCCAGATAGTCGGCGTTTGTCTTCACCTTAGCATCGGTATAGACAGTTAAGTTTGACTGATTCGAGAAGCTGCCCGTCGTGACGGAGCCGTCATCGTGGGTGGCAGTTCCCAGCTCGACACCGCCTGACTTTACGATGAGGTGGTCGACGCCGATTTCGCCATTGAGCTTCACGCCATATTCGTTTGTCGAGTTATCTTCTACGATGATTTCACTCGTGGTAGCAGTATTGTTGTCGTCGCGTATCGCGTCATTGATGGTGATGCTGTTAGCAGAGCCCTCTGTGGTTTTCAGTGTGACGGTGGAGTCTTTAATATAGAACGCGGTGTAGTCACGCTCCGATTTGTCAGTCTCTTTTATAGTTCTCGTAGTTGCATTCCATGTGGCATTATCGACGACGTAGTTGTTACTGATGAGGACATCTTCTCCATCGGCGACGATGGAGACGTCTGCCGAGTTCTCGATAAAGAGGGCACCACCCTGCGTGTAATTTTTCGTGGCGGTGTTATCCAGACCTGTAGCTGCAATATTGCCGATGAAGTTTGTATTCGTAAAGATGATCTGATCCGTGCCGTTTTGTCTCTTGAGCGAGTATGCTCCCCCCTGCGCCGTGCCCTCAGCCGCGTAGGCGATATTGCCTTCGTAGAGTCCTGTGATGCCACCACTTACTTTCGTGCCATCCAGTGATACGGCACCGCCTACAGCCATACCTGTGTGAGCGATAGCTGCATTCCCCGTGAAGTGACTGTGTATGCCGCCTATCTCGCCTTCCCATGAACGGAATGCACCGCCAGAAGCACCTTGGGTATGAGTAGGCTGCTTGTAACCTTCTGCAGTGTTATCCACGAAGTTTGAGTAGATGTTACCGATTTTTCCATTCTCACCCATGTAAATAGCACCGCCGAAGGATGCCTTGTTGTTCGTAAACTCGCCCGAGATGTTACCGATGCTGGAGATTTCGCCTGTGGGTGAGTAGCCATCGATCGTGGAGTCGAGTTTACCTACGAATATAGCTCCTCCGCGCGCATAGCGAGTCGTGGATGTCTGCTGTTCCACCTCAGCGACATTACCGTCGAAGTGAGCGAGTAGGTCGGATACAGTCGCGCCACCAGTGAGGAAGATCGCGCCGCCAGAGGCATGACTGCCAGTCGAGCTTACCTTGTTATTATTAAACTCAATGAAGTCTGACGTGGTGTTTTCGAAGTCGATCGTGCCACCATTAAAGAGCGAGATCGCGCCGCCAGCTGTACCAGATGTTCCTTCATTCGCGAAGTTAACGAAGGCATCCACACCTTGCAGGTTCACATTAAACTCATTCGTGCTAGCAGTTCTGAAAAATATCTGAAAGCCATGGTAGAGCCCCGCACCGTCGAGGATGGGTGACTGAACCACGCCATCAACTGTTTTTTCCGTACCGATGATGTTCAAGTTGAAATCCCCTGGGAACATAGTCGATAAGAGCACCAAGCCTGCTTCATCTTCCTCCGTAATGACCACATGCCCATCTACCTCAAAATTAAAAAAAGATGCAAGGGGGGATGCGGTGTTTTCCTCTACACTGCTTGAATAGGACGCACCACCGCCACCGCCACTGAAGCCGCTCGCCCCAGAGCCAGAAGCACTGCGAGTTGTGACGTTCGATGAGACAGTCGGCGCGGAGTAGGAAAGGCTCGCTGCTGTGGCAGCTTGCGTCGCGATCGCCACGTCTGATTGATTAAAGTCCAGTGCGCTACCCTGCTCGAACTCAGAGAGGTCGTATACCGTATTAGACTCTGCTGTTATGGATGCGATCGGTGTGATAGAAGAGGTAGGAGACGCTTCAGTAACAAGAATGATATCGGAAAGTAAAGCAGTGTCTTCACTGAGGACTGCTCTATGTTCAGAAAAGCGTGGAGCGTAGTTTACTCTTGCAGTGACGGTGCTGAGTTCTTCTTCTTCTTGCTTTTCTATGATGGATTTCTGCTCACCGTAGAGTAAGGTCTCACTGATCTCCTCAAGAATAGGGAGGGGGGCTGATGCTTGCTCTTTTAGGGCAGAGGTGACCTGCAAGGTGAGTGAGGGTGATTCGCTAGGCTCGGCTTCGACGACACTTGTACTCATCGTGCTCTGCTGCGGTGGCGAATCTTCTTCAATAGCTGCGTCTAATTCAGACAGATTTACTAGGGAATAATTGCTAGTGTTAGTTAATTGTTGTCCTGCGAGGCTAGCACCACTTCCTAGGGCAAGAGTTAGTGATGCAGCAAAAAAGAATAATTGCTGAGGTAACATAACTGGGTAGTTCTGCGTCGGCTTAATATGCATGAAAAAAAATATTTATGCAAGCAAATAATTTAGCGTTTTTTGTCATAATGCCTGAAAAATCCTAAGCTGCATATTTCGTGAATTTGGACATTAACGCTGTTTTCTGTGATCGTTTTTTCTAATTTGTTGATAGCTAAAGCGATTTTTCTTGAAGAGAGAGAAAATATACAATGAGTTTACAATAACCACTAATGTCCCTATGTTATATGCAAAATTAAGAGACCGCTGCTCAGGATTCGTGTTCTTGATAGGACTCAATTACTGCTTCCTGAGTAGTGCTAGCGCGCAGATTCAAACGCTTGACCTTTTGGATGAAAGTGTTACGATGACCGAGTCTAGCTCGGATGCAAGTAGTCTACAGTCTGACCTCAATGTGATGGGATTTGAAGGCTCCTATGTGAGCTCCGTTGCTGATACGATAGAGCCTACGAACCAAGCTTCTGCCTATTCATCCGACTTAACCGATCAGAGCGAAGACTCCGATCAGGGTGACACTCGTTTTAGTTTTGAGCTACTGGAGGCTCAGATGACAACTGTGCAGAACATGGAGGTGGATTACTCCGTGCGTTTTACTGAAGGTATCGCTAATAGTGCCCAAGCGGCAAGGGGCGAAGAGCCAGATGAAAATGGTGAGTATCCCCCCTATACAGCCCCAGATCCATCGGTTGATACAGGTGGGGGGATAACGAACCCTTCTGGTGAGTTTGAAACCTCTGGCGGCGGTGAGGGGTCTAATGTTACGACAGAAACCCCCACTTGGACACCTGATAACTCCATCCAAGAAAGCTACGGAGTCGAAGGTGTCTTCACCTTAACGCAGGCTGATGAAGATGATTTATACATCGATGCAAACAATTTCGTAAAGCACCTTGTTGTACATGTCTTAGGGACGCCTAAAGAAGTAGGCGGTGTCATGGAGCCATCGACACTGGACGGTGATGGTCAGTTTCATGGCTTTGAAGTCGTCTACAAGTATGATAGTGCCGTGCAGACGGTGATCAGTCTCGAAGGGATACAGTATTTTAAAGATCTCGTTAATGATGGTGACGGGAACAGAGCAGGTGGTGCTATCACCCTCTACAATGGAGGCTCTATCATCTTTGAAAATACGGGAACGCCTGTTGTCTTCTCGGGTAACCAATCGAATTCCACATCGGCGCATGCCGCTGGTGGTGCTTTATTCCTGACAGGCGGTAGCTCAGTATCGGACTTGATTGCGAACTTTGATGGTAATTCCGTGACAGTGGATCAGGATACTGGTCGCACATGCTACGCGCGCGGTGGTGCTATCTTCGTCGGGAAGTTCGATAGCACGATCTATGGCTATGCCCCTACGTCGGAGTCTTCCATTATCGGTAATATCACAGGGGACTTTACGAATAATTCCGCCTCCTTCGGTGGCGCGATTTATATGGGCGAGTTCGGAGAGATCGGTCATATAGAAGGAAACTTCGTCAATAATACCGCAGAGGGCGAAATGCAGCCAGCACATACGCAGGGGGCATCTGGTGGTGCACTTCGTACGTGGAAGGGGACGATAGGCAGCTTGGATAGTGACTTCATAGGGAATGCAGCTATAGCCCACTCTGGTATGGCAGTAGGTGGTGCTGTATCGCTGGATGGTACCATGATTGATGGTGGTATCACTGGATACTATGAAGGAAACATCTCCTTCTCACAGGAAGGCGTAGCGCAGGGGGGAGCTTACGCCCTGAAGAATCAGAGTGGTGATGCAGCCATCGTCTTCACGAATACGGACTTTACGAATAATATTGCTGCCACAGGGACTAGTGATATCCGGAACGGTCAGGGCGGTGCGCTTTTCGTAGAGAACTCCTCAGATATCTATATTGTGGCCGATGGTGAAGATGTGACGATCAGTGACAACTACGCGGTGAATAATGCCTCGTGGAATGCCGAGACGCGCAGCCTCGTCGAATCCGATAATTCTGTGCGCGACTATACCGCTCTGTATGTGAAAGGTTCTACCGTGACTTTACAGACCGCTGAAGGTACAGATAATACTATCACTATCAATGACGCTATCCGTGATGATAATAGCACGAGCACGACGAGTACTCTCGTCGTGCAGGATAACTCATCGGAGCGTTATGGGGTGAAGCTAAACGGCGCGATAGGCGTCGATCATCTTCGTGTGGAAAGCGGTGGCGTGGAGCTCGGCAGCTTCACGCACTCGGATGGTTCTATTTCCACAGGGAGTTTCTCCAATCAATCGAACCTGACTGTTTCCGCAGGAGCACTGGTGAAGACGAATGCTGATTACCTGAAAAACGTGGGTCATGTGAGCTTAGAAGGAGTCGGTGACAACACCGCGGTTCTTGAGCTTGAAGGTGGAACACTGCTCTCTGATATCAATGCAGGAGGTGCACGTACAGGCTACATAGACGTGCTGGCTGAGACGACGGTTGCAGGTTCATCTACCTTTAATGCAGACACTGTAAATGTAGGCGACATCTTCCATTTGACCGATTCTACCTCTGTGAATGTGGGGACGCTCGTCTTCACAGGCTATGGTATGGAGGATGTGAATGATGGAGGTAACCAGATCATTGCTGATAATACCACCACCTTCGCCTTCGATATGATAGAGCTGAACTTTGCCACGGCTGATCCGGGCGACATCTTCGAGCTCATCGTCGCAGCACAGGGTGAAACGATAGATATCGAGTTTGACTATGAGACTGTAGTCTTCAGCGTCGCAGGTCAAGAGCTCGTCGATGGTCGCGATTACCGCGTCTTGAAGCGTAGCGATGGTGGTGTGGATGTAGAGATTCTTATCAAAGTTCCACCCCCAGTCATCCCAGAGCCATCGACTATCCTGCTGAGTCTTCTATCCTTGGGCGCGTGTCTATCGCGACGCCGTCGTTAAAGTGGATCTCTTGGGTAGCTAGTGCGCTTGTTTTCGAGTCTTCTCTGCATGACGCTGTCGCGCTGTCATCGGTGAGAACACGGTATGCCTGCTTCTAATTATCCTTCCTGTGAAGTCAGTGCGCGCTGGAGGTACCAGTCGACGGTCTTGACGATGCCTGTTTCGAAGTTCTCGTCTGCCTTCCAACCTAGCTCATTCTCAAGCTTCGTCGCGTCGATAGCGTAGCGCAGGTCATGCCCTGGTCTGTCGGTGACGAAGGTGATGAGATCTGCGTAGCTTAGCCCCTGTGGGCGTGGCTGTCTCTCGTCGAGCAAGGCGCAGATCGTGTTGACGATTTGCATATTCGTGCGCTCATTGCGACCTCCTACATTGTAGGTTTCGCCACCGAGTCCTTCGTGGTAGACGAGGTCGATCGCCTTGCAGTGGTCGAGTACGTAGAGCCAGTCGCGTACATTCTCACCCTTCCCGTAGATGGGGATGGGCTGCTCGGCGAGGCACTTGCGTATGATGGTGGGGATGAGCTTTTCGTCGTGCTGCTTCGGACCGTAGTTGTTCGAGCAGTTTGAGGTGGTGACATCCATGCCGTAGGTGTGATGGTAGGCACGCACGAGGAAGTCAGAGCTTGCCTTACTAGCGGAGTACGGGCTGTTGGGCGCGTAAGGGGTCGTCTCTTCAAAGAGACCTACTGCGCCGAGCGTGCCGTACACCTCGTCGGTGGAGATGTGGTGGAAACGGCAGTTTTCGTAGCCTTCCTTGTACTGCTTCGGCGCGATCATCCAGTGAGCGCGCGCAGCTTCAAGCAGGGCGAATGTGCCTACGATATTTGTCTCGATAAAGGCTGCTGGCCCCGAGATCGAGTTATCCACATGGCTTTCTGCTGCGAAGTGGATGACACCGCGTATATCATGCTGCTCAAAGAGCTGAGCTAGGAGTGGCTTGTCACAGATGTCGCCTTGGACGAAGCTGTAGTTCGCCATGCTGTCGCACTCGCTGAGATTGCGAAGGTCGCCAGCGTAGCTGAGGATGTCGATGTTGATAATCTTATAGTGAGGGTACTTCTCGCAGAAATAGGGGACGAAGTTTGCGCCGATAAATCCGGCACCGCCAGTGACGAGTATAGCTGGTGTATTCATGCTTGGTAGAAAAATTTAGAAGCTTTGCTCCGTGATGACCTTCGTGAGATAGTCGCGGTAATCACCCTTGGGCAGCTCGTCTATGATGGCTTCTACCTGCTGCTTCGAGATGAAGCCACGGCGGTATGCGATCTCTTCGAGACAAGCTAGTTTCAGCCCTTGGCGCTTTTCTATGATCTGAACGAACTGCCCTGACTCCATCAGCGAGTCGGGTGTGCCAGCGTCGAGCCATGCATTGCCTCGACCCATGGGCATGACGTTCATGCGGTTTTCTTGGAGATAGATATTGTTCAGGTCGGTGATTTCGTATTCGCCACGCGCCGATGGTTTTAGTGAGCGTGCCTTCTCCACCACATCTGCGGGGTAGAAGTAAAGACCGACGGAGACGTAGCTTGATTTGGGATGCTGTGGTTTTTCTTCGATAGAAATGGCTTTCATCTCCTCATCGAACTCCACGACTCCAAAGCGCTCTGGGGCTGAGACATGGTAGGCGAAGATAGTGGCATTCTCCCCCTTGTTTTCTTCGACCGATTTTCTGAAGCTGCTCAGCTGTATTCCCATGTAGAATATGTTGTCCCCAAGGATGAGGGCGACATCATCACCGTCGATGAAGTCTGCGCCGAGCGTGAAGGCTTGGGCTATGCCCTCGGGCTTCTCTTGCACCTTATAGCTGAGCTTAATGCCCAGGCTGTTACCATCACCAAGAAGCTTTTGGATATTGGGCATGTCGTGAGGGGTTGAGATGATGAGGATATCACGTATTCCGAAGATCAGCAGTGTGGATAGTGGGTAATAGATCATCGGCTTATCATAGACAGGCAGCAGCTGTTTAGATGTCGTTTTCGTGAGCGGGTAGAGCCTGCTTCCGTTTCCTCCTGCGAGAATGATGCCTTTCATGGTATGGGAATGATTTATGTGATAGGTGAATGTAGAGGAAATAGATGATTTCGTTATTCCTAGAGAAGTTTAGCATGACCTTTCATTAGTGTCAAACTTAGTTGCAATTAGTCTGTAGCAAACAGAAGCTGCTTTTCTGCTTCCTTTGCCGTGCTTTCTTCGTAAACTTCGAGCATTTTTGCTTTTTCCTCCTTTGTGTAGGCAGGAGGAGGTGGCATGGGGGTAGGATCAGGATCATCGAATCTGAATATCGTGGAGATGATGTTCCAGATAATCATGATGATGATGAAGCCTATTGACCCGAGGTAGAAGATGTAGATGTAGTAATAGTCGTTTGACGGCGGGCGCACGAGGAAGAGGCGCGGGCGCGCGGAGCGCATCGTGCCCTCGCTGTCCATCCGCGCGCGCTTGCGGGAGCGGTCGCGTGGCGCACGTCGCGGGTGGATGCGGATGCGTCGTGCACGCATCTGGCGGAATGCCTCAGAGAAGAGCTCGCTGTCGGGGTAAGCCTCCGCGTGGGGATTCCTAGCCTCCGGCTGGTGCGGTACATAGTTCTTCAGATAATCATAGGCGATGACAATCTCGCGGAAGCGCGCGCCTTCATCGCCTATTCCCGATTGGCGGTCGGGATGGTGCAGCTTCGCTAGCCGACGGAAGGCGCGCTGGATATCAGAGAGAGGCGCACCGTAGGGGAGTTCTAGCGTGCGGTAGTGGTCGAGAGCTGATTTCTGTGATTTCATGGCTGCTGCTCCTTCCTCTTCTTGAGAATCCACTGGCGCATGCAGTCATAACCCTGCGTCATGAACTCGGGGTGCATGCTGATCACCTGCTGATTACTCCCACCGCGTCGCGAGCTCGTCACAGATTCCTCTGAGGGGATGTCTAGCCCAGTGAGCTCTTGCATGAGCTCAAGTGCCTCTTGCTTTGTCAGCCTATCGCTCACGAGATGGTAGAGTCCTGTTTTCTCTTGCGCGATCAGCGAGGCTATCCAAGTGAGGGCTTGCTCGCGTAGCGTGTAGTTCATCCATCGCTCGCGTGCCCCAGCTACGGGCATGATGCCCTGCTCATAGCGTCGCCAGAGCTCTAGTCTGTCGCCTCCGTAGAGCGCGCCGAGTCGTAGAACGATCCCTTGCTGCGCCTGCCCCTGAGCAAGGACGAGTTCTTCTGCCTCGCGCAAGATGCGCGCTCTTGGTGTCTTCGGCTCTATAGGTCGAGACTCATCAACGAGGCTTCCGTCGTGAATCCCACAGACAGAGGTGGACGAGCAAAAGATGATTTGCGAAGAGCTATGAGAAATACACGCCCTGACGATTCCGAGGTAGCAGTTCTCATATGCTATAGCATCTCCGCCGCTCGTTGCCTGAGCGCAGATGATGATGTCGGGTGCGGTATTTCTAGTGAGTGATTGTGCCCAGAAGCTTGGATCACTCGCATCACCGCAGGTATCTGCTTGCGCTGAGCTATCGCGATCGATGGTGTAGACTTCATGCCCCTGCACGCGCAGATAGACTGCGAGTGCGCTGCCTAGGAAGCCATGACCGATGATCCAGATACGCTTCATGCCTTCTAATCCTAGTGCTCCAAGTGCTGCCAGAGAACTTCCGCGAGCTGGAGATCATCGGGGAGGGTAATCTTCATATTCGCCCCGCCGCTCACAAGCGTGGTCGCGTGTCCGAGATGCTCCATGGCGGAAACCTCATCTGTAGCGACCTTTCCGCTGTCGCGTAATTTTTCGTAGGCGGTGAGAAGGAGAGGGGTTCGAAAGATCTGGGGTGTCTGCATCGCCCAAAGCTGCTCTCTATCGACAAACTCAGGGAGAGTCTTTCCCTCTCCGTCGACGCGCTTAAGCGTATCGACAATGGGCTGTGCGCAGCTGGCAGCACCCGATTTTTCTGCTTGCTGAAGGCAGCGCAGGATGGCATCGGGGTTGATAAGAGGGCGTGCACCATCGTGGACAGCGACATAGTCACAGTTCTCTGGCAGGGCGAGCAATCCTGCGAAGACAGAGTCCTGTCGCTGCTCGCCTCCATCGACTCGCAGGAGGGGGATAGAGAGCCCTGCTTGGTAGCTATCGAGCTCTAGTTCCTCCCAGCGAGACTCGGGGCAGACGAGGATGACCCCATCTGCTCCCGCCTTCACAAAGGCGTCGACGCTGCGGCAGAGGACGGGCTTGCCCGCTAGTGGAGCCACCAGTTTATCAAAACCAGCTCGGCGTGAGCTTCCCGCCGCTACAATGATTGCGTACCAGACCATTAGGAAGGGGAGTATGTGTGTAAGAAAAGCTTAAGCGAGGCGTGCACCTACCATTTGTGAGAGTGTCTTGCCAGCGGCGCGACCAGCGGTGCGTACCTGCATTTCCTTCATGATGCGCCCCATGTCCTTCTTGCTGCTAGCTCCCAGTTCGGAGATGACGGCTTCGAGGAGTTCGGCTACTTCTGCTTCACTGAGGTCTGCGGGGAGGAGGGCGGCGAGGACGGCTATTTCTTTTTGTTCCTTTTCGACGAGCTCAGGTCGAGCTGCCTTTTCATACATGGCGATAGAGTCTTCGCCCTGCTTGATAAGCTTACGCACGAGGGCGGTGAGTTCTGTCTCATCAAGAGGGGAGGAGACGCTGCCCTTGGCGATGCGTGCGTTCTGTATAGCTGTCTTCAGGGCTCGGAGGGCGGTAAGCGCGTGTGTGTCCTTGCTCTTCATGGCGGTTTTCATGCCTTCGAGTACGGCTTGTTCTAGAGATATAGTCATGGAGCTATTAAATCATAATAGAGCTTCTAATTAAAGCGTAAATTATCACCGAAACTGCATGAGTGAGTCTTAGCAAAATAACGAATATTGACTTTTGCTGGAAATAGAGCTACAATTAACGTCTATGAAGACATACTCCTATACGTTTACTTGCGCCCTTTGCGCAGTTCCTGCTCTCGTCCAGCCAGCTAGTGCTGAGGAACTCTGCAAGGCAGAGGCCACCTTAGTCGAATTAGTCGAGGTTTCCAGTGCATATCTAGCCACGATATGGGAGCTCTTTGAAGAGAAAGTTACCGTTGATGATGCAATTGTTACGGTCACTGAGCTCACAAAGAAAGTAGAAGCCTTGCACGCCGAGATGCAGGCATTTTCAGAAGAAGATATGAAGGATCTTGAGATGCTCTTGCAGATTCCTGAGGTGATTCAATCTGGGGAAGAGTTTGAAGAAGCCGCAAAGGAAGTCTGCGGCTTGCTCATCGAAGCTGAGTATTTCGGTAGTCCTGAACTCAAGGCTGCTTGCGAGAAGTTCGAAAAAATTGCATTTTAACTTCTGATTTTCACATTTTATTTCAGAATCCTAGTCTAATGGGCACTTGCAAGTCCTCTTTAGATTAGGATTTTTTTAGTATGGTGACCTTGCAAAAGGCGTGCTGTGACGCTCATTTTCGAGATTACCATTCTGCTCGGACTAATTTTGCAAGTCCCCATATTACATTACGTGAATAGGTCTCACTATATTCTTGACCTGCTCATATGCTAGATCTATGATGAGCTCATGAATAAATCCCGCGTCGTCTCAGCTCTTTGTGGCTTTTTGCTTAGCTACGCTTCCTTCGCTGCTCAAGAGCTAGACTACGTGGCGCAGGCGCAGCAGTATGTCGGAGCGGATAGCTCCATGAGCTCGCGCGAACGTGTAGCCGCGTTCACGAAATTACGAGAGCGAGCCGACGCGGGAGACGTAGAAGCACAGTGCCTCTATGGGCATGTCATGCTGCTGATGAACGTGAGTGGAGAGGCTTTTTCTTACATTTCACGCGCCGCGGATCAGGGACACCTCATCTCTGAAGGCACACTCGGCACTCTGTATCTCTATGGCATAGGCACGGAAGCTCAGAAGGAGAGGGCTATGGAACTACTCAATAAGGCGGCAGCGCAGAACGACGCTAAAGCTCTCTCTACATTAGGTATCAATTATCTCAAAGGCGATATCATCCCCAGAAATATCCCTCTCTGCGTGGAATATATATCTAAGGCGGCCGCGATGGGGGAGAGCGACGCGCAGTCGAATCTCGGCATCATGCACATGTTCGGTGATGGAGTGGCAGTCGATTACAAGAAGGCCTTCTCTCTCTTCGAAAAAGCTGCAAAGAAAGGGCACGCGCGCGCCACTTACCAGCTAGGTGCTTGCTACTTCGACGGGCTGGGCGCTCCTTTAGATAGGAAAAAGGCCATTGCGTACTTCACGCGCGCCGCTGAATTAGGCTCAGGGCGATCAGCCCACCAGCTAGCCCTCTGCTACCAAGCAGGAAGCGGGGTGAAGCGAGATCGCGCGAAGGCTGTAGAGCTGCTAAAAGAAGCAGTACGCCTCGAATATACCGATGCGATCAGTACACTCGCTCTATGCTACCTCCATGGTATAGGGACGGAGAAAAATACGAATGAAGCACTCCTCCTCTTTTCCCAGCAAGCGCAGCTGGGAGACCCCGTCGCTTTATATCACCTCGGCATGATCTACCGCACAGGAACTGGAATAGAGCCAGATGCAAAGATGGCAGTCAACCTCCTAGAGCTAGCAGCGCAGCGCGGGCATGCAGAGGCGATGCTGGAGCTAGGTCTCATCTATCTGGGTGGCAGAGGTGTGGAGAAAAACCCTGCAAAGGCTGTCAGTCTCTTCTCCCGCTCAGCGAAGGCGGGGAATGTCGACGGCATGCGTAATCTGGGCATATGCTACCTGCGAGGCATAGGCATCACGGCGAACCGAGACGAAGCGATTAAGCTCTTTAAGCAAGCCGTGTCCCTCGGTGATGAAGGCTCAGAAGATTTTCTTAAGCAAGCCGCCGAACTCGGTGACAAGGACGCAGAAATCATCCTCAAGGAAATCAAGCACAAGTGATCCCCTTATTCTCTCACCTTGACAGAATAGAGGAGCTGCGCTACTATACGCCGCATGGATAACATTCAACTGGTCGTCACTGATATAGATGGAACGATCATGCCAGAGGGGGCGCGTGAACTGCATCCCCAGTACTTCGATCTCATTGTTCAGCTAAAAGAAGCAGGCATACAGGTAGTCATCGCTAGCGGGAGACAGACGGAGAGTATAGAGCGACTCTTCGCACCTGTACTTGATCATATATCCCTCATTGGTAATGGCGGACTCAGTGTGAAAACGCCAACATACAGTAGGATTCTACAGACCATCCCACGCGAATGGGTGCTAGAGCTAGAGCATGACATCGCGCAGCTCGACTCGGTGGACAGCCTATTTTGTGGGCTGAATATGTCCTATGCGCATGATGCAAACTGCGAAATGGTCAGAAGGCTCGTCGATGAGTACAGAGTGAATGTGACCATCACAGGTGGCGTAGGGAATCTCCCCGATGTGCCCCTAGGGAAGATCTCACTCTTCCGTGAGCACGCGCTAGAAGAGCAGGTCATGCAGAGCTTTTTCCCGAAATGGGCAGAGCGACTCAGCCTTACCATGGCAGGTGACTACTGGCTCGACTGCGTGATGCCCGATGTGAACAAGGCTCAGGCTCTACAGATCATTCTCGAAGAACTAAGCATCCCCGCCTCTGCTGTGCTTGCTTCTGGCGATCAGATGAATGATATAGCGATGCTCCAGCTTGCAGGTCAATCCATAGCCGTGTCAAATGCACGCCCTGAGCTACAAGCCATCGCGACGGAAGTACACTGCAACGACGATTTCCTCGCCGTTGCGCGCGCATGGGAAGCATTATTAGGATGAATTAGTTCGATCAGAATGCTGATTGCTAAAATGAGCGTAACAGCGCGTCTTTTGCAAGTCCCCTAAGGAATAAGCACCTTTAGGGTTTCGTAATACTCTATTGTGAATGAGAATGCTTGCAGTGAGAAGCGCTCATTGCGGTCGGGAGTTTTGCTGAGCTTGATGCGCTGGCTGTTGGCATCATAGGGCTCGGCTTCCGCCACGACGACCAAGCCGTCTCGCTTTTTGTCATAGGCGACATCGCAGTAACCAAAGCCGGAGTCTGTGGTGAGAAGGCGGGTTTCAAACTTTCTGGCACTACTATCGCTGCTCAGCGCGATAGTGCCCTCTTCGCGATTGCCCGACCAGTTGCTTACCACGGTCACGCGGTTTTTCCATGCGCCATCTGTGATGAGGATAGCTCCTTGGTGGGTGCGGCGTGCCTTGTGGTTTTTAAGGTTTTGTCCTAGGAACTCCATACTAGTGTAAAGTAACGTTGATTTTTTCCAAAATAAGTCTTGCTAAAATACTATTAGTGATGTAAAATAGTGTTTCAATAAAGAAT
>CAYJNX010000005.1:0-35908 GCA_964371525.1 uncultured Akkermansia sp. | reverse complement strand
AGCACTATAAGAGCGCCCCCGATAACGGTGACTACTATCTTGAGGAATACGACGATTTCCGAAGCATCCTCTACCTGCGCCAAATTAACTTCGGCACGGAGATCTACCACAAGTTAAAGGACAAAACCTGCTTAATCGAGACGCTGGATTTCTGCCTCGACACCGCGACGAAAGCCCTCCCCGAGCTCACCCCTTACACGATACCAACGCAGAAGGAAGTATCGAAAATGATAGACTACTTCATGGAGTACCGAGCGAACAGTATTTAAGAATGCAGCTGTTGCTGTAAGGTGTCGATGACGATATGGGTGACGCAGAGGTCGCGGTACCACTTCTTATCCGCTGGGATGATGTACCAAGGGCAGGAGGGGGAATTCACGCAGGTGAGGATGGATTCGGAGAGCTGCATTTCACGCTGCCATGTCTCGGCATCGCTGCCTATCTGCTCCTCGGCGAGGCGGTGGGGCTGTACGTAGAAGTGCTGCTTATTGAAGCGTCGCTGCTGCTCTTCTCGTGAAATATGGAGGTAGATCTTGATAACGGTCGTGCCTTCTTCCGCGAGCATCTGCTCGAACTCGTTCAGGCGTGTCAGGCGGCGTAGCAGTACTTCGTCGCTTATCTTGCCTTCGAGGTAGTCGACGCGCAGCGAGTTGTACACGGATCTGTCCATGAGGACGGCTTCACCGCGTGTGGGAACGCGCTTGTGAAGGGGGTAAATGAAGTCGTAGTTCGTGCGGCCTTCGTCTTCGTAGAGGGAGAGGCTTTCGACGCGTAGTCCGAAGGGCTCCATGTGGTGCGCGAGTCGCTGGACGACTCCTTCGCAGCCGCAGCGTTCTACCCCATGGAAGAGGACGAGTAGCCGCCCCTTGCGCTTGGAGACGACTGCCTGATGCAGGCGGAGGATGTCCTTGTACAGATGACTGAGCTGGGCTCGGGCTTCGGCTTTTCCACCGGCAAAGAGGGATCTGTCGTCGCTAGGCAGCTCAGCGAGGCTACAGACTTCCCCTGCTTGAAAGAGGTAGCGGCGCGGTGAGAGGGCGTGTTCTTGATAACTGCTCAGTCCACTGTCCCCCATGGTGGAGGGGAAGAAGGTTTCGAGGACTTGTCTGATGGTTTCACGCTTGAAGCGCACGAACATCTCAGGATGCACCTCGCGCCATGGCAGCCACTGTGCATGGAGGAACTCGGGGCTCTGGCTGAGGTCGATAACGGGCTTTTCCTCATGGCAGAGGAGGAGGAAGTAAGTCTGCTCCTGTCCTTTCCAACGGGTGCTTTTCTCGTTTTCTTCCTTGTACTGGTAGCGGTAGCCGCCTATGGAGCAGATGATGCGGTACTGGTCAGGGTGCAGGTCGACTTCTTCTTGCACTTCGCGCCTGAGTGCGTCTTTCAGCGTCTCTTTCTTCCCCACGCCTCCCTGCGGGAAATGCCAGTTTTTCGCAGGGTCAGTGGGGCTCGCAAGGAGGATGTTCCCCTCCCTGTCCATGATGACGGCAGCGACATTAGGCCGCCAGCGATTCAGGCTTTCTTCGATCATGATAGGAAATGCGTAAGAGTTTAATTCACTCTGAGTATAGCAGGCAGTGCGGGGAGTTGTCAATCACTTGCTCTGGCGTGCCTTTAATTGCAGAAAGATGTCGTAGACGCGGCTGTCTTCTATGCTGAGGCGTAGCTCTTTCACCAGTCCAGCACCTCCCTCTTCGGGGAAGATGAAAAGACGCAGCCACAGGCTGTCGGGAAGGTAGATGCTCAGCGTAGGTGCGACTAGCCTCTCGTCGAAGCGCATGGATGCTGCGCTCTGCCGCTGCTCCGCACTGAGCTGATCGAGTCCGAGCTCCTGCTCCAGCTGCTGGGGTGTCAGCGTACTAGGGATGCCGTCTTCGTTGAGCTGCTTGACGAGACGGTCAAGCGCATGAATGATGCTGTAGTCACTCCCCTCACCCTGTGTCCATGCGTGAATGAGGTGGCGGTCTTGATTTTTCCTATTCTCGCTTGTGTTGAGCAGATGTGGTATGCCCCAGTGCCAAGCGCAGAGAAGACCGATGATGCTGAGTAGACCTAGGCTGAAGTAGACTTGCTTCAGTCTATTGCGCACCTGTCGGTAGACTTCATGGCAGCGTTCGACAAAGCTCTGGTCTAGCTCTTCGTAGCGGAATCCGGCCTTGCTCTTGCCTGCATCGGCGGCTCTGTTTTCGCGCAGTGCCCTGCCCTTGCTCGGATCGGGTGCTTTGTCCAGCAGGATGGATGCGAGTCGATGGCTCTTGTTCACACGCATGCAGTACTGGGTGAAGCTCAGAGCGAGCAAGATAGGCATGAGGTAGAGCAGCACTAGGAGATAGTCCCCGAGGCGCGGTCTGGCAAAGTAGTATATATTCTGATCCTGCCACGCGAGCTCAGGTCTGAAGAAGTCGACGAAGGGTAATGCCAGCATGCCGAGAAGGAGGCTGAGTGTGACCGCTGCCGTCGTCAGGTATATTCTCCCCTCCCGCGCTACAAGCACATACAGGAGCATACCGAATAAGCCCGCGAATACCCACATCTCTAGTCCATGTATTCCCCTGTAGGACATGAACAGGACGACAGCGAGCAGTAACAGCACACTCGCAAGGAGGCGTAGCTTCATGCTCAGGCTGGAAATGATGGGAGGGAGCTGGCTCATGCTGCTTCTTCAAAGAAAAACATCCCCGAGACAATAATCTGCGGGGATGTTAAAATCATATGTTCACCTCAGTGCATCACAGGAGCGTGATGGTACCAGTAGCGATGATGGTGACGCATAGTGTACCCATGACGAGACCTGTCAGGACAGGCACTTTCACAGGCGCGTCTTCTGGCATGGCATTTTCCCAGTACATCGCGCGGATGATCTTGAAGTAGTAGTAGAAGCCCACGGCTGCACCGAAGATCATGGCGGGAAGCAGGATAATAGCCAAGTAGGTATTATTAATGGCGACGTAGAAGCTCAGGAACTTTCCGAGGAAACCAGCTGTGAGAGGCACACCAGCGAGGGAGGCCATGAACACAGTCACCGTAAAGGCGAAATAGGGATTCGTCTTACCCAGCCCATTGAAGGCAGTGATCTCTTCGCTTTGGCGAGCCATACGCACGAGACCGATCGCTGCAAACGCTCCGATTGAAGCGAGGCTGTAGGCAGCGAGATAAATCAGGAGGCTTTCGACATTAGAGGTCTGTACCGAGGATGTCAGTCCGACGAAGATGACGAGGATGAAACCAGCTTGTCCAATAGAGGAGTAGCCGAGGAGACGCTTCGCATTGCGCTGGTTGATCGCGGTAAAATTACCGATGAGTAGTGTCGCGACTGCGACAAGAAGCAGGAGGCTGTTCACGTTATCCGTGACATTGTCCATCATGCTAGGCAGGGGATCAGCTCCTGATCCTAGGGTGAATCCTTCAACATCGAGCACCATCCAGCTCAGAGGCAGGTAGAGTAAGGCGAGTGCGATCACACCTGCGATCTTCGAGCAGGTGGAAAGGAAGGCACTCACAGGTGTAGGAGCTCCCTGATAGACATCAGGAATCCATGCACTCATGGGGATACCGCCCACCTTGAAGATGAGACCGAGGGAAAGGAGAATGTACGCGAAGAGCATCGCTGTTTCTGAAAGCACCTCACCTGAGTGAGCCAGAGCGAAAGTCCCCGTAGCACCGAAGTACCATGCCGCACCAAAGACGAGTATGCCTGTGCTCAGCGCACCTTGGACGAGGTACTTCACGCCAGCTTCGATTGAGCCACGATTACGGCGATAGTAGCCGACCATGACGTAGGAGCTCAGGGTGACGACTTCAAGGGCGACGAAGAGCGTGATGAGATCCTGTGCCTGTGTGAGTGCGCTGATACCAGCAGTGGCGATGAGGAAAAGGGCGTAGAGCTCGCCTGTGCCTTCATCATTTTCACTGCCAGAGACGGACTCGGTCGTGACCTTGTTGTAGTCGAAGGCGACGAGCATGCAGAGACCTGCAGCGATGCAGGCTACATGTCCCAGTGTCTCAATCAAGCTAGCCGCCGTGTAAAGCGAGGGAGAAGGATCAAGAATGCCGAAGAAGAGACCTACAACGATGGCAGACAGACCTCCGAAGAGCGCGTAGCCGCGACGCGGCATGCGCTTGCAGAAGGCATCAGCCATGAGGATAAGGACGGCGACGATGATCAGGGCGATACTCGCACCAAAATCAGACCATGTGTAATTAAAAGTAATCATGAACTTAGAAATGTAAAGATTCTTAGTAGGAATTATTCAGTGCGTGGTTTAACCAAGGAGGCTGATACCGATCTGAGAGAAGATGCCGAAGAAGACGAGTGCCGCTGCGAGGATGACTGCCGCGACGATGTCATAGCAGCTGAGGCTTGTAGCGCGTGTGCTCGCCATCGCCACTTCGCCCTTGAAGACGCGGCGGAATGCGCGCAGCATGTAGATAGCACCGATGACGAGACCCCACATCGCGATGATAGCGGCGACCTGCACAGGTCCTACACCTCCGAAGAGGACACCCACCCAAGAGAAGGGGCAGCATCCACCTTCGCTGCATCCGAGTGCAGCGTCTTGGAAGCAGGACATGAAGATGGCAAACTCACCTGGGAAGTTCGCAAGAAGTGGCAGACCGATGGATGCCATCCCAGCGAGACCGAAGAGGAAGCCGAGCTTAGGCAGCTTCGTACCGAGCCCACCCATGGAGTCAATTTCTAGCGTGCGCGTCTGGGCATCGATCTGACCTGTCAGAAGGAAGAGAAGACCGATGGTGAGACCGTGACCGAGCATGAGGAGAGCTGCACCGTTGAAGGCGAGTTCGAGATGCTCAGGTGCGTAGGCGACGTAGGCGGCGAAGCCGAGGAAGAGGTAGCCCATGTGCATGACGGAGGAGTTACCAAGCATGTCGTCAAGACGTCCCTTGTTCACGGTGACATAGCCGACCCAGAGCACATTACCGAGGAGGCAGAAGAGCAGGTAGGGAAGCCATGGCTGGAAGATATGAGCATTCATCCCACCGAGGGCGGACGCGATGGTGAAGAGACCATAGAGACCGAACTTCTTGAGCACACCTGCGTGCATCATCGCAACAGGAGTCGGAGCACTTGCATAAGCAGGACCAGCCCATGAATGGAAGGGGAAGAGGGAAACCAGTGTACCGAAGCCGATGAGCAGGAGCAGACCAGCGGTACTAAGGAGACAGGTATCCTGCGTCGCTGCGCCAGCGGCGACAGCAGGAGCGATGCTGGAGAAGTTAAAGTCAGGAAGGTTCAGCGCGTAGGTCAGCATGATGATACCTGCGAGCAGCACCATGGAGGCAAGACCGAGGTAGATGGTCGCTGTCCATGAGATGGTGCGACGGTCACCACGCCCATAGCAGCCTATCATGATGAAGGTAGGTATGAGTGCCAGTTCGTGGAAGGCGAAGAAGGAAATCATGTTGTCCGACATGAAGGCACCTGTAGCCCCTGCGGAAATGAGGAGCATGGAGATGGACCAGCTGCGCGATGCCTGAGCATCGGGGGCACGGAGACCGATAGCAGCAGCGAGCGTCACCAGAGCGGTGAGCACGAGCATGATGCGGCTCAGTGGCAGGTCGAGCGTCAGTTGCAGACTGCTAGTGTCTGGCTGAGGACTTCCAGTAAGTACAACAATCGTGAGCAGAGCACTGATCAGAGCACTTGCGATCGCAAGGGGACGTCCCGGAAGCCTCAGAAAGCCGATGAGGGCTGAGGCAATGATAGGAACTAGTATGAGACAGAGGAGCATAGTAGATAAAACGATTGATGATTATTGGAAGAGGAGGATGCAGAGTATGATAACCACTCCGATGAGGGTCATGTAAGTATTCGAGCGCAGATCAGCACCGCGGAACCACGCGAGGAGCATGCCGACTCGGGAGACGATGAAGGCGTATCCCTGTACGATGAGCCCACGGATGACGAAGCCGTCGACGCAGTCGATGATCTCGGAGCAGATCTTCTGCACACCACCGATGATGACCTTGTCATAGAAGCAGTCTATATAGAAGCGAGCACGAAGAGCGCGTGAGAAGGCATTTCCTGCGAGAGGGTCTTTCGAGGGCGAACGACCGTAAACGAGGAACGCGAGCACGACACCGAGTATCATAGCACCTGTACCGACGAAGAAGGGAACACCGACGTGGAAGCCTTCAGCGACGAAGTTGTTGAAGGGAACAAGCGCATTCGCGACGAAGCCATAACCTGAGATGACAGCCATCACAGCGAGGAGGATAAGAGGAACGCGCATGGAAAGACCTACTTCATGAGCATGAGAGGCATTATCGCTGCGTTCCTTACCGAGGAAGGCGATGAAGCACACGCGGAGCATGTAGAAGGCAGTCATCGCAGCGACAGCAGCGGCGACCCAGAAGAACAGAGCGTTCTTTTCCCAAGCGGCCATGAGGATGCTTTCCTTCGAGAAGAAGCCAGCGAAACCGGGGGCAGCGATGAGGGCGAGTGTACCAAGACCGAAGCAAGCGACGGTGATAGGCATGCGCTTCTTGAGGTTGCCCATCTTCCAGATGTCTTGCTCATGATGGCAAGCGAAGATAATAGCACCAGAACCGAGGAAGAGAAGAGCCTTGAACCAAGCGTGGGTGAAGAGGTGGAACATAGCGGCTTCTCCTGCGAGGAGACCGACTGCCATGACCATGTAACCGAGCTGGGACAGGGTGGAGTACGCGAGGACGCGCTTGATGTCGTCCTGCTGCATCGCCATGAGGGCGGCGAGCAGTGCGGTGATCGCACCGACACCAGCGATGACATTGCAAGCGAGAGGCGTGAAGGCTTCTGCTCCCATGCTGGCCTGAAGGCGCACGAGCATGTACACACCAGCAGCGACCATGGTCGCGGCGTGGATGAGCGCGGAAACAGGGGTAGGACCTTCCATCGCGTCAGGAAGCCAGACATGAAGAGGGAACTGAGCGGACTTACCGACGGCACCGCAGAAGAGGCAGATGACGACGACGCTGAGGAGGTTCGTATCCATGCCTGCTGCTTGACCACCCATCTGTGCGAAGCTGAGTGTGCCGAATGCGGCGAATGTCAAAACGATGCCGATAAGGAAACCGAAGTCACCGACACGATTCGTGATGAAGGCCTTCTTCGCGGCATCAGCGGCACTGTCCTTGTTAAACCAGTGTCCGATGAGCAGGTAGGAGGACAGACCGACCATTTCCCAACCGATGAAGGTCATGGCGAGGTTGTCTGCCAGCACGATGGTACTCATGCTGAACATGAAGATGCTCAGACCTGCGTAGTAGCGTGTGAGGTTTGAAGAGTCTCCCTTCAGGTAACCGAGGGAGAAGATGTGGACGAGTGCACCGATAGCAGTGACGACGAGCATCATGCGCATCGCCATGTCATCAAGGAGCAGTCCCATGCCGAGGCTTTCGCCATTCACAACAGGTAGCCATACGTAGCTGTCAGGCTGGGTCAGCGTGACGCATCCTGTGAGGTAGCCGAGGCAGAGCAGCAGTGTCACGAGTACAGAGACCGTAGACAGAGCAGCTGCAAGCCCTTGACGACGAGCCAAGAACAGCCAGTTAATCGCAGCAACAGCGAGCGGGAGGAGGAGGAATATCCAAGGAAGATTAGGATTCATAATGTTCTACTGGTGGGTATTAGTCCTTAAGTATGTTCAGCGATGCGGTGTCGACGGACTTGCTCGCGCGGTACATCGCGACGATGAGTGCTAGACCGATGGCCACTTCTGCTGCAGCGATGGTGATGATGAAGAGGGACAGAATCTGCGCGTCATAGACGGGGACTCCCTCTGTTCCTTGTGCGCGGGAGAAAGCGACGAGGCTGATGTTCGCAGCGGTGAGCATGAGCTCAAGGCACATGAACACGACGACGACATTACGTCGGATAAGAACACCGAGAAGGCCAATCGAGAAGAGGATGCCTGATAAGATCAAGTAATGAATGAGCGGGGGCATGATAATGGGTTTCTATCTTAGTCTTTACGTAATTGGCGGGAGATGGCGATCGCGCCTATGCAGGAGGCGAGAAGCGTCAGGGAGAGGATAGCGAAGGTGATGGGGTACTTCGTGAAGAGGAGAGAGCCTATGCCTGCAATATTCGTCTCTTCCTGCTTTTTGAGCTCAGGAAGAGTGCTGCCGTAGCTCTTAAGTGCCTCTTTGCGTGCTTCATGAGCGGCGTAGAGCGCACAGGGTCGCAGTTCAGGGGAGAGTTCAGCTTTCTTGCAAGCAGTGTCTTTAGCACAGCAGGAGTTTTCCTTGCAGCACTTCTTAGCGCAGTCTTTGCCACAGATACCGTCAACGAGACCTACCATGGGGCAGGGGCGGTTTTCAGTAGCACCGGGTAAGGTGTAGGCGACCTTACCGACGACGACGGCGAAGCAGCCAGCGACGACAGTGCAGAGGATGAGCTTCGGCCACGAGGTCTTCGATTTCTCTTCTGTCTTGATATCAAGCATCATGACGATGAAGAGGAAGAGCACGAGGACGGCACCTGCGTAGACGGTGATCTGGATAATGCCGAGGAACTCAGCACCTAGTCCAAAGAAGATAGCAGCAACGAAGCCGAAGCAGATGGCCATGCACATGGCACTGCTAACGGGGTTGCGCATGATAACAACGCCGATGGCTGCGATGATAGCGCAGAGGGCAAAGGCGTAAAACAGCAATTGTGTAATGGATTCTTCCAACATGGCGGGTGATTTTTACTTGTGTTGATTCCATTTATTGACCAATCCCTTGCGCACGCCACCGAGGCGGTAAAGGGTTTCTTTGTCGCGTATACCACTTTCGCGATCGGTCAAGGTGATGAGGTATTCTTTACTCAGGAAGATGGCCTGCTCAGGGCAGACTTCTTCACACATGCCGCAGTAGATGCAGCGGAACATGTCGATGGTGAACTCGCTGGGGGCTTTTTCTTGCTTCGCGCAGGGGGAGTTCGGGTCTATAGCACCGGGGATCACTTCGATAGCGCGCGCTGGGCAGATGAACTCACAAAGCTGGCAGGACACACAGCGTTCGCGTCCGTCTTCGCCACGGACGAGCGTAGGAGCTCCGCGATAGTAGGAAGGAAGCTTGTCATCCCACTTTTGGTCGGGATAGGGCATACAGACACCGATGCCTTTGCCATTGAAGTCTTCCTTAGAACGGCTGCGGCCGAGCAGGGAGAGCACAAGGTGCTTGAAGGTGCGTCCGAGACCTTTCACGAAGGCGACAAGGTAGATCTTGTCAGCCAGCGAAAACTTCGGGCGTTTGATGGGGGTATAAGACATAGAAAGGAAAATGGATATTGATTCGAAGGATTACTTCACAAAGTACATGATGATAGCCGTGAGGATGATGTTCGCAACGGCGATTTCAAAGAAGACCAGCCAGCTGAGCTTCATCACCTGATCCCAGCGGAAACGAGGTAATGTCCAGCGAACCCAAACAAAGAAGAAGACAAAGGCGACGAGCTTCACCAAGAAGGCGATGAACTGCAGGATGACGACGATCCAGCCTGCTGCCGCGCCTACCCACTGATCAAGACAGGTAGCGCATGCGGACGCACCGCAGACCTGTGCCTGTGCAGCCCAATCAGCGAGGGCGACATCTGCACCGAAGCCGATGGACCAGCCTCCGAGGAAGAGGGTAACGACGAGTGCTGAGCCTACGACCATGGCGACGTATTCACCCATGAAGAAGGAGGCGAACTTCATCGAAGAGTACTCAGTGTGGTAACCACCGACGAGGTCGGTTTCACACTCTGCCATATCGAATGGAGTACGGTTTGCTTCTGCGAAGACGCAGGTCACGAAGATAACGAAGCTAATAGCGAGAGGCGCGAGCAGTGCCCAGCGCTGGATGCTGAGACCTTCACCCCAGAATGGTGCGAGTGTCCAGCCGTTCTCCGCTTGGTTCATGACGATCTCTTGCAGGTTCAGCGTGGAGAACATCATGAGAAGTGGGATGATGGAAAGCCCCATCGCTACTTCGTAAGAGATGAGCTGTGCTGTCGCGCGAAGTCCACTGATGAAGGGGAACTTCGAATTGGAAGACCAGCCCGCGAGTGTCAGACCGTAGACAGAGAGCCCCGAGATGGCAAAGATCCAAAGCGCGCCGACATTCAGGTTCGACACCACCATGTTAATCGTACCGAAGACGGTGTCGACATGGGAGGAGAAGGGAATGACGGTAGCGGCGATGAGCGGGGGGCCCAGCACAAGCATAGGCGCGGCGATGAAGTAGCCCTTACGCACGAAGCTAGGTGTCATTTCCTGCTTCAAGAAGAGCTTCGCACCGTCAGCCATGGGCTGTATGAAGCCGAAAAGTGGGATTTCGCGGTCGAGGCGAAGGAAGCGCAGCACGCGACCAACGACGCTATCCGCAGGAATACCGAAGTAGTCGAGCCATTTCTTCAGTGGCTGTTCTTGCTTGCTACCGAAACGCTTCAGCAGATGGATGGGCACACCAGCGCGGTTAGGACCGGGGCGGTCTTGAATCCAGCCAGCGACGCGTCGCTCCGTCCAGACGGAGAGAACCACGAAGAGGAGGAGCACAGCAAAGATGACTACCAGCTTTACCAGTGTCGTGATGAGGTAGAACCACGTAGGGTTCATCCACAAGGCGTTCCAGCAATCGATGAGATATTGTATCATGAGGTGAATGTGGGGATAAAGCTATATTATGCCTCGCGGCTCAGGAGGGGGATAGTGACACCAGTCTCGATGACTGGCTTGCCGTCGTTACCGATGGATGCCCATGTGAGACCAGCGAGGGGGTCGAATTCCTCAGCGAGGATGGGCAGGATCTTACGGGCGGAGTCTGCGAGTGCAAGTCGCTCGTCTTCGCAGCCTAGGTTCAGCAGAAGATCGCGGAGAATACTCCAGTCATCGCGTGAGTTACCCAGTGGCTCAAACGCACGGTTCAGACGCTGGATGCGGCCTGTGACATTGATCATCGTGCCGTACTTCTCAGCGAAGGTGACACCGGGGAGGACGATATCGGACAGCGCGCTTGTGGCGTTGCTCGTATGCGTGAGGGTGAGGAGGTAGTCGAGCTTCTTCAGGCTCTCTGGGGAGAGTCCGAGTCCGTCGAGGAGGTCTTCACCGAGGGCGAGTACCGCTGTGATGCGTCCGCTTTCGATGCCAGAGCAAATGCCTTCGAGCATGGTGGACGCTTCACCGATGATGAGTTTTTCACCTGTGGTGTTCGGATTACGGTCTGCGCTGATGAGCATGCCGTCAGATTCTTCCATGCGGGCGACGCTTGCGACTTCGCGGATGCCAAGCTGGGCAGCGAGGCGACGCACGAGGTAGAGTTCTTCGTTCGTCATGCGGGCAGAAGCGATGATGGCGGTCTTCGAGGCTTCGCACTTCTGAAGCTGCTCAGCGGCGAGCTTCAGGGTCGCGTCCCAAACGGTGGGGCGGAGTTCTGCGCCTGCGTCCGTGCGTACCATGGGGTTAAGCACACGATCTTCGCTGTTGATAAACTTGTAGTTCAGGCGGTGACTGTCTGCCATCCAGTTGCTATTCACCGCGTCGTTCTGACGTGGGGTGAAGCGGTAGACCTGTTGATCGCGTGACCAGATGTTGATGTTTGTCCCTGTGCCGCAGTTCACGTCGATACTCGGTGTACTCTTGAGGAACCACACGCGCATCTTAAAGCGGAAGTCGCTGCTGGTGAGCGCGCCTACGGGGCAGAGATCCACGGTATTCATCGAGTAGTTACTCGTGAGTTCGAGACCGGGGTAGCAGGAAATGGCGTTATGCGTGCCTCGTCCGACGACTCCAAGTACTTCTTCACCGACGACATCGCGCATGAAGCGCACGCAACGCGTACAGAGCACGCAGCGTTCTTGGTCGAGGTTCACACGAGGACCGACCGCGAGGTTCTTACCTTTCTTGGTCTTCTCTTCTTGGAAGCGGCTTGTGCCAGATCCGTGGTCGTCGGAGTATTCTTGGAGTTTGCACTCACCTGCTTGGTCGCAGATGGGGCAGTCGAGGGGGTGATTACTCAGGAGGAACTCCAGCACGCTGCGGCGCGCTTCTTCGGTGATAGCTCCTGTGGTGCGTATGCCCATATTCTCAGCGACTGTGTTCGCACAGGCGATGACGGCGCGTGGCATCCACTGGATGTCCTGATAGCCGTCTTTAGTATACTGAGGGCTCTGACCTGGTGCAGGACGTGGTGGCATGCCTTGCTCGACGAGGCACATGCGGCATGAACCTGCGATGGCGAGCTTCGGGTGGTAGCAAAAACGTGGTACGGTCGCACCTACAGAGTCGCAGACATCAATGATGCGTGCGCCTTGTGGTACGCGATGCCACGTGCCATTGATCTGGACATTGACCATGCCCTCCGCTGAGGCGGCGTCCTTAGGAAGAAGTGTCGGTGTTGTGCTCATGGGCGAGAAAATAAGGGGGTGGGTATGGTGATCATTATTGGCCATCAGGGCGACCGAGGTACTGGCGTGCGGCCTTCTTCTCGTCGGAGTGAGGTTTAAGCGCGTTGAAGGAGTCTGTCATCGCGAGGAATTCTTCGCGGAACTTGCCGACAAATGCCTGTGTAGGCCATGAGCAAGCTTCACCGAAGGCACAGACGGTCTTGCCACAGATCTGGTCGGCTACTGTGACGAGCATGTCCACATCCTCAGGGGCTGCTTGCCCGTTAATGATGCGGCTACTGAGCTTGTACATCCATGGGTTACCTTCACGGCAGGGCGTACACTGACCACAGGATTCCCAGTTGTAGAAGCGGTTCAAGTTATTAAGAACATGAGGCATGCTGCGGCTGTCATCCATGACGATGACACCACCAGATCCACTCATAGAACCATGAGCCGCGATGGAGTCGAGGTCGAGAGGGATATCAAAGACACTGATCTCACCCATCGTGCCATCTGGCATGCGCTGGGGAAGTTTCTGGTCGCATCGCATGACCTTGGAGGAAGATCCACCGGGGATGATAGCCTTGAAGCTGCGCCCGTCCTTTGGACCTCCGCAGAGGTCGTTGAGGAGTTCTCCAAAGGTGATAGAGCCAGAGATGACTTCGTAGTAACCGGGCTTCTTCACGTCGCCTGATACACCGATGATGCGTGTACCGGGGGAGCGCTGCGCGCCTGTGGCGGCGTAGCCTTCACCGCCGAGTAGCATGATCTGGCGTACTTGGCACAGGGATTCCACGTTGTTCACGATGGTAGGGCAGCCATAGAGACCGATGGCGGCGGGGAAGAAGGGAGGCTTAATGCGTGGGTAAGGACGCTTGCCTTCGATGGAGTTAATCAAGCTCGTCTCCTCACCACAGATGTAAGCGCCTGCTCCGCGGTGGAGGACGATTTCGAGTTCGTAGTCGCTGCCGAGGATGTTCTTGCCTAGGAAGTTCTTTTCCTTCGCTTCTGCGAGTGCTGTCGTCATGATGGCGGCGGCTTCGGGGAATTCTTCACGCATGTACAGGACGGCGAACTTCGCTCCTACCGCATAGCTGGAGATGATCATGCCTTCGATGAGCTGGTGCGGGTCTTGATGGACGATGTAGCGATCCTTGAATGTACCGGGCTCGGATTCGTCGCAGTTACAGACGAGGTAGACAGGCTTCGTGTTCCCCTTCGGGATGAATGTCCACTTGAGACCTGTAGGGAAGCCTGCACCACCGCGACCGCGAAGCCCGCTCTTGCGTACTTCGTCGATGACTTCTACGGGCTGCATGCCGAGTGCTTTTTTCAGCATCTCGTAGCCACCGTCCGCGATGTAGCAGTCGATGGAGGGGTTGTAGTCGACGCGATCGACGTTACGGAAGATGCGTCGGCTTTCTTTTGGGTGGGGTTCCTTGCCCGGAAGGTACTGAATCTCGCTCATGCTGGTCAGAAGGGTTCGTGTGTGAGGGGGTTAGGGAAAAAAATTAAAGTGTCGCGCTATACTCAGCGATGAGGGAATCGACGGCATCCTTATCGACGCGGGAGTAGAGCTTGCTGTTGACAAGGAGGTTCGGTCCGAAGCCACAGTTCGCAAGACATTCTACTGCTTCGATGCTCCAGACTCCATCAGGGCTGATACCGACGTAGTTCTCATCGGTGATGGCCTTGCGGTCGATGTTTGTCTTCTCGCAGATGTAGTCCATGAGTTCTTCTCCTCCACCGAGGGCGCAGGAAAGCGTACGGCAGATGCGGATATGGAACTTACCAGGGCAATGACGGTGCAGACCGGGGTAGAAGGTGACGACACCTGTCACGTGAATGACACTGGTCTTCGTCATCTCGGCTGTCCACTTGATACTAGGCTCAGAGATGAAGCCGAACTTCTCCTGCACGAGGTGGAGGATGGGAAGGACGGCCGACTGAGATTTTCCCTCAGGGTAGAGGGCGACGAGTTCTTGCGCGCGCTGCGTCAGCTCGGGAGAGACGGCGAATACGGGGTAGAACTTCTCACCAGGTGAGGCATGCTCATGCGCGAGAGCGTCGATGGGGTTCATGGTATCGGAGGACATGGTTGTTTAAGAAAGGAAAAATTGAGTAAGAAATGGTAAAGTCAGGATCAACGGTCACATTCACCCTGCACGAAGTCAAACGAGCCAAGGATGGCTGGGATGTCACTGACCAAGTGCCCTGGGAGCAGGTCAGGAAGGATGGAAAGGGAGCAGAAGGAGGGGCTGCGCATCTTTAGGCGGTTAGGGACACCGCCGCCTTGGGAGTCGATGAAGAAGCCGAGCTCGCCCTTCGGGTTTTCAGCACCGAAGAAGACCTGACCAGCAGGGGCGTTCACGGAATGCGTCGAGACCATGAACTGGCGGATAAGCTCTTCCATGCCCATCATCGCGGCTTCCTTCGGAGGGAGGATTCCCTTGTCCACCTGCACGCAGATAGGACCAGAGGGGAGGCGATCAATGGCTTGACGGAGGATGCGGATGGACTGGCGCATTTCTTCGAGGCGTAGCTGGAAGCGTGCGTAGCAGTCACCTTCTTGGGCGACAGGGACGTCAAAGTCATACTGCTCGTAGCCGAGATAAGGATTCGTCTTGCGCAGGTCACGTGCGACTCCGCTGGAGCGGAGGTTAGGACCTGTCATGCCGTGATTCAGAGCCATCTCGCGTGGGATGACACCGACACCGACGAGACGGTCGATAAAGATCTTGTTGTGCAGCAGCAGGGCTTCCATTTCGTCGATGGAGACGGAGGCACTGTCGCAGAATGCAAGTACTTCTTTTTCAAAGCCCACTGGAAAATCACGTGTCATACCACCGATACGGGTGTAGCTGCTGGTGAAGCGTGCGCCACAGATTTTTTCGTAGAAGTTATGCACTTTTTCCTTTTCCTCATAGCAGTAGAGGAAGACAGTCATCGCACCCACGTCCATAGCAAAAACGCCCATCCCCAAGAAATATGAGGAAAGACGAGAAAGTTCGCTGCATATCACGCGAATAGCTTGACCACGCTCTGGGAGTTCCCAGCCTAGGAGTTTCTCCACGGCGCAAGCGTACGCGATGTTGTTACTCATGGGCGCGAGGTAGTCCATTCGGTCCGTGTAGGTGACAAATTGGTTGTAATGGAAATTTTCGGCAATCTTTTCCATACCGCGATGCAAGTGACCAACAACGGGGTCACAGCTCACAACAAGCTCACCGTCCAAGACTAACTTCAGGCGCAGTACACCGTGGGTCGCTGGATGCGATGGTCCCATGTTCAGGGTCATCATGTCGCCCGCGTCAACGGCATCATTACTCATATAGTTCAGAGCAGCAGACGAATCTGGCATTTCAAATGTAGTTTGTGTCTTCATAAGCATCGGCTCGGCACGGGCGCAGGAATTGCAACGGTGCGCGACTATTAAACACCTGATGACAGCTTTTTTCAAGCCTAAAATTCCCAGCCTGAACATTCTTAGTGAAAAAAGCCTTATTGTTCGACAAGGCTAACATTCAGTTAGTTTTTTCTGAGCATCGCTCGCGAAAACCGCGCGGTTTTGGGCGAGCTTTGACCGCCACAACCTTGAGCCAGACGATGGCATCTGTCATGCTCACTCTATGGCAATTCGTATGAAAGAATGGGGTATGCTCGCCCCAGCACCACAACAATTAGATCGCTCAGGGCAAAAGCGTGCCTTGCTGGACAACGTAGAAGTCGCCCAGCGCAGAGAGCGAAGTGTTCAAGACTTAGCTTCAGGCACGGCTGATTTTATCCGCGACGAAGGGAATCGACAGGAGAAGCGTGAACAGGAGGAGGAAGATGCCCTCCTCGCCGAAGTTGAACGAACGGGAGAACTAGCAGGCTTCATGAACAGTCTTGAAGAGGCGAACCGTCTCTCGCAAGAAGAGATGCAAGACCTAGGCGCGGATCAGGATATGGAATACGCTTGGAAGCAGAGAGCGACGCCGCATTTCAAGGCCGCAATCGACAAGCTATCGCCCGCGGCACGTGCAGCGGGTGAGCAGATCGCAGCGCGCTACAATGAGCGGTCCTACATCTCGACGAAGCAGCAACTGAAGCTTGCTCGCATCGCAAAAGCGCGTAACTCATGGAATGAGTCACTTCAGAGCAGCATAGACAGGGGCGATGAAGTCGAGGCCACGAGCTGGATAGACAGCGTCGTCGACATCTTCATCCCGCGCGATTCCGTAGAAGAGGCGAAGAAAAGTGCGCAGAGCGCGGCGCGTTACCGGCACTGGGATGAGCAGTTCAAGTCTGCTCCCATCCAGACACTCTCCGTCTATAAAAAGACAAAAGACGCAGAGTTCCAGCTCAGTGAAGAACACAGGGAGGAGCTCACTCAGCTCAGCGAGGAGACCGAGCGCGGCGCACGGAGCGCACTCGCGGAGCATCTATCGCGGCAGATTCTTGCCGACAAGCCTATCAAACCAGCCTCTCTTCAGCAGGTGGAGGATGCTGGGCTTCTCACGAAAAATCAGATAGCAAGGCTCAACTACAAGACTGCTAAGAACAGCATAAGCGCCGCTCGCGACTTCTGCGAATGGCAGGGACGCATCGACCGCTGCGGCGATGATCAAGCCGATCTACTAGAGCTGAAACTCCAGTTAGCGACCGCCCCACTCAACTCCAGCGACAAGAAGAAATTATTCTTACGTCTAGATCAGAGCCAAAGCATCAGCGCGAGCAAGAGGCAGCGCATGAACACCAGTATATGGAACGCCTACAGACGCGGCGAACTCGGCACGATGGGAGACAGGCATAGCCTCGCTCGCCTGAGACAGATTCAAGATCTCGCGCCCAAGCTGGTCGAAGAAGACGGTCTCGATAAGCTCGATGAGCTCATCAGCAAGCATAGCATCCCAGAGCAGGTCTGGGTATGTCTCGACGATCGCGTGCTGGATATTAAATAAATCACCCCACTCACCTATTTTTACGAACATGAACACACAAGACATCAAACCACCAGACACGCAAGCTCCCACTACTCTCACGAAAGAGGAAAAAGAAAAGGAAGTTTCCCTTCTTGCCCCCGAGCAAGAAAACCCCAGTGAGACAGAGCAAGCACCCGAGCCTCAGGAGGAGAACAGCCACACGCAGTCATTATCACACCTCTTTGAGAGTGATGACCCTGCTCTGCGCCCAGTCCCCGAGGGTGAGCTACCCAGCCTAGAGAACATTTACCCCGTCACACTGAAGGACGGCGAGCAGGCGGGAAATGGCTTGCAGGAAAAGCTAGAGCGTGGCTCACGCCGCTCCGACTTGAACCAATACTGGGACAAGGTACTCACAGGAAAACTCGAAAACATCCCCGATCCTATTCGCCAAGCTGCGTCTGGCGGGCAGGATAAAGCTCGAAGCCCCGAGGAAAATGACGAGCAGCTACTACGCACAATCAACCAATCATGGGCAGCTGACCATCTTGGGAAATCACGCCATGAGGTGAAGGAGAAGTGGGAGGAGATCCGCGAGGCACTGAGTGATGACAGGATGATTTCCTCCGAGGAGGAGGAGCTGTTCTACTCCCTGTCCGACGAGCAGGAAAAAACGAAGTATCAGGATATCTCCTACGATCTCTACGACAAGGGCTACGAGCAAGGTCTCACCAGCGATACCCCACAGGCGTGGAATGCTTACCTGAGCAAGGAGAAGGAAGACATCGACAGCGCGAAACATGCGGTCGTGGACAGCTACGCGCAGGCAGCCTTCCAGAAGGGGGCTGAGGCACGCGAAAAGCTTCTCCCCATCGCGCGTACCCTATCTGAGGGTATTGAAATGATGGTCTCATCGGAGCACCGTATTTTTAGCCCCGAGCAGATTGTGGATTCTGCGGCTAGCGCGCAGAAGGCCGCATCTCAGCTGCGACGACTCAGCAAGGAGGAGCGTGATATGGTCTACCACCTCTGTCTCTTAGAAAGGCAAAAGTTTCAGAAAGGAGAAGCGAAGCAAGATGTCGCCACACAGCTATGGCGATCAGCGAAGCGTGGCGGGCAGAATGTGGGCTTCAACCTCGGTCTCGGCGCGATGCATCTGGGCTCAGCCGCCATGGACAGCGCGGGGAAGCTTCTCGACGAGAACTTCGGCACAGAGCTACAATCATCTGCTGAGAACATAGACCTGCGCGCACGCGTCGCCCATGAGATACGTAATCTCGCGCAGCAGCAGGTAGCACCCTTGTACATCCCCGAAGACACGCCTCTTGCGGAGCAGTTCCTCATTGATATGTCAGGGGTCGTGCCTTCGGCGGCCATGGGCTTCGGTGGGGCTCTTGCATGGGGAACTCTTATCGGCAGCGGTGTGGGAGCATCAGTCTCAGAGGCACGCGAGCGTAATGTGGAGGGCGATATCGCCCTGCAAAATGCGGCGGGGCTCATCGCTGCGGGTATTCAGGAGAGCATCGCCTTCGGATTCACGCGTGTCGGTGGTCGCGTCTTTGAAAAATCACTCAGCCAATTCATGAAGGCGAAGGGAAAAGGTGCGCGCGCCTACTCGCTCGCCGCCCTACGCAGCAGTGGCATAGCGTCCGCTGAAACCCTTAAAATGGCATTAGAGCAGAAGGCTGGCAATCTCAGCGATCTTGGACTCCACGAGCTAGCGGCACAAATAGATAAGACAAACTCAAACATAGACTGGAAGAGCTACGGTGAAAACCTAGGCGATATTGAGATAAACATGCGTGAGGCAGCGATGAATCTCCCCTACCTCCTCATCGGTGCAGGACGCGCGCAGCTCCAGCACTTTGAGAATGCGCATGCGCTGAAGAATAACCCCGCCCTCCTCGAATCATGGGGCATCCCCGACGAGGGCATTGAACGCATCATGAACGAAGAAAAACTCCCGCGCGCGAATGAGATCTTGCGCGAAGCACTCCTAGATGGCTCGCGCTGGGGTGGCGCAGAGTTCGCCAAGAAGGCGAAGCAGTCTCTCCAGCTGCTAAATGAAGATTATTTCAAGGATTTCAATGACGACGAAATCGTCGCTGACTTCCTTGAACTACCTTCTAGTGTCAAGAATATCCCCAAGAGTATTCCCACGGGCGTCATCTCGGATGATCCGCCTGACATCGACGCGCTCCAGCTCAAGCATGGTCCCATTAAGGGCTCTAATCTGCGTCTAGGCAAGGCTCTGCAATACTGGGATTACATGTGGGAACGCGCGAATCTCGATCGCCACCTCCCCGAGAGCATGAAGAACTCCAGCGCGGCCGCGCGTACGGCCTACATACACCGCGTCCTGCGCGAGCGTCATAACAAACGCCTGACAAACTACAGACAGGGCATACCTACTGTTCCCCTTCGCCTCTACCGTGGTTTCTTCAATCCTACAGCAGAGAGGGAACGACGACTCCTACTGAGCGACTATGTAGCGGAGCTACGCGACACGTCCTACCAGTTCATGTTAAATATCAATCCCGTGGACTACCTCATGCGTGATGCCCAGAGTCTGAAAACCATGGTAAAGAAGCGAGAAAAAGTGCGACGCAGACATATCATGCGTGTCGCGGCAGAGGTCCTTCATCGAGCTCTGGGGCGAAGCAAGGCGGACAGTGTGGAGTCGATTCGCTGGCAGTTCAATGAGTTTTACCGCCACTACAGAACCTACTCTATCATGGGTCGCTGGGCGAAGGAGGTGGATGTCTTTCGCTTCAAGAGCTTAGAGAAATACGCGCACTACTCACCAGAACAGATAGAGGAGATTAATCTACCCGATGAGTTCTTCCAAGCCGCTCACACGCTCTTCGGCATGGAGCGAAGCGTCGATGCCTTCTACGAGCTCATCCCGCAGATGGATGACTTCCAGCGTCTCATCGCGATCGGCAAGACTCCAGCACAGGCGTATTCTGACATCTTGTGCCGTGAGCTTGAGATCGATCCAGCCGAATTCAGAGAATACCCCTTGCAGCTCATTAATCAGGATGCAAAGAAGGCAGATCTGAGTAAGATCAAGGAGAAAAACAGCCAGACCCTTGCTCAGTATCAGAAAATCACAGGCGCGGAGTTAGAACAGGCGGAGGGCGCAGAAGGCGGCACTTTCTGGCGCACGCGCTTGCCAGACAAGTCCTACACGCGCTGGCATTCGAATAAGCAGCAGGCTGAGATGGATCTCGTGATGAGCACCTTCTCCTTGTTCCGACCTCTTGGGGAGAATATTCACGAGCATTTTGTTCATAATGAGGATTTCAATCTAGAGAACTATCTCCTCGATGAGCCGAACCAGTACAGCGCCTTCGATGTCATCAGTGCGCAGGCCTTTACGGATATCTACAGCCAGCATGTGATGGCGGTCGCCACGGGCTTACCCGGTCTGGAGTACAAGCGTATCAAGCAGCGAGTCGGTAAAAATCACGCTCATAAACTACTGGAGTTCACCCCCATTGATGACTCTCTTACCTACATGAGGAAGTTCTCCATGGATGAGCTCGCTACGTCCAGCCCCTACTCACTCCTGCGTGCTCGCAGTTACGCGTACTGGAAAAGCCAGCTGAATATTAATGTGAATGATATTCATGAGATGGCGAATGAGCTTGTCGCGCTTCAGGTTATCACCCCTGCTCAGAGGCAGACCATATTCCTCGATCCAGACTCTGTCTTGCATGACTTACCCGAGCGTCGACTGAATGAAACGCAGAAGATCCTCGCCCCTGATCACAAGGACTTCCCTAGACTGAAGAAGAGACAGCAGGAGGATGTAGCCCTCGCTCTAACTAATCTATCAATGGATTACCTCATAGCGACGGCAGACGAGCAGCCACTGCCGAATTCATTTAAGACTTGGCTACGCCTCTCTGCCCTCTGTCCAAAGGAAGAAGCGGCAGAAGTGCCCAAGAAGGTGGTTCTGGGTAAGAATCGCTTCAATCTCCTGCGCTGGACGAACAGGCAGATAGCCATGCGCCTCCAGCAGCGCGGTGACGCGTACGAAGATATCAGAGCTAGGCGCGAAAGCGTGGAGCAGAGCTACCTCATGCCTCAGCTTCTTGCCTCACTCGGGCTTAGTAAGAGCGATAACTACGAGCGTTCGTGGAGTCATTACTTCGGCGGTGAGCATGTGATCAAGGCTCAGGATGAAAAGCTATGGTCTCTCCTCGTCATGCCACGCAAGGTGTGGGATAGGACATGGCCATCTACGAAGGACTGGATCTATGAGAACATCAGTGAGAACTACGGCACACAGGATGAGAGAGAGTCCCTGTATAGATCGCGTGAGCACTTCGATGCAGCATTATACATGCTAGACGATGTGCTGCGTGATTATCCAGAGCTACACCGTGTAAACCTGCTCCCAGAGGGGGAGAACAGACTTATTTCTCTTGATCTTGAAGATATGAGTCAGACGAGTGAACTACTCGCAGAAGCGCAGTTCAATCCCATCCCTTGGAGTATTCCCAATGATGTGAATGAGGGCTACCAGTTCGGTGGCTCAGTCACTCTCCCCGATTATCTTCGTCAGGATGAGCGTGTGATGCCATCACTGCGACTGCTGAATGACCTGCGACTCTTCAACTCGCGACGCGCGATCTTGGATGAAAAGGGTATCTGGTGGGACGGGACGCATTACGGAGTAGATCATGACTTACTCCCCGGTCTGGGTGATCAGTGGTCTGCCGAGCGTCCGCTCGCCAGCATGCTACCCATCATGGATGAGATACAGCAGAGAATCGCCACAGAGGGCGGGGGAAAGGTACTAAAGTTCATGGACATAGACTTCAAGCCTATCAATGAGCAGCTTGACCTCAGCTCCTTGAGACATGCTGTAGTTTACCGAGACGAGTACTTCCCTTCTCACACCATTCGCCTCATGCCCGGTAACGTGATGTCAGACTCCCCTACCCTGAGAGCCCCCTTCTTCTGTGAGGTACGAAGCGGAGTTTACTTCCATCAGAAACGCCACATTCCTGATCCAGCGAGGGAAGATACAGAACCCGTCTATACGAATCTGAACTTCTACTTCCCCTATCAGATCAGAGATCATAATGAGCGTAGACATCAGTCCACGAGCCAAGCCACCTCGCGCTATCTCTTAGAACGCGTGATGGATGGGCTGGATAACTCCGACTTCGCCGAACGCTTAGAACAAAGCGAGGCGGATGTGGAGAATATGCTCGTGGAACTCTACGAAGACTCGGGCTTATCCTATGACCTCACGACAAAGTCGCTCGACGACCTCACCCCAGCTCAACTCACGATTCTGAGAATATGCTACGGCATGGTGCAGCTCGCCTACGGCACGAAGAAGCAAGCGGCTTACAAAGACCTCATCAGCTTCACGCGCAAAATCAGGAAAAAACCACAGGGGATCGAACGCCTCGCTCTGAATATCTACGATATATTAGAACGACAGAACCGACAGTCGAATCAGGAGCGAGACAAGGCCATACGCGACGGTCTTCTCATGGAGAAAAACAAACCGGGACGCAGACCCACACCAAAAGACACGCGTAATCTCAAAAAGAAGTACGAGCAAGGCGCTATCTGGTACGACTTAGGAATATAAAAATCAACCCCACACACAGAAAACAAAACGATGAACTATAAAACATTACTCCGCGGCCGCCTAGACAACCAGCTCTGGCGACTCAGCCACCTCTACTGGATAGAAAACAAGGCGGGCAACATGCAGCGATTCAGCATGAACCGCGCACAGCGACGCGTCTACGACGGCATGCACGAGCGAAATGCCATCCTGAAGGCGCGCCAGCTTGGCATATCCACCTTCGTGAGCCTGCTCATGCTAGACCGCTGCCTCTTCCAGCCGAACTACCATGCCGGCATCATCGACAAGGCACTCCCCGATGCGGAGCAAAAACTAGGAAAAATTCGCTTCGCATGGGAGAACCTCGACTACCTACCGCCGCATGCCAACCTAGAGCAACAAGCCCTCGCCCAGCTCGGATGCCTCATCAAGGAACAAACAGGACAACTGCGCTCTGGGAAGCAGAGCCCTATCACCGACACGCGCTCGCGCATAGGATTCAGCAATGGCAGCGACATACGCATCGGTACCACCCTACGCGGTGGTACCATGCAGATGCTGCACATCTCGGAGCTCGCTCATACCTCCGTTCACAGCCCTTGGCGTGCGCGAGAGATACGCACGGGCGGTATCAACACCGTACCTCAGACAGGCAGTATTTTCCTAGAGAGCACGCATGAAGGAGGTCGCTTCGGTGTCAATTACGAGTTAATGGAGCAAGCGATGGAGAACAGAGCAAAGGAAGAGCTCAGCCCACTGGAGTTTGCCTTCTTCTTCCTCAGCTGGTTTGACCATGACGAGTATCAACTCAAGGGGCGAAACACATGGTCTGACCGCCTGTCGCTCTACTTCCACAAGTTAGAAAAAGAAAGTGCCATCCACCTGAGCAACATGCAGAAATGCTGGTACGCGCGCATGGAGCATACCATGGGCATCAGCATGCAGCAGGAATACCCCTCTACCCCCGATGAAGCCTTCGCCACGGGGAATGAAGGCTCTATCTACGGCAGACAGATCGCGAATCTGCGTGAGCAGGGGCGCATAGGCTGTGAGTTCGAGATGCATCCCGAAGCCCCTCTGTACTGCTCGTGGGATCTCGGACTGAGTGACCACACGGCCATCTGGCTGATGCAGATCGTTGGCGGTGAGATATACTGGCTCGATCACTATGCCGTGAATCAGCAGGGCATTGACCACTTTGTTAATCATATCAAAGGCTGGGAAGAACAGTACGGGCAAATACAAGAGCATTTCCTCCCGCATGATGCAGCGCACCGCGACCCGCACGGACATTCCTATGTCGAAAGCCTCGCTCGTCGCGGCATTAGCTCAGTGCGTGTCGTGCCGCGCACACCAGATGTCTGGCGCGGTATTAACCAGCTCCGAAGCTTACTCATGCGCAGCTGGTTCCATGCTAACACTCTGAAAAACAAGCTAAACCATCGAGGCATGGAAGAGCCCAGTGGTTTACGCTGCCTTGAAATGTACCGCACGACACCTCCGAGTGAGGGGGGAGCTATTCGCGATACTCCCCTTCATGACCAGCACTCGCACTCTTCTGATGCGGCACGCACCTTTGCTGAAGCATTCGCACATCACATGGTGGGCAGTACCCCGTCTAAAACGAAGAAGAGAACAGCACTTATGAGTTAGCTCTTCTATAAAAAGGAACAACCCCACTCCGTGCTACACACGAGATGGGGTTGTTCTTAGGAAGTTGAATCTAGTCAGGAGACTAATATATTTACATATTGATTAGAGCTATGAAATCACTCTTGTTATATATAATACGCATTAAGTTTCCATAATCTTTCAATTTTGTGCTATTTTTTTGAAACTTATTTCTACATTCACATAATAAGATGATACACAAATGTTTTCACCACACTAACAAAAAAAAGCCTCACTCGCAAGAGAGAGGCTTTCTTCCTTAGGAGACTGATTGATTAAATATTGATTGGCTCGTCGTTATCGTCACCATGGGCGAGGATGAACTGGAGGTCATTGAGATCGAGGCTGGAGGCGAAGCCTTCATCACCGAGCACATTACTGACGAGCTGATTCTTCTGGTGCTGGAGCACACGGATCTTCTCTTCCACCGAGTCGCGTGTGAGCAGACGATAAGCGATCACCTTATTCTTCTGGCCGATACGGTGCGTACGGTCAATCGCCTGACTTTCCACCGCGGGGTTCCACCATGGATCATAGAGGATGACGTAGGACGCGGACGTGAGGTTAAGACCAGCACCACCTGCCTTCAGCGAGAGCAGGAAGACACTAGGATCTTTTGTCGTCTGGAACTTCTCAATCTCTGCCTTACGATCCTTTGTCTGACCTGTGAGGTAGTTGTAAGGACGGTTTTCCGATTCGAGTCTTGTCTTGATGATTTCAAGCATGGAGACGAACTGGGAGAACACGAGAACCTTGTGCCCTGCATCACGCAGCTGATCGAGGAGGTAGAACAAGGCTGTGAGCTTCGCGCTTTCTTCCTTCGCATAGCGTTGGTCGACGAGACCAGGGTGACAGCAGATCTGGCGTAGACGCATGAGACCTTGGAGAATGGCGAAGGAGTTCTTCTTGACAGATTCGTCCGAGTCGACTCCGAGCAGAGCCTTCTGGATGCGGCGCAGTTCTGCCTTATAAAGCTGCTGCTGGACGGTTTCCATCTTCGCGTAGACTTCTTCTTCCGTACGTGGTGGGAGGTCACGCGCTACTTGCTGCTTCGTACGACGCAGGAGGAAGGGCTTCAGACGAGCCGCAAGGCGGTTCTGACTGTTAAGATCCTTTCGCTTGTCGAATCGCTTCTTAAAGTAAGCTCGGCTACCGAGCACACCTGGCATCGCGAAGGACATCAGCGACCACATGTCTAAGAGACGGTTCTCAATAGGCGTACCCGAAAGCACGAGGCGGTTCGTCGAGTTGATGTCGCGGGCTGCCTTTGCAGCCTTGGAATCAGGATTCTTAATCTGCTGACCTTCATCTAGAATAACTGTAAGCCACTTCACAGAGTTAATCTGGTCGCTACAGACACGCAGCTGCGCGTAGTTAATCACAACCATATCGTACTCGCTGTTGATCGCTTCCATGTCTGCCTGATCCTTACTACGGATCACCAGCACGCGGATATTCGGTGCGAACTTGTTCGTTTCACTCGCCCAGACGTCCAAGACGGACTTCGGACAGACGATAAGCACAGGAGGTGTCGAAGGGGCTTTCTTGCGTCCCTTCGGCTTGTTGTTGCGCTCGAATTCTTCACGCAGCCACAGCACGTAGGTAATAGACTGAATCGTTTTACCCAGACCCATGTCATCGGCGAGAATACCACCGAAGCCATTGACGGAGAGATAAGCGAGGAAGTGGAAACCTTCGACCTGATACGGACGTAAGTCTGCTTGCAAGGCCGTGGGTACATCGGGCTTCACGTCTATCTTAATCTCAGACGTGCGGTCCTTAATGCGCTGCCATGCCTTCGGATCGAAGACTTCTGCGGCACGAGGATCAGCAAGCTGAAGGGCGTGCATGCGGTGAGTCTCGCCAGAGAGGTCGAATGGATCGAGGCCGAGGCGTGTAACCGCGTCGCGCTGATCGTCGTCCAGCTTGATTTCCAGTCGCATCCAGCGACCATCATCCATGCGGACGTAGCCACCGCGGGCGGAGACGAGGGAGCGGATCTGCTCCTTGCTGAGGGTGACACCCTCCACGTCGATAACGACACGCAGGTCGAACCAGTCAATCTCTTGATTGATCACTTCGAAGCGGATAGCAGCAGCGACAGGGTCATCGAGCAGGGACTGAAGATTCGTGTCCATCTTTACCTCTATATCGGAGTTCAGCTCCTTAGCCCAATCGGCGAAGCGTTCTGGGAACTGCTTCGTGATGCGGCTCTTGTACGATCCCAGCGCGGAATCATAAGTAAAGCTCATCTCTTCAATCAGCTGAGGTATGGGATAGAGGTGGTCGCGGATGAAGCGCAGAAGGGTCTTATCCTTCATCTGAGCCTGTGAGACGACTTCCCAGTCATCCTTACCGAGTTTTTCGCAGCGACGACCTTGTGAATCTTCTGCGGTAATATCGAGAATAACATGTTCTGTGTCTGCACTGGTAAGACCGCGTACAATCTTCATCGTGAAGGTAGGCATCATTTCGATGTCTTCGACGCGCTCTTCCATGCTCGGAGGAAGTGTCGCTCCGATTTTACGGAGGAACTCGACACCTTCGAGGCTGTCGATCACCGACTTAGGAATGGAGTAGCGGGGCTCTACTTCTGTACTTTCGAGCCAGCGTGGAGGACCGGGGAATACGGTTTCGTCTGACTGGTACAGCTCGACGAGGCCGGGGAGCTGGCGTACGGAGTGAGATACATGCACACCCGATGCGGTGACAAGCTGAAGACCATAGCAATCAGGCACAATAGGATCATCTATACAGATCCACTTCAGCGAATCCTGCACGACCTTGAAGTAGCATTCGTCGAGGTTCACCAAGTAGCCCTTCAGTGCGGGCTGGTGGAAGAGACGATTCATCGTCGCACAGGCGATTTCCAGATCGAGATCGAGCACGACTTGCGCGTCTTTCTGTGCGTATTCGTAGAGAACGTTTAGGAGAATATCAGACTGGGGATCGAGCTTCAGAGCACCTTTCCAGTATTCTTCCATGATGTCCATGAGCTCAGCCTGCTCACGTATGGGAATCCATGGGGTGGCGGCATCGGGACGGTATTCAAAATGAGCCTCGTTAATCGTCGAAACCATGCGCATGTTTAGACCATGGCGCGGTGGCTGAGGTGGGCGCTCATTCACGCTCTGAATGCGGTCGTACCACGTGCCGACTTCTTTCTGCTGCTCCCATTCTTTGATCTTGCGCTGCACCTTTTCAAGGTCGGTAATGCAGCTCATGAACTCAGGGTAAGAGATGCGCTTCTTAACGAAGGCATAAGCGATGTAGTTCCAGAACTCTAGAATATTCTTCGGCGTTACTGGCCAGAGCTCCAGTGCGGCGTAGCCTGTGATTTCCCAGCGAGGATTCAGACGCACGAGGTCATGATCATGGATACTCTGCTCGATGACGAAGCGACGGTAACGCTTCTCAAGCTTTAAAACGAAGTCGGCTTCGCGGTCATCTAGCTCACGATCGAGCTTTTCTTCGATGACATCGACGAGCGGGGTGTCGTCGAGCTCATTCGGACTCTCAGGCATGCTCGCGCCGCGATACATGCGCTCAATCATCGTCGCGACGACGCAAGCTCCAGCTAGATCTGCGTCTTCTGCGGTGCAAGAGCCGAACCAACGATTGCCTTGTAAACGAAGGCTGGTGCGGTACACTTCTCCTTGCGTCTCAACGCGGCCTTGAATAAAAAGATGATTACCAAAAATTTGCGTTACGGCTCCATCTTTCTGAAGTCGTTCGCCCTCATCACGCACTCCTTCGGAGTAGGCATTGAGGAAATTGAGAGTCGCGCGATCGGGATTTAAAGATGGATGTAACATTGTGTGTACTTATGATGATAGAGCGAGCGAGTGAGCACGCTTGCATGATGAAAAAGTTGGATTGAAACTATAATAGCAGACAATACACCTTATATCAAGTACTCTTGGGGATTTTTTTCAATTATTTTTTTAAACAGTTTTAACCGCTTTTATAATTTATCCTTCATCACTTCTAATTTCACACCCTCTTTCAGCCCACCTATTTCATCGAGATACTGATTACACTTTTTATAAAGTGTTTCATAATTAATAGGACCTGCATTTTCCTCCTTAGTATTGGGAAATATGATGTAAGACGCACCTAAATCCGAGATAGGACGCGAGTAAACCGTAGCGCGTGGGTTGATTTCTTGGCAGAGTCGCAGCGATGCCTCGCCCGCCTTGTAGCGTGGACCGTAATCACCGACGATAGCAGGGTAAATTTTATCATCCGCGATGACGACAGCATAGTCACCGGGGGCGGGCTGGTAGGAGCTGCTCCCCTCTTTCAGGGTGAGAGGGATCACGATGAAGGGATCATAGTCGGCGAGCAGGAAGCTATAAGTCTTCAGCTCGTAGATCACACGCTTCGCGTGGTCGATAGAGGAGGCACTCGCCTTATCCTTGCGTAGCTTCGCGAGGCGTTTCTCCCAGTGGGGGAGCAGAGGATTAGGCGTTTTTGTTTTCTTTCGCCAGCGGTAAGAGGTGGATGGTTGGTAGAAATTGCTATTCTTAATTTTCGCGGGCATGTCTGGGAGGCGGTCTCCATCAGAGCCATCAGAGACCACATCCATATCAGCCTGTATCCAGACGCACTTGCGCTGGGTCACAGGATCGATAATCTCTAGGATGGTGTCCGTGTCATAGTAATTATGCTTGCTAATCATGCGGGAGAGCGTCGCGGCATTCTTGCGCATATGATTCTTTTTATGATTGTAGATGGAGTGATACCACTGCGACACGCGCGCGACCTCCATAAGCCCATCATAATTCGCCAGTATATCAGGTAGATGCTTGTTCGCCTTCAGCAGCGTGTCACCCTTCGCAGCCTTAGGAAGTAGAAGATCAAGGCTCACTTTAGCGATGTAAGCATCACGCTTCTTTCTGTCTTGGCTCGCTGTCGTACCTTCAGCGAACTTCACAAAGGAAGCGAGCTTGAAGCCCGGCTCTATCTCTGTAATATACTCGTAGTCCTCGGCATCGACACGCGTGGGCATCACTGGAGGAAAGGGAGGCAGGACTATTTCGGCCGTCGTCGAGAAGTCCTTCATCGGATTCCACGGACGCGAGGGCATGAATTTACTGATACTAGGAGCAGGGGGCGTTTCTTTAAGGACAGGAGCTGTAGCTTGCGCTTCTCTTACTCGGGGTGGACGCGCCGGAATAGTAGAGACCGCAGGAGCTGTGGCATGCTCATCTGAGGCTATGGATACTAGCAAGCGAACAAGTCGCTCAGGGTACGGAGTCATCAGAGCAGCTGAAGCCAGCAGCACAGAAAGAGAAAAACTAACTTTTACAAATGTCCACTTCATCGTCTCAAGAGAGGGGGGATTGTTCTATTGCGCTTTCACTCGTCGCGGGCGCATGGAAAGGATAAGGCGCAGCGCCCACAGCGGCGTATTACGTATAAAGAGTGCAGCGAGGCGCACCTTCAGCGAAGGATAAAAGCGAGCCGAGCCCGCGCGAAGCGCATCAAGGCTACCTGCGATCACCGTCTCTATCGAGCAGTCCAGTACGTCTCGCCCAGGGGTAACATCCCCCGTATAGCCTTCACGACGTGCCACCGTACCGAATCCCGTGCGCACAGGACCTGGGCAGACGGCAAGAACAGGGATATCCTTTTCCTTGCACTCAAGGCGCAGTGCCTCACTGAAGTAGGTCACATAAGCCTTGGTCGCGGCATAGACCGCAAAGTCAGGGATAAAGACATCGGACGCAAGTGAAGAAATATTCATCACCGCCCCACCCTGCTTCTCCATGATAGGAAGCAGCGCATGCGTGAGTTCGGTGAGCGCGACCATATTCACCATCATCATTTCAGAATTACGCTTTGCTTCACTCTCAGAAAATGCTCCATAGTCGCCCAATCCTGCGTTATTTATCAGCAGGGTACTCCCCTGCCCTTCTGCCAGCTGAGTCAGCGTCTGTATAAGCGTGGCACGATGATCATTCGCGGCTAAGTCACAGGCGAGTATATGTATCTTCAACTGTGGATATGCTGCCATTAACTCGCTTTCAAGCTGCAGAAGCACTGACTTTCTGCGAGCGATCAAACATAACTCCGAACACTCAGCTCCGAGGCGACGAGCATAAGCCATACCAAACCCCGAAGACGCTCCTGTAATAATGACGCGATCAAACTGCATAGCCTATTCTCCCATGTATTCCACACAGAGACAAGCCAAAAGTGCGTCCACGCCTTATGACAAGGAGTCCCACACTTTAATACTTGCTAAACGCCATAGAGTTTTCTATACTCTAATAAGCTATGATACGACGCACGCTTTCACTACTTTTCATTGCTTTAAGCAGCACCTTGAGCGCCCAAGTCAGCCGTGACCACGAGCAAGCCATCATCGGCATCGCGGACACATGGGACTCCTCTAAGGTGAAAATCTCGCTCGTCGAGCGCAACAAGCAGGGACAATGGGTACGCACCATGGGACCCTACTCGGGGAGACTCGGACGCGCAGGACTCGTCTGGGGACACGGTCTGCATGACAACCCACGCGGGGCGACGACGAAACGCGAAGGCGACTGGCGCACCCCAGCTGGCATCTTCGCCATCGGTGGTCTCTACACCACGACGAAAACTCCTGTGGTAAAGGACTCCGACATGGATGAGGTACGTGTCGGCCCATCCGACCTCTGGGTCAGTGACGTTACACAGCCAAAGCTCTACAACCGCCACGTCCGTCTGAAACGCCCAGCGCAGACGGCATGGGAAAAGAAAGAGCTCATGCGACAGAATGACTACGCTCATAGTATCAAGCTGCTCATCCATCACAACACAGACGAGTGCAAGCTAGGCGCACCGCGCGCCGGTGCGGGCTCTTCCATCTTCTTCCACATCTGGCGTAAGAACGGCGCGAGCCCCTCAGCGGGCTGCACCACCATGGACGAGAAAGTCCTCCGCGCCATCATCGCGCGACTCGACCCTGACAAGGAGCCCATCTACATCGTCATGCCGAAGAAAGAATACATGCAGTACCGACAGGCATGGAAACTCCCTTAAAATTAAGAAAATCCCCACACTCACCCTCTGCACACTCATCTTCTCACTGGCGGCCTCGCTTGAAGCCGCCCCTGAGTTCGCCCGATGGATGCGTGAGCGTGCGAGGGCAAATCTCGCCGCCGTCATGAAGGAAAAGGATCTCGGTCTATTCCACCCCTTCCAGCCAAGCTTCCTGTACAACAAGTTCCTTCACCCCATTTCCAAGCTCGGCATCAAAGGTGTCATCTGGTATCAGGGCGAGAGCAATGCTCAGATCAATAACAGCGAGCGAAACGCCACCCTGCTGCGCAGCGTCATCTCGGATTTCAGACAGGCCTACAAGCGCAAGGATCTCCCCTTCTACATCGTGCAGCTTCCACGCATCAAGGACAGCAGCTCCCTACGCGCCCACTGGGCAGAGTTCCGCGAAGTACAGCAGGCCATTGCCGATGAGCTCGACTACATCGACATCATCTGCACCCTTGATCTCGGTCAGGCAGACGCGAACGTCCACCCAGCGGGAAAAAAAGGAGTCGCCACGCGCCTGTGCGATATCGCACTCTACCACATGAAAGGTCAGAAGAAGTACCACGACACCCGCCTCCTCTCTCCTCGCATCGTCGAAGTACAGCGCAAGGGGAATATCGTCACTCTCCAAGCCACGACGGAGCTACGCTCACTCGACGGAAAGATGACTGGCTGGCAATACCGCGCCAGCGAGAAAGACGGCTTCCAAGAGGTCACAGCAGGTCTCGATGGAGATCGCATCCATGTCACGCTCCCCGAAACACCGAAAAAAGGCGCGGAGTTACGTTACAACTACAGCACCTTCATGACACCCAGCCTCGTGAGCAAGGACGGCGGACTCCCGCTTTTCCCATGGAGAGGAAGCCCAGAGAAACAGACTCTACTTCGTCACACGGGCGGTGTAGATGCTAGCAATACCGCAGGTTAATTCCTTGCAGCAAGCCTCATCATAGCCACTGACCTCGATGAGTTCACACATAGCTTCCCCTCGAGGGAAGCTCTCTATACTCTGCCCGAGGTAGGTATAGGCTGAGGGCTCACCCGTGATCCAGCCCGCGAGGCGTGGCAGGACACGGTGGAGGTAGAAGCGATAAGGAGCTGCGAGCAGAGCCTGACGTGGCAGGCTGAAATCAAGAATGAGCAAGTGCCCATCGGGGCGCAGCACACGAGCGAACTCGCGCAGGGCGGCCCCATAATCAGCCATATTACGCAGCCCGAAGGCTACCGTCAGGGCATCATAGGAATTATCCGCGAGAGGAAGTGCCAGCGCATCCGCTTCTAGCACATTCGTCAGTCCACGCTGCACGGCAACGTCCAGCATGGGGCGACAGAAGTCTGTCCCGAGCACGTCCATCTCGGGGAATGCGCGTTGTATGCACAGCGCAAGATCCCCTGTCCCTGTCGCCACGTCGAGCAGCCGCGCGGGCTGCCACTCGCCGATGAGATCGAGCACGCGCTGCCGCCACATCACATCCACCCCCATGGAGAGGAGGTGATTCGCACGGACGTAACGGCTAGCGATCGCGCTAAAAGCCTTGTGGACGTAAACAGGGTCTTGCATAGTGAGTCCTCTTAAAGCTGGGCGACGAGCGCGTCAGCGAAGTCGGAGGTAGAAAGCGTCGTGCTCGATGGGATCATCTCGGCGAGGTCAGCTGTCACCGTCTTTTCAGAAATCACAGCAGCGAGAGCCTTGAGAATAGCGTCAGCAGCCTCTGTCCAGCCCATGTAACGCAGCATCATTTCCGAAGAAAGGATCACGGAGGATGGGTTCGCGACATTCTTACCAGCGAGATTAGGAGCTGTGCCATGTGTCGCTTCGAAGACAGCGTGACCTGTGCGGTAGTTGATATTACCACCAGGGGCGATACCTATACCACCCACCTGCGCAGCGAGCGCGTCGGAGCAGTAGTCGCCATTGAGATTCAGCGTCGCGATGACAGAATGTTCTTCTGGGTGCAGGAGGATTTCTTGCAAGAAGGCATCGCAGATGCAGTCCTTGATCACGATACCACAGGGAAGCTCACGCCATGGGCCTTTACCGATGACAGTCGCGCCGAATTCCTTTTCAGCGAGCTCATAACCCCAGTCACGGAAGCCACCTTCGGTGAACTTCATGATATTCCCCTTGTGGACGAGTGTCACGCTAGGGCACTTATTGTCGATAGCGTACTGGATAGCGGAGCGCACGAGGCGTTCTGTACCATCACGAGACACTGGCTTGATACCGAAACCAGAGGTCTCGGGGAAGCGCACCTTCTTCGCGCGGTCTGGGTGCGTCTGCTGCAACCATGCGTAGAACTCAGCGGCTTCTTCACCAGCACTTTCGAACTCAATGCCCGCGTAGATATCTTCTGTATTCTCGCGGAAGATGACCATTTCTACCTTTTCTGGGTGCTTCACTGGCGTTTCAATGCCTTGGAAGTAAGTCACAGGACGCACGCAGCAGTAGAGGTCGAGCCCCTGACGGAGAGCGACATTCAGCGAGCGAATACCACCGCCTACAGGTGTGGTGAGTGGTCCTTTAATACCGACGAGATGCGTGTTAAACGCTTCAACGGTCTCATCAGGCAGCCATGTGCCGAGCGCGTCAAAGGCCTTCTGCCCCGCGAGCACTTCCTTCCATGCGATGGCACGCGTGTCACCGTAGGCGTTCTTCACAGCGGCATCGACGACGCGTGAGGCGGCTGCCCAGATGTCAGGGCCTGAGCCGTCACCGATAATGAAAGGAATGATGGGGAAGGCGGGGACTTGGAGTCCCTGCTCGGTCATGGTAATGGATGTAGCGTTTGTCATAAAAGGGAATGTGTAATAAGGTGGGAAAAAGAAGAGCTTCGTACGACTTACTGCGCACTGACACTGGGGCTAATAGCGAGCACCTCGCGCAGAGTAACAGGAGTGCGTCTCGCTAGAGCATTCACACGAATTGTCTTGAGAGTAATAGGTGCATCAAGCTGCCATTCTTCGTGACCTTCTAAGGCGAAGCCCTGCTCATTAAACTTACGCGTCAGCACATCACCATTCACATCTTCGATGACTACTTCAAAACCACCGAGCAGCTTACCAGCAGGACTAGCCGAGCCGCCACCATAGATGACGATACTGGACACGGCAGCACCATTTCCTGCTAGCTCGGCCTGCCACCATGCGGTCGATCCTCCCAGTGCCTCAGCGACGGATAACTTGTCGTCATTCTTCACTGAGCCATCGAGTGCGAGCTTCGCGGGGAATAGCTTCGCGTAGCCGCTCTGCGTCGCCTGAGCCTTTCCTCCAGCGAGCACATTAACCTGCCCCTCTGGGATGACGTAGGCTGGTAGGTCATTATTCACATCAGCGGGGATGACGAGGGTGGGAATAGGCGTGGTCGCCTTGGTCTTCTTGCTAGGAGTTTTTTGAGTAGTCGCCGCTACAGCAGCAGAAGAAGAGCCGCTCATATCACGTGATGGACGAGAGTTCTTCGCACAGTAGAAAAAGATCAGCAGAAGAATAATGGGAGGAACAGCGTAAAACAAATGATCTTTCTTAGGAAGACCTTGTTCTTTATCTCTCTTGCTAGCGGCGACTGCTGCCGCAACCTCTCTTACAGGAGTTCTTTGTGAAACTTTTTTTCTGATACGTGCCATGGTATAAGTGATATTGGTGACTTGTTCGCGCACATTATATCACATTAATACCACAAGGCAATCACAAAGCCTGTCAGGCTACGATTCACACAGCATCAAGCCATCCTCCCTCCTACACAGATGACGATAAAACCTTAATTGGAAATAACAGTCAATTATTAGATTGACACCTCCATTACGTGTCGTCGCTTATTTCATTCGCATCACGCTAAAAAAGTGAAAATTCGCTGAATGTCTAGCGGGGATATCGTCGAATAGACTTTATCATAATCGGAGGATGGGTGAAATTTGCGGGTGGGTTGTTCGATATTCACGTTTCTAAGGCTCACTTAGTGCCAGCACTGACAACTACCATCCTCAGCATCTTCGCTTCGCACAGTCCGCCTGAGAAACTTGTAGGAGGATTAGACAGAGTCGCGCAGCGAGCTCTGCCCGTAGGGCGAAGACGCAGGGAGTGCGTCTGAGTCAAGTGACTCGGACTTACTTCGTCTCAAATCGCAGTGGTGTCCTCAGCTTCCGAGCTGTGCTCGGATCGCCTGACGCTTTTTGCACGGCAAAAAGAGACGATGAGAATCTGAGACACTTCTCTGATGATCCGAATGAAATGAGGACGAAGAGGACTCGGACTTTTTCCTCATCACCTTCGCGTACGCGAAGGACAGACGAGAAGTGTCTCGCCTGTCCTTCGTCTCAAATCGCAGTGCGATTTGTGTCTCATTCTGCTTAG
>CAYJNX010000004.1:0-36045 GCA_964371525.1 uncultured Akkermansia sp. | reverse complement strand
GAATCCTTCTTGAGCCAATCCACCGTTTGATTCTTGCGCAGCATATCCGTGAGCTCCTTCGTCAGAGCCACGAGCTGCTCATTCTCATAAAAATCCCTGACCACCTCGGGCTTCGTGATCGCGTCATAGAAAGCATGCTCCTCCGCAGTCAGCCCCATGCTCTCGCCCTCCTTGTGCGCTTGCGTGATCTGCTGCGCCAGCCCCATGAGCTCCTCTATCGTCTGCTCATTCGTGAGCATACCATTGAGATACTTATTAATCAGACGCTGGATGATCTCGCTGAACTGCTTTGACTTAATCGCATTCGTACGCCTGTAGAGTCTGATCTGATCCTCTATCAGTCGACGCAGGAGCTCCAGCGCGAGATTCTTATGCTTCATCTTCGCGATCTCTGACAAGAACTTCGGATCGAAAAGCGAGAACTCCGACTGCACATCAGAAAAGAGATTAATCACCCCATCGCTCTTGATACTCTGCTTCAGCAGCTCATTAATGCGAGCATTCATTTCCGGCAGAGAAATCCTCTTTTCTCTCCCCGACACAGTCAGACGCATGAGAGTCACGCGTACAGCCTCATAAAAAGCCGCTTGATAGCGCTCCTTCTCCTGAGCCAAGGACGAGCAGAGCGACAGAGCCTGACGCATGGCCTGCGCCTCCTTAAGGAAACTATTCTTCTTCGCCTCCATGCTAGGAGTTATCATGAAATTCACCGCATCAGTAATAGTCAAGGCGCGATCCAAATCACTGCCCGTGAGAAACAGGCTATCATCGAAGCCATGGAAAAGGTCTTTGCATATACTCAGCTTCTCCAGAAACTTCGGGTAAGCAGCCTCTGCGATATCCATATTCCCATAGTTCTTCTTATCCGCCTCCGTGTAGTCGCTCATCGCCTGCTTCAGAGCAGAGGCTATCCCTATATAGTCCACGACGAGCCCGCCTTCCTTCTCCTTGAACACGCGGTTAACACGAGCAATGGCCTGCATCAGGTTATGCCCCACCATGGGTTTATACACATACATGGTCGAGAGAGAGGGCAGGTCGAAGCCAGTTAGCCACATGTCTACTACGATCGCGATTTTGAGAGAGCTGTCATTATCCTTAAAGCTCTTTGCCAGCTCCTCCTTGCGCCTCTTATTACCGATGATGGCGCGCCATTCTTCGGGATCTTTATTATCAGAGGTCATCACGACCGTCACTTTCTCCCCCCACGAGGGGCGCAGCTCTAGGATGCGCTTGTAGATAGCGAGGGCGATGGGGCGCGAGTACGCCACGATCATCGCCTTACCTGTGAGTAGATTCTCCCTGTAGGTCTCGTAGTGCTCTAGAATATCCGACACCAGAGAATTAATCGTGCTCTCGTGCCCTAGGACCGCGTCCATCTTCGCGAGACTGCGCTTGCTCTGCTCGATGACTTCTGGCTCGGCATCTTCCTCCATGAGTTCATACTCGTGGTCGATGAGACGTAGCTGCTCCTCATTGAGCTGGAGCTTCACGACACGGCTTTCGTAATAGACTGGGCGCGTCGCACCATCTTCTACTGCCTGTGTCATGTCATAAATATCAATGTAGTCACCAAAAACCTCGCGCGTGCTACGATCTTTAGCAGAAATAGGCGTGCCAGTGAAACCGATATAACTAGCGAATGGGAGACTATCGCGGATGATACGCGCTATCCCTTTCTTCATACTGCCCGTCTTCTGGTCGAGCCTTTCTTTCAGCCCATACTGTCCGCGGTGGGCTTCGTCAGCCATCACGATGATATTTTTACGCTCGGAGAGAGCCTCCTGCGACTCGGTGAACTTCTGCATCGTGGTGAAGATGATGCCGTTTGCCTTCCTCCCAGCGAGGAGGTCGCGCAGATGCTCACGGCTTTCTGCCTGCACTGGGGCCTGGCGTAAAAAGGACTGACACTTGCAGAACTGGCTATAGAGCTGATCGTCTAAATCATTACGATCTGTGAGTACGACGATGGTGGGGCTGCTCAGTGCCTCTTGGAGCATCTGGGCATAGAAGACCATGGACAGCGATTTCCCCGAACCCTGTGTATGCCAGAACACGCCCGCTTTCCCGTCCAGTCGCGTGGCGCGCGTGGTGGATTCTACCGCCTTGCGCACCGCAAAATACTGATGGTAGGCCGCGAGGATTTTATGCTGCGCCGTACCCTCATGCGAGAAGCAGATAAAGTTCTTGAGGATATCAAGGAGGCGTTCTTTTGCGAACATGCCTTTAAAGAACACATCAAAGCCCGCATAGCGTGTATTCCCATAGCTTCCGTCTAGGGTCTTCCACTCCATGTAGCGATCCTCCTTTGCCGTGATCGTCCCCGCGCGGGAGATAGCCAAGTCACTCATCACACAGATAGCATTGTAGATGAACATGGAGGGGATCTCCTGCATGTAGTTGCGTATCTGGGCGTAGCCCTCGGAGGCGTCTGTTTCCTTACGCGAAGGGGATTTCAGCTCGATGAGCACGACGGGCAGCCCATTGAGAAAGAGTAGGACATCAGGGCGTTTCTCTGAGTGCTCGATGAATGTCCACTGATTCGATATGATGAAGGAATTGTTCTCCACCTGCTTATAGTCGACGAGGTAAACGATACCAGAGCGCGCGCCCTCTGCGGTGTGGTAGGATACGGGCACGCCATTCTGCAGGTAGTCCATGAAGTGCGCGTTGTTCTGGACGAGGTCGGCATGTTCAACGTATTTTACCAAGCGCAAGGCTTCCGCTATCGCCTCATCAGGCAGCTCTCTATTCAGGCGGTAGAGGCTTTCTTCTAGCTCCATCTCATGAAGCGGCGAGCGGTAATCGCGCGAGTCAAGATGCGGAGCGTACACATGAGCATAGCCTAAGCTCTCGAAGAGCTCAATGATGGCGTTTTCGTAAACAGGTTCGTCGATGGATATGCTCATGAGAAGAGAGGAAATAAGAGGTTTATATTTTTACTTGCGATACATCTATCTCACCCGACATGAGTTTCGGGAGGAGGGTGTCACGGAGGGCGGTGAGATGTCTATTTTCTCTTTCCGTTTGTTTTTGTTTTTCAAAAATTGACTGACAGATATAATTAAAATTACGTATTTCAGAAGCGTTAGGAATAGCAACTCTTAATGATCTCATAGTAGAGGCTGAAACTTCATTAAAAGTCGACCCTGAGGACATAGATTCAATAAGGGCTAAATTTGATTTTAAGAGGTAGTATATGTAGGGTGTTCCAATGTGTGAATGCGGTACAACAGATTTGAATCCTTGATTGGTTGTGACTTCATTATCAGCAATTGCTATATAGCCAATGGGCGCGCGAGAACTAAAAAGCACAGTGCCTTGAGGCAGCATCTTAAGACTAGTGCTCTTATATCCTTTCTCCGTTATATCTATTGTGCCTTTAGAAATAAATTTTGATTTATTGATTGATAAATCTTTTGGAGTAATCCAAGCTATACCGCTACGCGCGTAATATTCGGATTGCGACTTCGAAGGAGTGCTGCCACCGATAATCATGCCCAAATCTGAAAGCTTGCCTTGTGGAAGAGATTGAGATGAAAAAATGTGTTTGTATAAGATATATGCTTGCTGTTCTAAATTTTCATTGATACGCTGATTGAGCTCTATTTTTTTATCTATCGTACTCAGGACATGAGCTATTTGCTTTTGAGTTTGAAGATCAGCTATGAAATCTATATCTAAAGGGTGAATATGATTGCGGTTTAGCGTTGGTACGGCACTCCCGCTTGCGTAGTGTTCTAATTTTAATGTTTTTATATAATAGTATAAAAATAGAGGATTATTTCCTTTGAAATTATCAATATAGAGTGTTGTGTTATGAGCCCAACATTGGTGATAAAAATAAGGAATACCAATATTGCCACTTCGACCTATAGTAATACACGGAGATATAGGGGTAAAAGAATCATGATAGCCTATACAGCCATTTGAACCAGCAACAGGTATGTCACCAAGACGCATTTTAGATTTAGGGAGATCGTGACCTCGCCGAAAATTAAGAACTTGACCTAATGTTGTTTTGACGCAAATAGATGATTTATTTTTAGCCTGTATTACAAAATAAGCTCTCTCAATCTGCGCATGAAACTCTACTGGCACATCATCCCAAACAAATAAATCTACGCGGAAGGGCAGCGAGCTTTCTTCAAATGCCTCGCGTAGGGCGCAGATCTGCCCCCTTGCCTCCTTGCCCACATGCGCCACCATATCGAGGTCTGACTTGGGAGTTGAAGTCCACTTCACGCGTGAACCGTACGCCCAGACCTCCGCATGGGGAATATGCTCACGCAGTAGCTCGCGCACGAGGTGGAGCTGTTCGCTAGTTAAATCAATGCTTGAGACCTGTTCTTTCATAGTTCCCATTTTTTGGTACTCAGCGTTTGATAAAGAGCTATCGCATCTGCAATAAAAGCAGGCATGAGTTCAAGCGATTGGAGGGCTTTCTCACCGCTGTAGTCATGTGCGGTGCTATTACGTGCATCGCAGTAAGCCAAAAACTCCTCTACACTGGATGGCAATAGATTGTTCTCATGAGCGAGGCGGAAAACAGGCTTGGGGCTGTTGTTCACATAGCTCACGCCGTAGTCTTCTGTGAGGAAGCGTTTGAGCACCTTCCACATGCAGTCAAAGCAGGTCTCAAAGCGCTGGATAACTGATTCTGCCATGCCTTCTTTAATGAAAGTAGGATAATCTGTTTTTAAGTTTGAATAATGTTCAAACTGAGATTCGAGGTTCTTCAGGGATTGCTGAAACTTGCTATAATCAATCATATTAAAAATAAGGGTTTACATTTTCCATCCTATGCTAGCGAGCACATCTTTTATCTCGTTTTGTAGCTTGATGGATTCATCAAACATGGTGGAGAGTTCGCCTGTGAGGCGTTTCATCTTTTCCTCGTAGGGCTCGCTGTCTTCTTCGAGCTCCTCCATACCCACATAGCGACCGGGGGTGAGGATGTAGTCATGGGAGGCGATGTCTTCTATGCTGGCGATGGCTGAGAATCCTTTTTTCTCCTCCAGCTTGCCGTCTTGGAAGGCGGCGAAGCTGTCGGCGAGGAGCGCGATGTCTGCATCTGTGAAGTCGCGGTGCTTTCTATCTACCATGGTGCCCATCTGGCGCGCGTCGATGAAGAGTGTCTTGCCCTTCTGCTTCTTGTTCTTCGTGATGAACCAGAGGGTGACAGGGATCGTGACGCTGTAGAAGAGCTGAGGGGGGAGGGCGACGATGCCCTCGACGAGGTCGGCATCGACGATGTTCTTACGTATCTGTCCTTCCCCGCTTTGCTGGGAGGATACGGCACCGTTCGCGAGGACGAGCCCTATCTTCCCCTTGGGCGCGAGGTGGTGTATCATGTGCTGAATCCACGCGTAGTTCGCATTCCCTGCTGGTGGGGTGCCGTACTTCCAGCGCAGGTCATCCTTTAGCTTATCTTGCCCCCAGCCTGAGAGGTTGAAAGGGGGATTCGCCATGATGAAGTCTGCCTTGAGCGTGGGGTGGAGGTCTTCGAAGAAGCTATCGGCATGATGCGGTCCGAATTCAGCTTCGATGCCTCGTATCGCCATGTTCATCTTCGCCATTTTCCATGTGTCGGCATTCGACTCTTGGCCATAGACGGAGATGCTGTTGCGCTTGCTGCTATGGGCTTGTAGGAACTTCACCGACTGTACGAACATGCCACCACTGCCGCAGGCGGGGTCGTAGACGCGGCAGTTGTCGTAGGGCTTGAGTATCTCGACGATGGTGCGCACGATGCTAGAGGGGGTGTAGAACTCCCCACCCTTCGTGCCTTCGTAGGCGGCGAACTGGGCGATGCAGTATTCATAGGTGCGTCCGAGTAGGTCGCGGTCTGCGTCGTCGTGGGAGATGTCGATGCGGTTTGTAAAGAGGTCGACGACATCGCCGAGGACGCGCTTGTCGAGGTCGGGGTTTGCGTAGTTCTTCGGCAGTACTCCCTTGAAGCGTGGGTCGTCTTTTTCTATGGCGCGCATGGCATCATCGATGACGCTGCCTATTTCTGGTGTATGTGCCGCTGCGGCAATCGTCGCCCAGCGCGCGGGCTTGGGGACGTAGAGGATGTTTTCCTGTTTGTAGGCATCGCGTTCGTCTTCAAATCCTTCTTCTTCGGCGACGAGATCGTTATAGCGATGGTCAAAGGCGGCGGAGATGTAGCGCAGGAAGATGAGTCCTATGATGACTTTTCTATATTCGGCTGCGGGGATGTGCCCCCAGAGCACGCATGCTGCGTCCCAGATTTCTTTCTCAAAGCCGATTTTTGTACTGTCCTTGTCTTTTGTTCTTTTCGCTTTAGCCATGTGATGATGAGTGCGTCTTGTCTACTCAAAATATCATAGCATAAAACCTTTAGAGTGCAAGTTGTTTTTTCCCTTTATCACGCTGACGAAGTCAGGAAAAAAACACCCCACTCTGCATGCAGCAGGGTGGGGGTATGAGATGATTCTCTAGGAGCGTCTTATTCCTCTTGAGCTCCCATTTTCTTGAGGAGGTCAGCGGCGTCTTCGTTCCCTTGGTCTGCTGATTTCTTCGCCCAGTAATGAGCCTTCTTCTCGTCCTTGGTAACGCCTTTTCCTTCGGCATAGCAGAATGCGACACTGAACTGCGCGTCAGCGTGACCTTTCTCCGCAGCCATCATCGCGTATTCATAGGCTTTCGTCAGATCCTGAGCTGTGCCAGTCCCATCATAGTAGCAGTTTCCTATCAGATACTGAGCTCCGGTATGATCCATCGCCGCGGCTTTCATTCCGAGTTCAAAGGCTTTCGCATAGTCCTGGCTTGTTCCAGCCCCTTCATAGTAGCAGGTTGCTGACAGGAACAGACCCGCTGCATCTCCCATTTCTGCCGCTTTCGTATATAATTCTAGCGCTTTCTTATCGTCCTTAGGGATGCAGTTTCCTTCTTGATAAGTGTAGCCTATCACCACGAGGGTGTAAGGATTCTCTTCATCGTAGGCTTTCATATACCACTCAAATGCTTTTTTGCCGTCCTGCTCTACTCCAATCCCGTACTCATAGCAACGGGCTAAGCGGAATATCGCATAGACATTTTCCATTTCTGCAGCTTTTCTATAAAGCTCCAGAGCTTTATCTAGGTTCTTCTCTACGCCTTCAGCAAATTCATAGCAGCTACCTAGGACAGCCATTGACTGTGCATGATCTTGATTAACAGCCTTTTTTAGCCATTCCACCCCTAACTTGTCATCCTCGGGGACTCCATATCCATTTAAGTAGCAGATAGCGATGCCATTTTCACCTGCTGGGTCGCCTTGGTCAGCGGCTTTTTTATACCACTGAGCTGCGGTCGTGTCGTTTTTCTCGACACCAGTCCCTCTGTGATAGCGTAAGCCTAGCTCTACTTGTGCCTTTGCGTCGCCGCTTTCAGCGGACTGGATGAGCTGCTCTAGAGGGACAGTCTTCATGTCTGCACCGACGCACGGGGTGGCTAGAGAGAGGCTGAGCCCCATAAAGAATGATAATGTAAGGAATTTTAAACGATGATAGTTATAGATTTTCATAAGACTGATTTATGTAATGGAGGAGATGTGAAGAAGGGCTTGTACTCAGAATGAGGAATACATATGCCCACCATCTGTAGTATAGCAGATTGCTAGCATATAGCAAATCAATAATCTTATAGTTATTTATTGTTTTTAGAATATTGTAGGAATTGGTTGATTTTTGCTAGAAAGCATGCTTTTTTCTTTACCTTCGAGTCTGTTAGAATTATGGTGTAGGTATTCATTCGGATTTTTATTTACAATAACTTTTGTTCTATGATGAATTTATCAGATATTATTAAGTGTAAGCGTTATTCGACTAAGCATTTTGATGCGAGCAAGTCGTTGACGGAGACGGAGATTCAGCAGTTGAGGGATCTTCTTCAGTATTCGCCTTCATCGACGAATGTGCAGCCGTGGCATTTTGTGCTGGCGACTTCAGAGGAGGGGAAGAAACGTGTGGCTAAGGCGACTCAGGGCTTTTTCGCGTTTAATGAGGCGAAGGTGCTGGATGCAGCAGCGGTGGTGGTGTTCGCGACGAAGGTGGTGATCGATGAGGAGTATCTTCTTCATGTACTGTCTCAGGAGGCTGCCGATGGACGCTTCGCGAATGAGGAGCTCAAGGGGCAGAATCATGCGGGACGCTCGATTTTTGCAGATTTCCATCGCTATGATTATAAGGATCTCCAGCATTGGGCTGAGAAGCAGGTGTATCTGAATGTGGGCTACTTCTTGCTGGGTGCTGCGACGCTGGGGCTGGATACGCTGCCGATGGAGGGCGCGGATATGAAGGTGCTTGATGAGGAGTTCGGGCTTCGCGAGAAGGGCTTTACTGCTGCGGTCGTCGTGGCGGTAGGTCATCATGAGGAGGGGGATTTTAATGCCGCTCTGCCGAAGTCGCGCCTCACTCAGAATGAGATTATTGATGAGGTGTGATTCGCCTCGTCGTAAATGGTATAAGCAAAAAGCCCATTATTATCGAATAATGGGCTTTTCACTACTGCTGCAGGCGGGACTCGAACCCGCACGGCTCTCACCACTAGATTCTAAGTCTAGCGCGTCTACCATTCCGCCACTGCAGCGTTGCTGGGCAATATAAAACCATATTTGAGGAATAAAAGCAAGCCGAAAACAGTTACGAGGCTTGCTTTTTCTCATGTTTTTAGTTCTTGTCCGTTCCCCAGCGGCGGTGAAGCCACTTTTCCACGGGGGAGAAGAGTATCTTGTCCGCGAGTAAGCCGATGAGAATGATGATGAGCATCACTCCTATGACTTGATGCATGCGATGCAGCTCACGTCCGTAATGGAGGTGCTGTCCCAGACCGAAGCCTGAGGCGACGGCTACATAGATTTCTGCGGCCATGAGGGAGCGCCATGCGAATGCCCAGCCTTGCTTCATGCCACTGACGAGGAAGGGGGCTGATGCTGGAAGGGTCACGTGGACGAGGGTGTAGAAGGGGGAAGCTCCCATGGTGCGTGCGGCGCGTGAGTAGATGGGGGGCACATTGCGCATGCCGTTCTGCGTGGAGAGTAGCACACTCCAGAGGCAGCCCATGACGACGACAAAGAGCAGCGCGCGCTCATCCTGACCGAACCAGATGCAAGCGAGAGGCACCCAGCAGACGCTGGGGAGAGCCTGAAGACCGAGGGCGAGCACGCCGAGTGTATCATTCACCGCACGGAATCGCGCTGCGAGCATGCCAAGTGGTACACCTATGATGAGACCGATGACGTAGCCTATCATGAGGCGACGCATGGTGACGATTATGGCTTCGAGGAGTTCGCCGTTCAGGAGGTTTTCCCAGAGGTACTCGGCGACGTAGACGGGTGAGGGGATGACATAGGAGGGCCAGATGGCCATATCCAGTCCGATGAAGGCGAGGTTACCTGTCAGGGCTGCCCATGTGATGAGAAGCGCGATGAAGAAACTGACGGTGAGGGTGGTTCTATTCATATGAATCTGAGGTGACTGAGGATGGTATATTAGTCGCTTTCACGTGCTCCTTCGTAGCCTTTCAGCTCGGCGGTGATTTCCTGTGAGAGGTCGGCGAGGTCGTGGTCATTGATGTTACGAGGGCGGGGGAGGTCTACATGGAATTCTCTTCTGACGCGCCCAGGGTGAGGGGAGAAGAGGATGACACGATCTCCGAGGCAGACGGCTTCGCGGACGTTGTGTGTGACGAAGATGATGGTCTTGCGACGCTTTTTCCACACGTCCTGTATGTCTCCATAGAGCTGCTCGCGTGTCATGGCATCCAGCGCGGAGAAGGGCTCATCCATGAGTAGAATCTTCGGGTTAGGGGCGAGGGAGCGCGCGAGGGCGACTCGCTGACGCATGCCTCCTGAGAGCTCATGGATGCTGGACTTCGCGAACTTATCCATCTTCACGAGGTAGAGGTAGTACTTCGCGACTTCGAGGCGTTCCTTGTTGTTGAGATTAGGCTTCTGTTTCAGACCGAACATCACATTATCAATGACGCTGAGCCATGGGAAGAGGGCATGCTCTTGGAACATGACGAGACGATCTCGTCCAGGACCTGTGATGGGGAGACCATCTATCAGGGCTATGCCGCTGTCGGGGGTCTCTAGGCCTGCAATGATGTTTAGCAAGGTGGATTTCCCACAGCCTGAAGGTCCGACGAAGCAGACAAACTCACCTTCATTGATGGTGATGCTCGCGTCATCGAGTGCGCGGACGACACCGTTGCGGGTGTTAAAGTCCTTGTATATGTGCTCCAGATTAAGCTTCGCGGTGGGGAAGTGACGAATTTCTTGTTCGAGTTGGTCTTGCATGGAAAGAGTTCTTCTATGTTTAGTGTGCAGGAGCGGCTATCATGTCCTTGATAGGGGGAGATGTCTTGAGAATAGTGGCTTCTTGGGCATCCTTGAGGAAGGCTTCGAGGGCTGGGATATTGATGGCTGTCGTGGGGGTCAGGCGTGACCAAGCGCTCTCTATGATTTTAGGATCTATAGGAGACTTCATCAGAAGGCTGAGCTCTTCAATCACTCGTTTCTGTGCTTCTTCGGGATGGTCTATAATCCACTGGGTGAGTTCGCTGTGAGCTCGCACGATGGTGCGCGCGAGTTCGGGCTCGCGATCGATCCATGCTTTACGCGCGGTGAGTAGTGTCGTGACAGCATCGGGCTGTTCGAGTAGTATTTTCGCTCCAGCGGATTGTTCCAGCTGGGAGACCCATGGTTCTACTGTCCAGCTCGCGTCGATGTCATTTCTGTCCATGAGAACGACTTGCATGGAGTTGCTTGTAGGTAAGATGAGCACAGCTCCCTTTCCATTCAGGGTATTGCTAATGCCGTTTTCCGTCATCCAAGCTCGACATGCTACATCCTGCGTATTACCCAGCTGTGGCGTGGCGACGCGTTTTCCTTTGAAGTCTGAGGGCTTTGTGATCGAACTCCCCTTCGACGTGAGGAGTGCAGCACCACCATCGACTGCACCGGCGAGAACGCGAACTTCGTTTCCTTCAGTCGCGGCGTAAGCATTGATCGCAGGACTAGGTCCTACGTAGCAGAGGTCAAGAGTGCGGGAGAACATGGCTTCCATCGCGGTAGGACCTGCGGTGTAGAGATGCCAGTTAATCTGGTGATCTGGAAGGTAGCGTTCGAACCATCCGTCACCACTGCGGCTCATGTTACGTGCAACGAGTGCTTGAATATGCGTGACATTCGGGAAGTGCCCCATATTGATCTGGCTGGGGTCTTCTTCGCGACTGCAAGAGGGGGCTGTGCTGCAGAGTATGCCAGCGCACAGGAGTACATATACTTTTTTTAAGCCCATCATGGAGACACATCATAGCACTGATTCTTAGATGCGTCAAGGTACAGGCGGGCTAAATGCTCAGAAAAGCGGATAAAAAAGTGATTTTATCACTTTTTCAATCTATTACCCTTTACGAGATAATTTGCGCTAGCGACATGCTTACCCGAGTCGCGCTCTGTGATTATCGCTTGTATAACATAGGGGCTGAATTCGTCGCCGTGCAGTATTCTGATGGGGTCGGCCTTTTGTAAGGGGAGGCGCGAGCTATCTGGAGACCAGCGCGCTTCGGCTGAAGAGAGGGGACGTTTCTCAAGTAGCTTTCCATCCATGCTGAACTCTACGGGTATCTGGCTGCTGATTTCTCGGACGCTGATATCATAGTGCTTGCCTTCTTGTTCTGCGTTCGCGTAGAAATAGATGTCATAACCGCCTTCTTCTATGGAGCAGAGGAAGAGCTGGGGTTCGTAGCCTACAATGGTCAGCGGATAGATGGCTTCTGGATGGTCAGCGATATGCCAGCGCGTATCAGGAGGGATAGGGTGGGTAAATCCGAAGTCAGCCATACGCATGTATAGTGACTGGCGTGGATACGAGTTTTGTGAGAATAAGTAGCTAATCAGCGCGGCAGACAGTAGCAGGGATATAAATCCTGATATTGCGATGCTCTTAATGATATTGCGCTGAAGTTTCATATACTCTTAGATAAACATAGCATATCCGACAGCGAAATCAAGTGTAATGACTCACTCCGCGACGTATTCTATGTCTTAGCTGCCTGTTATTGAACGATATGTTCTAACCTTCTGTCTCTCCTCTCATGGATAACACTATTAAACCTCCCCTAGAGTATCTCTCATTTCATCACCTGAGTTTTTATAAAACATTCACTCCATCTTCTACGCTATGAGTACTGAAACTTATGTAAAGAATTCTAATTCTTGGATTCAGCGACTTTTACGCTGCCACTGGATGCTGGGGGTGCTCGCGCTAGCCGAGATTATACTAGGCTTTGTTTTACTAGCATTCCCTTTCTTAGTAGGAGTAGGGGCTGTTCTCATCGCATCCGTCGCATTTATGCTCATGGGCGGAATGCGACTACTGGCTGCCATACGTACTCCTAAGCATAGACTGTGGCAGATCCTAAGCAGTATCGTTTACATCGCACTTGGGGTCGCTATGATGCTATCCCCACTGAAAATTATGGAATTACTCACCCTCATCGCGGGTGCATTCCTTATTCTGATGGGACTGATACGTGCTGTAATCGCGACGATTAGCCGAAGACGAAGAAGCCGTGTGTGGCTATATCTGCATGCTCTTGTGAGCTTTATGCTTGGTCTTATTGTCTGTGGGACATGGCCTGAGTCATCTCTATGGTTTTTTGGTGCTATGATAGCGATAGAGATGATATTCTCAGGCTGGACTATGCTGTTTCTGAGCCTCGTCGATGATGATGTAGAGGAGGATTAGGTCCGCATTAAGGTTTCTTCTTCTTCACGTAGTAGCGAACATAATCGATTTCGAACTTCACAGGGAATCCCTCTCCAGTCGTTGGCTCAGGCCAAGAACCCTGCCCACCAAGAGCGGTGTTCATGATGAGGTAACAAGGACTGTGGAGGGGATTACTCCCGTCGGGGTAGTTCGCCTCATTCATGTCGATCTTCGCGACTTCCTTGTCGTCGATAAGTATGCGCATGGTCTGCTCATCCCATTCAAGAACATAGAGGTGGTATGCCTTGCTGTAGTCTTTTATATGGGTGGTCTTGATGACCTTATGCTCTTGCGTCGTTCCATTCTTTCCCCAGCGCAGGATGGAGTAGCAGGTATTGGGCTCTTGTGAGATGGCTTCGAGGATGTCGATTTCACCATTCGCTGGCCACGGGTTCTTGTTCACGTGCATGGTCCATAGCGCTGGCCACACGCCAGGTGACATCTTCGGAACTTTCGCGCGGATTTCGAGTCGTCCGAATTGGAAATGCTTCACATTATGCGTCGTCACTGAACCGCTGGCGTAGGGTTGCTCCTTGATCTGTGCCCACCATACGGGGTTCTTAGGATCGTAGGTGCTATTCTTTGTGGTCTTCTTTCGTGAGTGTAGGATGAGCTTTCCGCCTTTCACCTGCACGCAGTCCTTTGTGTAGGCTTGACTGGTACCCTTGTTGCGGATAACACCGAGCTCTACCTTCCATTTTTTTGTGTTGAGTTTGCTACCGTTGAACTCATCACCCCATTCGTAGACCCAGCCTCCGGGGAGGGTTTTAGGAGCTTTTTTTGACTGAGCATGAGTGAGAGTCGTGAGTGCGCATAATGCCATGGCGCAGCAAGAAAGAAGTTTGTTCATCTTTTGTATGCTAGCAGATATGCTTCCTCATTTCTAGAGAAAACTTCCCTATGAAGATAAAAAAATGGGCAGCCGCAGGACTGCCCATTAGATGATTTTTACTAATCAACGAGGATTATTGTTCCTGAATGTTGATGTCGTATTCCTTGCCCATGATGTTGAGCTTCATGTTGCTGCCGGAGATGGCTGCGGCTACGCCTACGCTTGTGAGTGAGACTGGTGAGCCGAAGTTTTCCTGCTTTGGAGTTGTCGGATCTTCTGGGCGCTTACCTGCATAGTAGTCTTCAAGCTGCTGTGGGAACATCGCGTAGATCACGCAGTTTTCGTCCGTGACAGGGAGACCCTTTTCTTCGAGCTTCGCACGGAGGTCGTCCATACCTGGCTTGAGGAGGTCTGCTGGGCGTACGTTGATAGGATCTTTGCCCATCTTCTTCGCGCAGAGTGCTTGGAGTTCTGGATCGACAGGGGCTGGGGTGTTGCCGTAGTAGCCGAGAGCGACGTCTGCGCACTGTGGGGAGATGTTTTCCCAGCGTCCGAACTTCACGTTAAGCATGGCCTGCATACCGACGATTTGTGAGGTAGGGGTGACGAGGGGAATCCAGCCAAGAGCCTTGCGGACGACTGGTATTTCTGCGAATACTTCTTCGAACTTGTCCGTCATGTTGAGTTCCTTCAACTGGGAGCGGAAGTTGGAAAGCATGCCACCTGGTACCTGATAGCGGAGCGTGTCTGTGTTCACGATCTCATTGTCATGGCTGGTGAACTTAGAAAGGCTTTCGTAGATAGGGGTGAGGAGTTCTGTGACTGTAGCGAGCTTGCTCTTGAAATCGTCGGCGAACTGAGGATTGCGCTCGTAGCCTTCGAGGAGAGCCATCATGCGGAGGCAGTCGGGCTGACCTGTACCATTCGCGAAAGGTGCGATGGAGACGTCTACTGCGTCTGCGCCAGCATTGATACCTGCTACGTATGTAGCTGCACCGAGACCAGCTGTTTCATGTGTGTGAATCCAGACAGGGAGGCCTGTTGCGTCCTTCACAGCCTTAACGAGCTGTTCTGTTTCGCATGGAGGGATGAGGCCAGCCATGTCCTTGATGACGATGCCGTCAGCACCCATGTCAGCGATCTTCTTACCGAGGTCGGCGAAGTACTCAAGGTTATGCACGGGGGATGTGGTGTAGCAGATAGTGCCGTGTGCTGTAGCACCAGCTTCCTTTGCCGCACGGATGGAAGTGCGCATGTTTTCAGGATCGTTCAAGCAGTCGAAGATACGGAAGATGTTCATACCGTGCTGAGCGCTGAGCTTGACAAATGTTTCGACGACGTCGTCTGCGTAGTTTGTGTAGCCCACGATGTTCTGGCCGCGGAGAAGCATCATGTGAGGGGTCTTAGGAGCGAGCTTCTTGAGCTGGTCCAGACGTTCGAATGGGAGTTCTCCGAGGAAACGAAGACCGGCGTCGATAGACGCACCACCCCATGTTTCCAGAGCGGAGAAGCCCATGGTATCAAGGATGGGAGCGATACCTTCCATTTGTTTCGTAGACATGCGAGTCGCGGCGAGTGATTGGTGTCCGTCGCGAAGAACAGTGCAGTTGAATGTTGCTGGTTTCATAATGTGAAAATGATAGAGTGCCTTTTTTGTCGATGCACCGTCAATATTTTAACAATTCAGACGTGAAAGTCAAGCAGCAACATAACTGAGATGATGATTTTTCTGTCAGTAGCTATCACATGAAGGAATAAACGTCGAGATCGTAGCTGATGCTAACATCTTCTGGGTTTCCTAAATGGCGTATGGCTTTTGTGGCTAAGTCCGTGAGTACGCGGGCTCGCGTCGCCATGAGTGTGCACTGGAAGCGGTATTGGCTGTGCGCCTTTGGAAGAGGGGCAGGGCAGGGCTCACTGATGACGACTCCTTCGGGGAGAGACTTGCTGATGAAGTGATGCAGCGACTTCATGGAGAACTCAGCCATGCTTTCGCTCTCGGATTTTGTCGACAGCATGGCCATATGTGTGTAGGGCGGCTGCTGGAGAGCCTGCCTCATGGCCAGTTCATGCTCGGCGAATCCATCGGTATCATGACGGCGCGCGTACTGAATAGCGGGAGCATGGGGGCTGTGCGTCTGGATGATGACTTCTCCTTCTAGCTCTCCGCGTCCTGCGCGTCCTGCCACCTGTGTGAGGAGCTGGAAGGTGCGCTCGCCGGCGCGGAAGTCGGGGGCGTTTAGCCCTTGGTCAGCATTCAGTACGCCCACGAGGGTGACACCGGGGAAGTCCAGTCCCTTAGAGATCATCTGCGTGCCGAGTAATATATCTATACGGTGCGCGCGGAAGTCCGCGAGGATGTCGCGCAGGGCATTCTTACGAGAGGTGACATCGGCATCGATGCGTCGGAGTCGTGCTTGCGAGAAGGCGCGGCGTAGGACTGTCTCCACCTTCTGAGTGCCGAAGCCTATGAGTTTCAGATCCGCATTCGAGCAGCTGGGGCAGCGCGAGGCTACCATGGAGCGAAAACCACAGATATGGCAGATGAGCCTATTCTCTGAGAGATGGTAGGTCATAGGCATTTCGCAATGCTCACAGTGTGCGACGTACCCGCATTCTTCGCATTGCAAGGAGCGCGCGAAGCCTCGTCGGTTTAGCAAGAGGATGACTTGCTCGCCCTTGAGGAGTCTATCATCAATGGCTGCTCGTAGTCGCTCGCTGAGTATGCCTAAGAATCGCTTATCCTTCACTTCGGAGCGCATGTCGAGCACGCGTGTCACGGGGAGCTGCTGCCCGTCGGCGCGCTGGTCGAGTCTGAGTAGCTGGTACTTCTTCTTGATAACATTGTAATGGCTCTCAAGCGAAGGAGTCGCTGAGCCGAGTACGATGCAAGCTCCTTCCATCTTCGCGCGGAGGATGGCGAGGTCTCTCGCATGGTAGCGAGGGGAATTCTCCTGCTTGTACGATCCGTCATGCTCTTCATCGACGATGATGAGTCCTAGATCATTCACTGGAGAGAATACGGCGGAGCGCGGTCCAATGGCGACGCGGGCGCGTCCCTTTCTGATGGAGTGCCATTCGTCGTATCGCTCGCCGTCACTCATGGCACTGTGAAGAATAGCCACGGACTGAGGATCGTCGGCGAAGCGTGCCTTGAATCGTGCCATGGTCTGCGGCGTGAGTGAAATTTCAGGCACTAGGATTAGGACACCCTTACCGTTCGCTATGGCCTGAGCAGCCGCTTGAAGATAGACTTCTGTTTTCCCTGAGCCAGTGACGCCTTGGAGGAGGATGGGTGTTTTCTCCTCCTTATTGAGTTCTTCTAAGATGAAATCGAGGGCTGCTTGCTGGCCTTCATTGAGTGCGAGAGGATCAGACTTGCTAAAGACTTCTGCGCCCACGGGATCGCGGTGGACGCTCTCTTCCTCGATGCGGATGAGCTTGCGCTTCTCAAGAGCACGGCAGGGGGCGAGGGCGGCAGAGCCTCCGAGGTCGCTGAGGGGGGCTTTCTTCTCCTCTGATTGGTGGAGGTAGCGCAGGATGTGAGCCTGGCGTGGCGCGCGGGCATTGATCTTGTTTAGCTCATCATCATTTGGCCAGTCTTGCAGGATGGCGACTTTTCGCTTTTTCTCATCATTCTTTTCCTGTCGGACGGCGGTGGGTAGCATGCAGCGAATCATCTGCTCTGCGGGGACAGCATAATAGCTGGCTGCCCACTCCGCGAGATCCATGAGCTTCGCGGGAATGACTGGCTTCTCGTCTATGAGACGGACAATGGGGCGAAGCCTATAAGCCCACTGCGGGTCGGGGGTGCTTAGTTCGAGTATAGTCCCCGATAGGAGACGCTGGCGCATGTGCACCTCGACACGGCAGCCTCGCTGCACGAGATCCCGCATCTCTTCGGGGATCGCGTAGTCGAGTATCATCTCTTGCAAGCCATCGACCAAGACGCGAGCCGCAAGCTGAGGGCTCTGCTCATGGTTGAATAAATCTTGCATAGGTTGGAGGTAATATCAGGACTAAGCGTCCAAAGCAGCCTCTTCCTTAGAAAGAATGTGTACAACGACGCGTATACCATGCCTTTCGCCTACGGACTTAGCGAGAGAGCGGATGGCGGATGCCGTCATGCCATTGCGTCCGATGACGCGAGCGACATCTTCCTGTTCGAGGATGAGGCGGAAGCGGATGAGATCCCCTTCATTGGAACGCGCGACACGCAGTTCGGCAGAGTTTGTGTCTGAAAGAAAAGGGGCGGTGACTGTTTGCAGGTACTTGCCGATAGTTTCAACTAATGTGCGCATAAAATAAAAAAGAAGAGAAATATAAAGATAAAAGGGATTTCAGCACATAATACTGGAGGATTAGAACACTGTCAAGCATCAAGCGATGCATCCCCTTTTTTTGAAGAATTGGCTGGCATACCAGTTCGTCTCACAATCTTATTAGATGGCTGTTTATGATTTTTTTGCTTGCCAGCCTAGCCTGTTCATGGTAGTACTAAAGCCCATAGCAACGCAAACGCATTAAAATATGAATATTCAAGCTCAATATACACCCGTACTTGATCCTAACTTCGTCGCTCCAGTTCTCTGGACAAAGGCCTACGCTGAAAAGGTAGCCGCGACTCCTGGCTCTAGTGCAATCGAAATCGCGCTCTCTCGTCTCGATGGTACTTGCTTCCGCTGGTCCTCTCAGATCCTTCCTCATGAAGGTGAGAATGTTGCGCTGAACAATCTTTATATCGAACGCATCATCAAGTTCCTTCTCTGGATGAAGGGTGGCTGCACAATCTACGTTGCAGGTGCTGATGCTATCGCTGATATGCTCGCAGAAACATACTGCGCCGGTGGTGCTCGTGAGTTCGACTGGGACTTCATTGGTAAGAAGATCTACGACCAGCCAATCACGGTGAAGAAGGTAGCTAGCGTTGCTGACATGCCCGCGGAATCCTCCTCCTCCATGCCTCTCGGGCGTAACCTCGACGGCTACCGCATCGGCTTCGACCTTGGTGGTTCTGACCGCAAGTGCGCAGCAGTGGTAAATGGTGAAGTCGTCTTCTCCGAAGAAGTCGTATGGGATCCTTACCATCAGAAAGACCCTAACTATCAAGTCGACGGTGTTCAAGACTCCCTTGAGCGTGCTGCGAAGCACATGCCACAGGTAGACGCTATCGGTGGTTCTGCTGCTGGTGTATACGTGAACAGCGAACCTCGCGTAGGTTCACTCTTCCGCGGTATCGCAGCTGACGATTTCGAAAACGTCATCCGTCCTATGTTCCGCCAACTTCAGGAGCGCTGGTCTGAGAAGATGGGCAAGAATGTTCCTTTCGAAGTCGTCAACGACGGTGAAGTCACCGCACTCGCAGGTGCTATGGGTATGGAAGATGATGCTGTCCTCGGTGTTGCTATGGGTACATCCCTCGCTGCGGGCTACGTCGATCCTGATGGTCACATCATGCCATGGCTTAACGAGCTCGCATTCGTTCCTGTCGATTACCAAGAAGAAGGTGGTGTAGACGAATGGTCTGGTGACAAGGGCTGTGGTGCTCTCTACTTCTCTCAGCAGGCAGTAGCTCGCCTTGCGCCTCGCGCTGGCTTCGAGTTTGGTAACATGCCATTCCCAGAGCAGCTCAAGAAGGTACAGGCTGCTATGGAAGAAAACGACGAACGTGCACGCAAGATCTACGAAACGATCGGTGTCCAGTTCGGCTACACAGTCGCTTACTTCGCTCAGTTCTATGCTGTACGTAATCTCCTCTTCCTCGGTCGCGTCGCGACAGGTGAAGGCGGTCAGATCATCATCGACATGGCAAACGAAGTCCTCGCGAAGGAGTTCCCAGAAGTGAAGATCACTCTCTGTGTGCCTGACGAGCAGACCAAGCGTCACGGTCAAGCAGTAGCAGCTGCTTCTCTTCCAAAGATTAGCTAAGCTGATTTCATTAATATTTCAAAAGGAGTCTTCATTTCGAAGACTCCTTTTTTTATAATGAATTGGAACTTTGCGACTAGAAGGGACAGTTGCTTCGCTTGTAGGCGATGGGTTTTCGACATTGTACACACATTAGGCTTGATTTTTCAGAATCGTTCTGCTAGAGTTCAAGCATGTACGCATTAGCAAACTTGGGATCACCTGCACACTGGCTTATTCTGATTATCGTATGCCTTGTCATCTTTGGAGCGAAGCATTTGCCTGATATCGCGCGTAACCTTGGTAAGGGAATGGGTGAGTTTAAGAAGGCTCGTAAGCAGTTCGAAGAAGAGCTCATGAAAGATGATAAGACTGACACATCTACTAAATCTATTGCGAGCGAAACACCAGCTAGCCAAGAAAGCAAAAACACAACTAATACGAACAGCGAAGGCGAGAAGAAACCTGCTGATCACATAGACGTGTAAGAAATATTTATATACCATAAAAGGGCGAGCACTCTTCTAGTGCTCGCCTTTTTTGTGTCAATAGAGGCTAAATTTAGGCGTTTTATACGCTCTGTGGCTACCCTTGATCTTGCTTTACACGTGGTGACGTTTTTCATTGACCTGCGGGGTAGGATTTGGTATAAATTTTAACTTCATATATTGATGCTTTCATTTCCGTGGCGGTATCACAACTTAGCTTCTTATCTCTCATGAATCATGTAAAAAAGCGTGACGTGCGCACGTGGGTTCCTACTGTCTATTTCGGGATGGGCCTTCCTTTTGTAGCCCTGAATATGGTGGCTGTCCTGATGTTTAAAAATATGGACATCCCCGATGCGCAGATCGCGTTTTGGACATCTCTCATCATGTGGCCATGGACGGTGAAGTTCCTGTGGAGTCCTTTCCTCGAAATGTTCCGCACGAAGAAGTTCTTCATCGTCGCGACACAGCTTGTTTCCGGTGTAGGCTTCGGGCTTGTTGCTCTGTCGCTTCAGATGCCCATGTTCTTCGCCATTGCTATCTCGCTGCTCGCCTTTGTCGCGGTCTGTGGGGCGACCCAAGACATCGCAGGTGATGGTCTGTATATGGCGGAGCTCACAGAGAAGGAGCAGGCGAAGTATATTGGCTGGCAAGGGGCGTTTTATAATCTCGCTAAGCTCGTTGCCACAGGGGGGCTCGTGTATCTCTCGGGGGTCTTGTTTGAATACTTTGCGGCGAAATCGGCAGGAGTAGAGACCTCACTCGTGCGCCAACTCATCGAGAGTGGGGATGTAAGCGCTGCCATTGCGCGTGACGCATCCGTGAGCAGCTGGATGATCATCATGGGGCTGTGCGCTGCCATTATGCTTTTGCTAGGCTTCTACCACATGAAGGCTCTTCCTAAAGAGACACCAAATCCTAGCAAAAGTGCGACTAATGCACGCGAAGCATGGGCGAAGATAGTCGAGGTGGTGAAGCTCTTCTGCGCGAAGAAGTTTATCCTGTATTACATTTTCTGGATTATCGCCTACCGTCTCTGTGAGGGCTTCGTTATGAAGATCGTCCCTCTCTTCCTGAAGGCTCCTCAGCAGGACGGAGGTCTCGGGCTCAGTGAGCAGGACATCGGTCTATACTATGGCTCATGCGGACCCGGTGCCTTCTTGCTCGGTTCTTTACTGGCTGGTTACTTCATTGCGAACCGTGGCTTGAAGCGTTCCATTTTCACGCTTTGCTGCGCGTTTAACCTTCCTTTCTTTGTGTATGCCTACTTCGCCATGGTGCAGCCAGAGAGCGTGTACTTCATCGGTACAGGCATCGTGCTGGAGTACTTCGGTTATGGCTTTGGTTTCGTCGGTCTGTCTCTCTTCATGATGCAGCAGATCGCGAAGGGCGAGCACCAGATGTCGCATTATGCGATTGCTACTGGTATCATGAACTTTGCCGTCATGGGCACAGGCATGGTATCGGGCTACCTCAGCGATATGCTGGGTTATAAGCTCTTCTTCTCCCTCGTCATGCTTGCCGCCATTCCAGCCTTCATCATGACATGGTTCCTTCCCTTCACGCACAAGGAAGAGCAGAAGGAAGAGAGCGCATCCTAATCTTTTCATTTATCATAAACACCCATCATCATTATACATATTATGTCTGATCTCTCAATCGTCGGTTCTCCCCTCCCTGATATGCCTTGGCAAGACCGCCCCGCGGGCTCGAAAGAAGTCATGTGGCGCTACAGTGAGAATCCTATCATTCCTCGCGACCTGCTTCCCACGTCGAATAGTATATTCAACTCCGCAGTCATTCCCTTTAAGAAAGGGGATTATAACTACGTCGGTGTCTTCCGCTGCGATGACACGAACCGCCGCATGCGCATCCACGTGGGCTTCTCCGTGGATGGCATCGACTGGGACATTCAAGAAGAAGACTTCAAGCTCACTGGCGCAGATCCCGAGATCGCTGCATGGGAGTACGGCTATGATCCACGCGTCGCAGAAATAGATGGTAAGTACTATGTCACATGGTGTAATGGCTACCACGGTCCTACGATCGGTATCGCGTGGACGGAGGACTTCGAGACCTTCCACCAGCTGGAGAATGCCTTCCTTCCTTACAACCGCAATGGCGTGATGTTCCCGCGCAAGATTAATGGAAACTTCGCCATGCTCAGTCGCCCCAGCGACACAGGGCACACGCCCTTTGGTGATATTTTCTACTCAGAATCACCCGACCTCGAATACTGGGGGCGTCATCGTCATGTCATGTCGCCAGCGGCATTTGAAGACAGCGCATGGCAGTGCATGAAGATAGGCGCAGGGCCTATTCCCATCGAGACTTCTGAAGGCTGGCTGATGATTTATCACGGCGTGCTGCGCTCGTGCAATGGCTATGTGTACGCCTTTGGCTCATCCCTGCTCGACCTGAATGAGCCCTGGAAGGTGCTCGCGCGCAGTGGTCCTTACCTCATCTCGCCACGTGAGATTTACGAATGCACAGGTGATGTGCCGAATGTGACTTTCCCCTGCGCTGCCCTGCATGATCCCGAGAGCAAGCGCATCGCGGTGTACTACGGCTGCGCAGACACCGTGACAGGGCTCGCCTTTGGGTACATCGACGAGATCATCGAGTTCACGAAGAAGCATAATATTCTCCCCAGCTCTTAGAGCCTAGAAGCCATGTTGCGTACACTTGTTATAGCACTAAGCGGCTGCGTTCTTAGCCTGACACCAGCCGCGCTGGCTCAGGAGAAGAAGCCCGCCGCTGCGAAAAAAGCCGCTGCGAAGAAAGCCATCCCTCCCGTTGAGTGGGTCGATCCCTTTATCGGGACGACAAACTTCGGCGCGACGAACCCGGGAGCGGTGCTGCCCCACGGGATGATGTCCGTGTCTCCCTTTAACGTCATGGGCTCGGATACGAACAAGCATGACAAGGACGCGCGCTGGTGGTCGACTCCCTATGAGTATCATAACAAGTTCTTCACAGGATTCTCGCATGTGAACCTTAGCGGTGTGGGCTGTCCCGACCTCGGCTCTCTGCTCGTCATGCCGACGAGTGGAGAACTCGTGCTGGATTACAAGCTCTACGGTAGCAGCTATAAGAATGAGTACGCCAGCCCCGGTTACTACAGCCTAGAGCTGGAGAAGTACGGCATTAAGGCGGAGGTGACGAGCACGCGTCGCAGCTCCATCGAGCGTTTCAGCTTCCCAGCAGGGGCGGGGAATATCCTTATCAACCTCGGGCAGGGGCTGACGAATGAATCGGGAGCCTCCCTGCGCCGTGTCAGTGACACGGAGATAGAGGGCATGAAGCTCATGGGCACATTCGCGTACCAAGCACAGGCCGTCTTCCCCATTTACTTCGTCATGCGTGTGTCGAAGAAACCCAGCAGTAGCGGATTCTGGAAGATGCAGCCTGCGAAGACTGGCGTGGAAGCCGAGTGGGACCAGCATGATGGTGGCTATAAGACCTACACGAAGTACTACAAGGAACTCGCAGGCGACGACATCGGATATTACTTCCGCTATGACTATCTGAAAGAAGGCGAGCAGGTGGAAGTACAGCTGGGCGTTTCCTTCGTCTCTACGGAGAATGCACGACTGAACCTTGACACGGAGCAAAAGGGATTTGAATTTAAAAAGGTACGCAAAGCTGCTCGCAAGGAATGGAACGACATGCTCTCTCGCATCCTCGTGAAGGGTGGGTCGAAGGAGCAGAGAACCATCTTCTACACGGCGCTGTACCACACACTCATTCATCCGAACATCCTCAACGATGTAAACGGTGAATACCCCGCGATGGAGAGCCCTGAGATCGTGACGAGAAATCACGATCGCTACACCGTATTCTCCCTGTGGGATACTTATAGAAATCTTCACCAACTGCTCACCCTCGTCTACCCTGAGAAGCAGCAAGCCATGGTGCAGACCATGGTGGACATGTACGAAGAGCAGGGCTGGCTTCCTAAGTGGGAGCTCTATGGTCGCGAGACCTACACCATGTCGGGCGACCCTGCGACGACCGTCATCGTCGATAGCTGGCTGAAGGGCATACGCGGCTTTGATGAAGACATCGCCTACGCAGCTATGCGCAAGTCGGCCACCAGCCCCAGCTCGTCTAACCCTCTGCGTCCTGAGAATGATGTCTACGAGGCTAAAGGCTACATCCCCGTAGGCACGTACCAAGCCGACCTGTCGGGGGATAACTCTGTGTCCAATGCGCTGGAGTACTATATGGCAGACTACGCACTGTCTCGCTTCGCCGAGGAGCTGGGGCACAAGGGCGATGCGGAGCATTTCCGCCAGCGTGCTCTTAATTACAAGAAGTACTACTGTCCCGACTTCGGTACATTCCGCCCCATCGAAGCGGATGGCAGCTTTCTGAAGGACTTCAACCCCAAGCAGGGCGAGAACTTCGAGCATGTGACAGGCTTCCACGAAGGCAGTGCATGGAACTACAGCTTCTTCGTCCCTCATGATATAGAGGGACTCATCGAGCTCATGGGCGGGAAGAAGAGCTTCGTTGAGAAGCTTCAAATGGTCTTCGATACGAAGCTCTATGATCCAGCGAACGAACCTGACATCGCTTATCCCTTCCTCTTCAGCCGTATCAAGGGCGAAGAATGGCGCACGCAGCGCGAGGTCACACGCCTCCTGCGCGAGCACTTCACCACCGCTCCCAATGGTCTCCCTGGGAATGACGACGCGGGCACGATGTCCGCATGGGCGGTCTTCTCCATGATGGGTTTCTATCCCGACTGCCCAGCCGATCCTTCCTACACGCTCACGACACCCGTATTCGATGAGGTGAGGATCAAGCAGCCTGACGGTGAAGATATCGTCATCACCGCGAAGCGATCATCCGAAAATTCGCAGTACATCAAGAATATTAAACTCAAGGATAAAGCATATCCTTACTACAGAATCCAGCACAAGGATCTCCTCGATAAGAAAAAGCTCCATTTTGAACTCCAGTCTCAGGCTCTTACACAACCATGAAATTATCCCCCATCTTCCTCAGCAGCATCTTGCTCAGCACGGCGAGTCTCGCTAGCGACTACACCGAGTTCGTCGATCCTCTCATCGGAACAGGCGGACATGGTCACGTCTTCGTCGGTGCGAGCGTCCCTTATGGCATGGTGCAAGTCGGACCTACCAGTGTACCAGAAGAGTGGGACTGGGTCTCAGGCTACCATGAAAGCGACAATACCATCATCGGTTTCTCGCACACGCACCTCAGCGGTACAGGTATAGGCGATCTCTTCGATATCACACTCATGCCCGTCATCGGTGAGGTGACTTACGCACGTGGCACGGTGGATGATCCGAAATCGGGGCTGTGGTCATATGGTGATCGTAGCAAGCAGGTCGTGAGTCCGAGCTACTACTCTATCCCCCTGCTGCGCTACGGCATCACCGCCGAGATGACAGCCACGGAGCGCGTCGGTATACATCGCTACCATTTCCCCACATCAGACGAGGCAGCCGTCATCATCGACCTAGAAAACGGCGGCTGCTGGGACATGGCTTGGCGCACGGAGCTTAAGGCTCATAATGAAACCACGGTCGTGGGTTTCCGCTTCTCCTCAGGCTGGGCAAAGGATCAGCGCGTGTTCTTCGCCGCGGAGTTCTCCGAGCCTTATGAAGAGCTAGAAATCATTGATGCTGGACCTCATAAGGAGCAGCAGCAGCGATACGCCCGCGTGTCCTTCCGTACCAAGGAAGGAAAACCCATCCTCGCAAAGGTTGCACTGTCTTCCGTCAGTGAAGAAGCCGCGCTGAAGAACCTGAAAGCGGAGCTCCCCGATTGGGACTTCGAGCGCGTGCGCAAGGTCGCACATGATAAATGGAATAAGGAACTCAGTAAGATTAAAGTAGAATCACTCTGCGACGAGGACAAGCGCATCTTCTACACCTCCTTCTACCACACCATGCTCGCGCCCTCGCTCTTTTGCGATGTCGACGGCAGCTACTTCGGAGCAGATCAGATGGTGCATAAGAAGCCACGCTTCACGAACTACACGACGCTGTCACTCTGGGACACTTACAGGGCGGCTCAGCCACTCATGACGCTCATCCATCAGGACAGATTACCAGATCTTATCAACAGCATGCTCACCATCTACGGACAGCAGGGCAAGCTCCCTGTCTGGCACCTCATGGGTAATGAGACGAACACTATGGTGGGAAACCCCGGTATCGCTGTCATCGCGGATGCGATCACAAAGGATATCCCGAATGTCGATATGGAGCGCGCTTGGAGAGCCATCCATGCCACCGCCATGCTAGATGACAGAGGGCAGGATGTGCGCAAGGAGTTCGGCTATATCCCCTGTGATCTCTTCGACGAATCCGTCGCCTATGATATGGAGTATGCGATCGCTGATGCAGCTGCTGCTATGGCCGCGAAGAAGCTAGGCAAGCAGGAGGAGTACGAGTATTACCAGAAGCGTAGTCTCAGCTACCGTCATTACTTCAATGCAGAAACAGGCTTCATCCGAGGAAAGGACAGCAAGGGAGCGTTCCTCACTCCCTTCAATCCCTTCCACTCTAGCCACCGCGCAGACGTGTACTGTGAGGGGAATGCGTGGCAGTACACATGGCTCGCGCCTCATGATCTCGATGGACTCATTCAATGCTTCGGGTCGAAGGAAAAACTCATCGCAAAGCTCGATGAGCTCTTCTCGACGAAGTCCGAGCTCGTCGGTGATGACATCTCACCTGACATCTCAGGCATGATAGGACAGTACGCCCATGGTAATGAGCCTAGCCACCACATCATCTACTTCTACACTATGCTAGGAGAGCCAGCGAAAGCGGCGGATAAGATCCGCGAAGTACTCACCACACTCTACCGCGCTCAACCCGACGGCATACCGGGGAACGAAGACGCGGGGCAGATGTCCGCATGGTACATCCTTTCAGCCTTAGGATTCTATCAAGTAGAACCTGCGGGCGGAGATTTTTACTTCGGTTCACCTCTCGTGAAGAAGGCGACCCTGCAAGTCCCCGCAGGTGAGTTTACTATCATCGCGCATGACAACTCTCTGACGAATAAATACATTCAGTCCGTGAAGTTGAACGGCAAGCCCTACCGCAAGCCCTTCATTCGCTACGAAGATATCATCAAGGGGGGAACGCTGGAGTTTAGCATGGGTGATAAGGCCCAGCTCTATTACGACTAACTTAGAGAAAGAGTAATCCTAAGACTTACATAAACAGATAGAATAACTTATTGTCTTTGTCTTTTGGTAGACCTATGCTGATGATTCATTCAACCAAATGAATCATATGTCTAAACCATCATTCACTACATTCCGTGTAGAAAGGCAAGAGACCGTTCTTACAGTTACATTCGACCATCCCCCTGTAAACATTCAGGACATCGCCATGCTCGATGAACTCAGTGTTCTCATCGAGCACCTTCGAGTTCATCGAGAGATTAAAGTCGTCGTCTTTGAATCTGCGAACCCCGATTTCTTCGTCGCTCATGCGGACGTGAACTTCCTGAAGGATATGTCCACCACGGCCATATCACGAGAAGAAGTCGATCTTCTCTACCTCCAGAAGGTACTGCAAAATATCAGCTCACTCCCACAAGCTACTATTGCGAAGATAGAGGGCTACGCCCGTGGTGGAGGTCATGAGTTCGCGCTGGCCTGCGATATGCGCTTTGCAGCGCGAGGAAAGGCCGTTTTCATGCAGATGGAAGTCGGCATGGGGATTCTCCCATGCGGTGGCGGAGCATCACGCATGGCACGACAGACTGGCCTAGGGCGCGCGCTAGAAATCATCCTCGGTGCTCGTGACTTCGGCGCAGATGAGGCAGAGCAGTATGGGACGATTAATAAGGCACTAGATCCAGCTGAGATCGGTGATTATGTACGTGATCTAGCACATCGTATATCTCAGTTCCCTTCTGCCTCCATTGAAGCCTGCAAGAGGACAGTGCAGGCTTCCATAGACTTAGATATTCAGTCTGCACTACGTGAAGAAGCGTACCAGCTCTATCAGGCAACGAGTCAAACTCCCGCGATCAAGCGATTCACCATGGCTGATGAGACTGGCTTCCAGTTCGATCTCGAGAATCAGAGATTGTTCCCTGAAAAATTGATTGAATTACAGGAAGTGCAATAGGCATCAATTTACTTTATCCATTGTCTCTACAGTCTCCGAGTTCATGCTGAGTTCGGGGACTGTATAATGAGTATACCAATTAAATTTCATCATAGTGTTGACATTATCGTTGAATTTGGTATATTTCTTGTATGCACAAGTCACTTACTATACGCGCACTTCTCTCTCTTTCGGTGCTTTTTAGTATAACGAAAAATATATCGGCAGCCGATCATGTGATAGAGACTGATTATTTCGTTTTCACAATGGAAGGTATAGATTCTTGGGGAACGGTAGGCTATAATGATGCGAGCGTGGATGAGGTTATCGCTCAAACGACAGAAGTTTTGCAATATTGGGGGGACTTATTAGGAGACGCTCATAAGCCTGAAAATGATGCTCAAAAAGTGACGGTTTCCTTCAATTTTGAGAGTATGGTCATCGATGGGACGAGTTTTGCTGATAAAAATACGATAGGTCATGCCCGTCCTGAGCCCCTCGTTTATGCTTCTGCTTCGAATCTTTATCCCTTCACCTCGAGCACAGGAAATAGCTATAATACACTATCAGCTGCCGAGGCGAAGCTGCTCAAGCCTGATGAAGTCGAGGTATACGGTAGTGTCTCTACGCCTGACATAGATATCACCTTTAACAGCAATTTTAACTTTTTCTTCGGCTCAGAAGCCGAGCTCAGTGCTGCCGCGGTAGCGGGAGCTACAGTTGTGGACTTTAACACCATCCTCCTTCATGAGATGGCACATGGTATGGGCATCTACTCCACGATGTTGTATAGCACGGAGCTGACAGATGGTACTATCGTATGGGAGAAGAATGTGCTGCGATATGCCAGTACAGGATTACCTGTTTACGACTCGTTAGGGAATCAAGTCTACGCGGTAACTAACTGGGATGCGATGATGAATATAGATCCTGATAGTTTCATGACAGGGGTGGACATCACACTCGGTGATGGCTTAGATCTTAATGTCTACAATCCTATTAGCTGGGAGTCTGGCTCTAGTATGAGTCATATCACGAAAGAATCTGATCCAGATGCCGTGATGAATAAGGGTGTCCCGAATGGTGTTGCGAAGCGCGAATTTTCCGAAAAGGAGCTCGCTCTGTATGGACAGATGGGCTGGAGCTTCTCTCAGCAAGTTCCTGAGCCGAGTACAGTCACTTTAAGTCTACTTGCTCTCACGAGCTTGATGCTACGTCGCCGCCGCGCCGTGGCATAGGTCATATCTTTCTAAATAGGCGTGCTGTGACGCTCATTTTCGAGATGCCATTCTGTGCTCGCACTAATTTTTTAAATCACTGAATACAAAAAACGCGGTGTCGCTCATCAGAGCGACACCGCTTAGAAATTCACCGCGAAAGGCGAAGCTTTTTTACTTCACGCGATAGTACTGATAGTGAACGCGCTCGTCGATAGCAAGTGCTTCACGTACGGTACGGATAACGGATGGTTCTGCGTCAAAGGAGAACTGCATGTATTGACCGTGGGTCAGGTGCTGTGATTCATAAGCAAATTCACGGCGGCCGAGGTTTTCAGTGCCTGTGACTGTTGCGCCAGCTTCCTGAAGTTTAGCTGACATTTCAGCTGTAAGTTCTTCGAGGGTGGCTGAGCCTTTCATATTCAGAACGATTAATGCTTCGTACTTTCTCATAATCTTTTTAAGTCTTTTTTTTTCGCAGAACGCGGTCACCAATGATGCACTTATTTATCAGTGAATGCAAGTCTAAAGTGATATTTCTTGCTATTTTTTTGAGTAGAGGGGGATCTTGTTTAGATGAGCTTCAGTCGGACGAGGTCTTGTGTGTCGATGAGTCCTACGGGCTTCTTGTCAGAATTAAGTACGACGAGATCGTCGATGCGCTTGTCACGTAGAGCCTTTACCGCCTTGATAGCTAGTTCATCAGCTTCGACGTAGACAGGCTGCACTGTCATGAACTGGGTGACAGTGAGACTGCCACAAGACGCATCTGCTTGGTAAGCACGTGCGAAATCACCATGGGTGAAGATACCAGCTAGTGCTCCATCTTCTTTCACGAGGACGCATGCTCCGACGCGGGCGGAAGACATGGCGATGATACAATCAGATACAGTGGAGCTCGCGGATAAGCATGCGAAGTCCGTACGCATGATGTCACGAATGCGAGTGAGTAGGGCACGCCCTAGTGAGCCACCTGGATGGCTGCGAGCGAACTCCTCCTTCGTGAATCCACGGGCTTCGAGTAGAGCCATGGCAAGCGCATCACCCATGACGAGCATGGCGGTGGATGAGGATGTAGGGGCGAGATTTAGTGGGCAGGCTTCGCGTTCGACAGCTGTGTCGAGAGCGATGTCTGCGTGCTGTGCGAGTGTGGAGCTCATCTTGCCTGTCATCCCGATGATGGTGATGTCGTAGGACTTTAGGAAGGGGAGGAGGGTGAGAAGTTCCGAGGTCTCACCTGAGAAGGACATGGCGATGCAGGCATCACCGTCTTGGACGATACCGAGGTCGCCATGGAGGGCATTCATCGAGTCTAGTACGATGGTCGGTGCGCCTGTCGAGGTGAGGGTGGCGGCTATCTTATCGCCGACGAGACCGCTCTTACCCACGCCGACGATGATGATCTTGTGCCCGCCGTCTATAGCTGTCTGCATGGCGTTGACTGCTTTAACGAAGGAGTCATCAAGACGGTTAGCGATATGGTTCAGTGCTTCGATTTCGTCAAGGAATACTTGCTTTCCGCGAATTGTATGGTCTGTCATATGGGGTAATGATTAATAGTAAAGCTGAATGATGGGCGTGATTGTATCACATAGAATTGAAATCAGCAATGGTTATTATCGATCCATAACTGATAAATTAGAGCCTAAGTGCGCAAACAACGCCTTAGAGGTCGAAGCTGATCACAGTCGTGTTATCCGCATGCTCCTCATCCAGATCTCGGCAAGCATCGACGATGCTAGGCGCGAGGCTGCTGCCACGCTGGTTGAGCATGCCTGAGATGTGAGGAGGGAGGTAACGCTGGTGCAGGAGGTCTTCTATGCCATCGGAAGAGAGTATGATGCGATCTCCAGGTAAGAGAGCGTAGGCGTTTGCTGGGCTATCAATGAGGGCGATAGGTTCACCCATGAGAGCGGAGCGCAGCATATGTCCACAGCGCATTGCGTCCTTGCGCTGCGTGGCACAGCAGTCAAGAGGATTCGTGAAATAAGCTCGCATAGAGTGATCCTGATTCAGTCGTATCAGCTGATTATGCCGCCAGAGGAAGAGAGGTGAGTCGCCGACGCTGATCCACCAGAGCGCATGAGGGGCGAGGAATACGGCGAGGAGGGTGCATCCTCCCTTATCTTCTTTACCTTCGAAGAGCTCGCGCACAGCTTCATTCGCATGATCTAGCGATTTCTGTAGTGCAGGCGTGATGTCGGAGATCTGGCTGATCTGGAAGTTTTCACGGAAGCTTTCCATCGCTACACGCGAAGCATCAGCTCCTTCGCTGTGACCGCCCATGCCGTCACAAATGATAGCTAGGCTACCCTGCTCGAAATGCTTAACTCCGTAAGCGTCCTGCTGGTCTTCGCGTTTTCCTATCCACTGGGCTACATGCGCGTCCATAAGACATACATACTAGCAAAAATAACACCCCAACTCAAGCCATAAGCTCAGGTTGGGGTGTTTTTTATGTGAATAATGTGAATTAGTTCTTCGCTTCTTCGCTTGTTTCTGCCTGCGGGATGCTCTTCAGCTGAGGGAAGAGGATGACGTCGCGGATGGAATTCGCGCCGGTGAGGAGGATGCAGAGACGGTCGATGCCTATGCCGATGCCACCAGCACTGGGCATGCCAGATTCGAGGGTTTCGACGAAGTCATAGTCTATCTTCTGTGTTTCTTCACCAGATTGATTCTGGAAGCTAATAAGCTGCTCGACAGGATCATTCTGCTCGGAGTAACCGGGGCAAAGCTCCTGACCATTCATGACAAGTTCGAATACGTCAACCACGGATGGATCTTCAGGATTGCTCTTCGCGAGAGGGACAAGTCCGCGTGCGACGTGGGTAACGAAGAGGGGATTCGCCTGCTTTTCTTCGACGAGCTTTTCGTATACTTCCTGCGTGACTGCTGTGTCATCGGCATCGGGGGCGACAGAGACTCCCAGCTCCTGCGCGCGGGCGCGACGCTGTTCGTCACTGATGTCGTACCAGTCTGCACCTGCTGCTTCGCAGACGAGCTCGCGGTAGCTAGCACGACGCCATGGGCGGGTGAGGTCGACTGTCCAGCGGAGATTGCCTTCTTCGTCGTACTGGTCGAACTGAAGCTTGCCGAATACCTTCATCGCGATGCCTGTGATGAGTTCTTCCATCATGGCTGCCATGGTTTCGAAGTCTCCACCTGCTTCGTAGATTTCTAGCACCGTGAACTCAGGGTTGTGACGGCGTGAGAGGCCTTCGTTGCGGAAGTTGCGGTTGAGTTCGAATATCTTTGTGAAGCCACCGACGAGTAGACGCTTAAGGAAAAGCTCAGGCGCGATGCGCAGTGTAACGGGCTTCTTCAGCGCGTTGAAGTAGGATTCGAAGGGCTTAGCCGCTGCACCGCCAGCGATGTCTTGGAGCATGGGGGTTTCCACTTCGAGGAAGCCACGCTCCGCGAGTTCTCGGCGTAGTTCCTGAATGATGAGGGAACGCTGCACGAAGCGTGTCGCGCTTTCCGTGTTGCTCATGAGATCAAGGTGACGCTTGCGGTAGCGCAGGTCAGGATCACTAATACCATGGAACTTATCTGGCATAGGACGCAGTGCCTTCGAGAGAACCTTAAAGTCAGCGACGCGTACGGAGGATTCTCCTGTGCGTGTGATGAAGCACTCGCCTTCGACGCCTACCCAGTCGCCGCGCTCAAGCAGCTTCCAGAGAGACCATTGCTCAGGCGTGCAGCTCTTCTTCGTGAGCATGCACTGGACACCGCCACGTACATCGGACACGACAAAGAACTGAGTATTGCCCATATCACGCAGTGCGCTGATACGTCCAAGGAATTTAACCTGTTTACCCTCTTCGAAGTTGGCGATTATTTGCTCAGGAGAGCTATCAATATCGTAGCGACCACCGTATGGATTCACCCCAAGAGCGCGGATCTTCTCCACCTTCTCGCGGCGTACGGCAATCAAGTCTTCTTCGGATGAACCAGGTGCTTGTTGATTGGACGTATGTTCTGACATAGGGGGGCATTATAGCGATTTTTATAGGAAATACCAGACTAAATTCATGCGAGAAATTAAAAAATAGCGACGTATATTAGGCTGGAGTTGCGGATCGTGGCATGATAAACTGCTCGCCTATGGCAGAAAAGTTTCAAGAGCTACTATATTGGCTTAGTACCAGCAAGACACTGCATCAGTGGGTGATCTTTATTCTATTCCTTGTCGCAGGTTGGATTCTTAATAAAATCATGCGCAAGGTATTCGATAAGGCGACACTTGCGCTGCATCTCCCCCTGCCTGTTATTTCTATCCTACGCCCCACCACCTCAGTGGTTATCTGGTTCATCGTGCTCTCTCAGGGGCTCAGTGTGCTGGGTATTAACGTCACGAGCATACTCGGTGCTGCTGGTGTACTCGGTGTCGCCATCGGTTTCGCCTCCCAGACCTCGCTGAGCAATGTGATCAGCGGTCTCTTTATCATCACGGAAAAGCAGCTGAAAATAGGCGACTACATACGCGTAGAAGATGTGGAAGGCTCGGTAGAAAGCATTAATCTCCTCGCCGTCTGGCTGCGTCAGGTCGACAACTCCCTCGTGCGCGTGCCAAACAGCACCCTCATCCAGAGCCCAGTCGTGAATATCACAGGCGACAAGCTACGCCGATGCGACTTCCTCATCGGTGTCGAATACGGCAGCGATCTCAGCAAGGTACGGCGCGTGATGCTCGACGTGATAGAACTACAGGATAAGCTCGCAGAAGATCCAGCACCTGTCGTGCATTTCAAGGGATTCGGCGATAGCTCCTTAGATCTACTCATAGGTGCGTGGTGTAAGACAGCTGACTATCACGACGTGAGATACGACTTCGCCGTCTCCCTGCTCGCGGCATTCAAGCGCGAAGGGATCAATATACCCTTTCCCACGCGTACACTCCTCATGGATGATAGCGCGAAGAAGCCTGAATAATCCCTTTCACCCAATTTGATAAAGATACTATGTGGACGAATCCCCCAGCCATGAGTCTACCGCGTAACTTCTCCGTCATGGTGAAGCCCGTCGGCAGCCAGTGTAATCTCCGCTGCGCTTACTGCTACTACCTCGATAAGTCGCTCTTCTACCCCTCCGATGATGGGAAGTTCAAGCAAACGCTCATGAGCGACCGCGTCCTGCGCGAGTATATAGAGCAGTACTTCGACGCGAACGATTCTGAAGTCGTCACCTTCTGCTGGCATGGTGGTGAACCACTCATGGCAGGCATGGATTTTTACAAACGCGCATTGAAGTACCAGAAAAAGTACGGCAAGGGGCGCAAGGTGGAAAACGCCCTCCAGACAAATGGTCTCCTCATGAACCAAGAATGGTGTCGCTTCTTCCATGACAATCAGTTCCTCATCGGTCTCTCCCTCGACGGACCTGCCGAGATCCATGATAACTACCGCCGTACTCAAGGCGGTGGACCTACCTTCACCCGCGTCATGCGTGCCGTGGAGAACATGGCAAAGCACCGCGTGGAGTTCAACACCATGACCGTCGTGAACCGCCTCAGCGAAGGACGCGGCGCAGAGCTCTATAAGTTCTTCAAGTCCATAGGAAGTCACTACATGCAGTTCATCCCAGCTGTGGATCTCCTCTCCGATGAGCAAGTCGCCCACCTCGGTGACAGGCAGCGACTTCTAGGCGCGCACCAAGCCATTGCCATGCCTGAGAACTCTCATCTCAGCGAATGGAGCATCAGCGCGGAAGGCTACGGACGCTTCATGTGCGAAGTCTACGACGAATGGATTAAAAAAGACGTAGGCAGCTACTACGTGCAGCTCTTTGATGCCACACTGGCGAACTACTATGGCGCGATGCCCGGCCTCTGCTCCTCTGCGGAGACCTGTGGAAACGCCCTCGTCGTCGAGCATAATGGCGATGTCTACAGCTGCGACCACTTCGTATTCCCAGAATACCTACTGGGTAATCTCAAGAGCCGCCCCATCACCGAGATGCAGAGTTCTCCCGAGCTCTTCAACTTCGGCATCGCGAAAGCGGCGAATCTCCCGAGCAACTGCCGCAGCTGCTCCCATTACAAGGCCTGCAAAGGCGGCTGCCCGAAGCATCGCTTCGTTCCCGTCGAAGGTGAGAAAATACCACACAACTACCTCTGCGCTGGATATAAACTCTTCTTCGAGCACGTACGCCCTAGCATGGAGCGCATGTGCGCACTGCTCCACCGTGGAGAATCCCCCATGAAAATCATGGAAGAGCGCGGCACGCTCTAAGGTAAAGCTAGGCCTTAGATCAGCTGCGTCGCGATCTCATCGACGAGCAGCTTGCCGCGGCTCGACAGGATGAGCCGCTCCTCAGTCATCTCTGCATAGCCCTCCTCACAGAGAGCTTGGAGTAAATGACTATAACCATCACCTAGCAGATGAAGAGGCAGTCCCTCATCCGTGCGCAGCGTGAGCCCGATGAGCTCCGTGCGCCTCTGCTCCGTATCAATTCGCTCGGCATGACAGGGAGGCAACTGCCCCGCGAGTAGGGCTGCGGAATAAGCCGCGGTGTCGCCATCATTCTCATAACGCACACTATCCACCGTACCGACAGCACCAGGACCTAGACCTGTGTAGTCCTTCCCCTCCCAGTTCGCGAGATTATGAAGAGAGCGGCAGCCCTCACGCGCGTAGTTTGACACCTCATAGTGACGGAAGCCCGCCTGAGTCAACAATTGATCCGCCAGCCGGAACATCGCGACATCCG
>CAYJNX010000003.1:0-40308 GCA_964371525.1 uncultured Akkermansia sp. | reverse complement strand
TTGACTTAGCTTTCTTAGCAAGCTAATATCAGGCACGCCCTGTCGGCTTGATTTAAGACGGCGGGATTTCAAGAAAAATCAACTTATCAATCATTACAATTATGGCAAATTACGCTATTAATGGTTTCGGTCGCATCGGTCGCAATGTTCTTCGCGCCATGTCCCAGACTGAGCTCGAAAAGGTTGTCGCTATCCACGACCTTACTCCAATCGCTACCACCGCTCACCTGCTCAAGTACGACTCGACTCAGGGCAAGTTCAACGGCACGGTTGAAATCGACGGTGACAAGCTCATCGTAAACGGCCATCCTATCGTCATTCTTGGCGATCGTTGCGGTCCAGAAGGCCTTCCTTGGGCAGAACTCAACGTTGACGTTGTTCTTGAATCCACAGGTATCTTCACAGACCGTGATAAGGCTGCTGGTCACATCACAGCTGGTGCTAAGAAGGTTCTCATCTCCGCTCCTGCGAAGAACCCTGACATCACTTTCTGCCTTGGTATCAACGACCAGGACTACGATGCAGCTAAGCACAACATCATCTCCAACGCTTCCTGCACCACAAACTGCCTTGCACCAATGGTGAAGGTTCTCGACGAAACTTTCGGTATCGAAAAGGGTATGATGAGCACCATCCACTCCTACACGAACGACCAGAGCATCCTCGACCTTCCTCACAGCGACCCACGTCGCATGCGCTCCGCTGCTATCAACATCATCCCAACATCCACGGGTGCTGCTAAGGCTATCGGCGAAGTTATGCCACAGCTCAACGGTCTCCTCAACGGTGCTTCCTTCCGCGTTCCTACTCCTACAGGTTCCCTCACAGACTTCGTTGCAGTTCTCAAGAAGGACGCAACTGTTGCTGAAGTGAACGCTGCTATGAAGGCTGCTGCTGAAGGTCCTCTCAAGGGTATCCTCGCATACTCCGAAGAAGATCTCGTTCTTCAGGACATCGTTTCTGATCCTCACTCCTGCATCTTCGACGCTGGCTTCACCTACGTCGTCGGTGGCAACATGGTAAAGGTTTGCGGCTGGTACGACAACGAATGGGGTTACTCCAACCGCGCTGCTGAAGCTATGAAGAAGATCGGCGACTCCATCGCCTAAGATCACTCTTAGCTAAAAGCAAACACGCTTTTATAAGAATGCGGGATGTCCTAGGGCATCCCGCATTTCTTTTTTGTGTAAAAAAAGACTTCTCGCTTTTACTTCTCGCTTTTGTTTGGTACAAGCGTAGAGGGGTAGTTCTGCATATGTATACCAGACTCGCGATGAGCCCTCGGGCGATTGGGGATGGAGTTTGGCTCGTAGATAATATACTCAAGAACGTAAGAAGCACCTTCTTGATCTGCTACGCCGATGACGAGAAGCGTGTCTTTTCCATTCTTCAGTGTGGCCGTGTGCATACGGCGCGGCTTGCCATCATCAAAGCGAAGCTGTCTGTCGCCCTCGACTAATTCCATGGTACTGGGATGCTTTTTCAAGAAATCAAGTGCTTCTTCGTAGGGCATGCCAACGCTGATGCTATGCTTTCCATTAACAGGCAGAGGGCATGTAGCCTTCTCGGCTCTCGTGGTACACAGCAGTGAACTGCCCATAAGAATGGCGGTAAAGATAAATGATATATAGGACATAATAATGATTGGGGTGTTGTTATATAGTAACAAGCTTTGTGCATGAGTCAAATGATCGTCATTCTTATGACACAGGTTTACGCTTGTATTTCAAGGTAGCACGTGCTAATTTCATCATCAACAGTCACCCATGTCTATGAAATCTCCAAGCCTATCCATCCCCACCCGTAAAGATAACAAGGCAGCCATGCTCATCGTAGGGCTTTTCTTATTAATCTTTGCACTCGTCTTCACTACGGTGATCAGCATTATCTTCTTAAATGGTATATTCCAGCAGGAGCAAGCGGGATTCGTCCGGGGGAGTATTCAGGCGATTATGCTGACACTGATGCTGCTTTTTCTAAGCATTTTTATCTTTACAGGCAGCTTCCTGTCGCTTTCGTATTGTTTTGGTCGTAGGCAGTACTATTTTGAAGATAGTCGTGTCGTCTACTTTAATCAAATCTTTGGTACTGAATGGGGAGGTCATGAGGTCGAACTACGCGAGGGCGACATGATCGTCAGCGAACTAATGCCTGAATACGACCAGAAGATAAAATATAAAAAATCAATGTTTAATTGGACAAGCCAGAAGCAAGCAATACGGCATAAGTTCTTCATCTCCCTGCTACGTGAGGGTAAAGGACGCATGGTCCTCTACTCGACGCTCATGAAAGGACAGGCAGACAGCTTCGTCCAAGAGTTTCTGGCACGCTACCCCTTTATCACTCTCGCTCAGAAAGCGCCCGACACCATAGATCACTCATGCGCTAGCGATACGCGCATTCACATGCCGCGCAAATGGGGCATCCTGCAAACTGTATCACTCGGTATCATGCTAGGAGCAGGTATCAATATGGGCATGAAGGCTCATGACTACCAATATCCTAAAGACACGAGTAGCTGGCAGTCTGTACAAGCGCACCTCCTACGCACCGAAGAGCGTAGCTCTGGTAGTGGCAGATCGCGCAGCACCACGGTATACGGCTATTATGCCTACGTTTATGGGGGAAAAAGCTACAAGAGTGAAGATATCAAGGTCTCTGACGTGAAGCGTTACAAGGGATCTGCTAGGATGTATGAGCTATTCGTGCGCAAGGATGATCCGAGCATCCATGCGATACGCCCCTATGGTGAGCATAGTCTTCTGCGTGCGAGCACGCTTTATGGACTAATCATGGTAGTGGCTACCTATGTATTCATTGCCAGCTGCATACGCCGCCCGAAAATCTCACAGAAGTTTGTTTAAGGGGACCTTGCAAAATTAGCAGTTTCGGATTTTGTATGCACTTTGGAGGAGAATTTAGAAGTCCCCTTTAACCACCTATTTTGACTGCTGCTGAGCTTTCTGTGCCTTAATCTGCTTGAGTCGTTCTTCCCATGCGAGGACTTCGCGCTGGTCGAGTTCGCTGTCATGCTGCGCGAGTATGCTGATAAGTAGTTCCAGTGAGGGGACATGATCCTGCCCTGCTGCCATCTTGAGATAGCGCACGGCCTTGTTCACATCTTCAGGCATGAGCTTGCCGTCTATATAGAACAGGGCTGATATATACAGAGCCTCGGCATCACCAGCCTGCGCGGCTTTCTCGTACCAGTACGCGGACTTTTTCATATCAAACGGCAGTCCTTTCTCACCGCGTGCATGCAGGAAACCGAGATCACGAGCCGCCATCGCATGCCCTGCCTCAGCGGCCGTTTCTAGGTACTTGCGCCCCTGTTCCGTGATCGCATCGCCACTGAGTAAGAACTTAGAAAAGCGGTACTGGGCTTCTGGGAGTCCAGCCTCGGCGGCTATTCTCCATTCCTTGACAGCTTTTGCCTTGTCTTGGACGACACCTTCACCACGGTAAAGGAGGTCGGCGGCGTAGTAGCGAGCGGCTTGATTCCCCTGCTCTGCTGCTTTTTGAAACCACTCAAGCGCGAGTTGCTTGTTCTTCTCGACACCTTTCGCACCTTCGAGGTAGAGTCCTGCGAGATCCACCTGAGCCTTGGCATAGCCTTCCTCCGCGGATCGGCGTATGAGTCCGATTATAGTCTCGTCATGTGAGCCCGGCTGGTCAACATCGGGCTTGAGCAGAGCGAGGGCTTGCTCATAGATTTCTTGTCCGCTAAGCCCTTCAGACATCGCCTTCACCCTCTCGGGGATGCTTTTGATACTGTTGATTTCTTCATCGAAGTTTGTTTTCACCTGGTCTTCGAGGAGACCTCCAGCTTGTCGCTTCAGGCCATCGCGCGTTTCTTGGTCACAGGAGTTCAGCAAGCTGAGTGAAACGAGCCCTGAGTAGAGGAGGAATTGGGGAAGTAACGGGGAACGGAATCTTATCATGGGGCTATTATAATCCGCTCGACGGACAATGACAAGTAGATAGACTGTATGCACGTGCTCTACGCACACTTATTTCGCGTGACTTCTCCTATTTATATGCTATACTTCCCCTTCAAGTACTATGAGTATCTCGTCAGATTTTCTCGTCATCGGTAGCGGGGTCGCAGGCCTCAGCTTCGCCCTGCGAGCCGCAGAACACGGTCGCGTCATCGTGCTGAGTAAGGCCGCTAGCTTCCTCGAATCTAGTTCAGCGAAGGCTCAGGGGGGGATTGCCGCCGTGATGGATGAGAATGATAGCTTCGAAGAGCATGTCCTCGACACCTTGAATGCGGGGGCTGGTCTCTGTGATGAAGCCGTCGTGCGCGAGATCATTAAGGATGCTCCCGAGCTCATCCACGAGATTGTCAATTGGGGGGTCGATTTCGATACGAAGGCGAATGGCGACTACGCGCTCGGTCGCGAGGGCGGGCATGGAAAACGCCGCATCCTCCACGCAAAGGACACGACAGGGCTAGAGATGAGCTCGAAGCTTCTCGAATGCGCGAAACGACATCCGAATATCACCCTGCTATGCCAGCATCACGCCATCGACCTCCTCACGACGGCAAAGCTCGGTCTCGTCACGGAAGACCGTGTACTAGGCGCTTATGTGCTGAACAACGAAACAGGCACGGTAGAAATCTTCCGCAGCGATCGCGTCCTCCTCGCCACAGGTGGCACAGGGCGCGTGTACATGTACACGACGAATCCCACGACGGCGACAGGTGACGGTGTCGTCATGGCATGGCGCGCGGGCGTACGCGTCGCGAACATGGAGTTCGTCCAGTTCCACCCCACGACTTTTTATAACCCGAGCAGCTCGAACCGCGAGGGGCTGACTTTCCTCATCTCCGAAGCCGTGCGCGGCGAAGGTGGAGTGCTGCGTGGTCCCGATGGCGAGGAGTTCATGCACAAGTACGATGTGCGAAAGAGCCTCGCACCGCGTGACATCGTCGCACGCGCGATCAATGCGGAGATCCTGCGCACAGCGCATCCCTGCATGTACCTCGATATGACGCATAAGCCCGAGGGCTTCATGGCAGAGCGTTTCCCTTATATTTACGAGACATGCCTGAGCTACGGCATAGACGCAGAGAAGGACATGATCCCCGTCGTTCCTAGTGCGCATTACCAGTGCGGTGGTGTGGTCACGGATGTGAACGGACAGACGACGCTACGCGGACTCTACGCCGCGGGTGAGGTGGGCTGCACTGGCTTGCATGGGGCGAACCGCCTCGCTAGTAATTCCCTGCTCGAATGCCTCGTCGTGTCGAAGCGTGCCTTCGAGCGCATGCTCACCGACATCCCCCTCGTCTACACGATGGAGGAATACCCCATCCCCGACTGGGTGCATGGCGAAAAGGCCGAGCGCGACGACTTAGCCATACTCTACCACTGCTGGGATGAGGTGCGCCGCACGATGAAGGACTATGTAAGCATCGTGCGCACGAACAACCGCCTGCAACGCGCCGCCGCGCGCCTGCGCAATATTAATCGTGAGATTCTGGAGTACTACTGGGGCTACCGCGTCACGCCAGAGATCATCGACCTGCGTAATCTCGCGCTCACCGCGTCCCTCATCGTGGACTGCGCGATACGTCGTCAGGAATCACGCGGTCTGCACTACACGCTGGACGCACCTGACAAATTACCGCACCCGCAGAACAGCGTCTTGCATCACGGCTAAGCTCCCGACCATCTCGTCATGAAGTTCCTTTTTCTCAGCAGTGTTTGCTCCATACTTGTGATCGCCCCCTTGGTGTCGCTAGCGCAGGAGAAGAAGGATACCCCACGCCTGAAGACGAGAACCACGGGAGCCCCCATACGCCCTGCCGCAAACGCCTACGGCGGCTACCCCGACCCGAAGCTGACACGCCAGCGACCTCGCCCAGGGACATACCGCTGGCACTTCGACATCATGGCGACCTATTTCTGGGTGGGCGAGCTCCCGACGGAGAACAACCCCACCCCTAACACCGCAAGCAGCTGGGATTCGCGCTGGCATATCAACTTCGGTGGCTATGATAATCCTGATATCAACACGCGCTGCCCCCGCCGCTACATCCCCTTAAAGTTCACACCGAGGCTGAACCCCTTCTACATCGCGCTCCCCTATAACGACATCGACAAGAACGGACCAAAGCCCGAGGCGGCAAAGGTTATCCCATGGTACAAGCGTGACAAGAAGGGCAAGTACGAGTCCGTCTGCCGTGGCACATGGGTACAGATCTACTATCAGGGTCGCTACTGCTTCGCACAGTGGGAGGACTGCGGTCCCTTCGTGACCGATGATTGGCGTTACGTCTTCGGCGGCGAACGACCGAAGAACACGAACAACAAAGGCGCAGGCATCGACATTTCCCCTGCCGTGCGCGACTATCTCGGTATCAAGAGCGGTCATGCTCTCGTGCACTGGCGTTTTGTCGAGTTCCCCCTCGTACCCGAAGGACCATGGTCTAAGTATGGCTCGGATAATCCCTTTCTCAATCCCCAGCACTGGCGAGCCGAGCAAAAACGCCAGTACAAACGACTCAAATCTCGTTAATTCCGCTCATTTCCTCCTATGTTCCGTAATCTCATTTTTGACTGGTCTGGCACGCTGTGCGACGACCTCGCCCTCACCATCGAAGCGACGAATCACGTCTTCGACCACTTCAAGCGCCCGCACCTCGATGTCGAGAGCTTCCGCGCGGAGTTCTATCTCCCCTACCCCCAGTACTATGAGACGAAGATCCCCGAAGCAAGCATGGAAGAGCTCGAAGACCTGTACCGCTACGCCTTCGATCGCTCACTGACCACGGTCAAGCTTCTCCCCCATGCACGCCGCTTCATGAGCTTCTGCGCCGCACAGGGCATACGCTGCTTCATCCTGACGAGCATGGACAGCAAGGCATTCGCCATCCAAGTGGAAGAGACAGGGCTCGCTCCCTATTTTGAACATATACACTCTGGTATACGTAACAAGGAAATCTACATAGGCCAGCTCATGGAGCAGCATGGTCTCCACCCCGAAGAGACAGCCTTCATCGGCGACATGGCTCATGATATAAACGCGGCTCACTGCGCGTCCATCACAGGCATAGGCGTGCTGACAGGCTACAACAATGCCCAGCAGCTCTCTGTCGCCTCGCCTGAACTCATCGTGCCCGATCTCAAAGCTCTACAGGGGCTCATGCAGCGCGCAGCAGCGACACAGCCAGCCGCACAAGATGAAATCCTCTTAAACGAGCTGCGCTTCGACTGCCACATAGGCGTGCCTGACGAGGAGCGCGCGACGCCACAGACGCTCTGGGCGAATATCAGACTCGCGACACCAGCGCGCTTCGGTGACATGAGCGATGGACTGGAGAAGACCATTTGCTACGACACACTGACACAGGCACTCATCCGCTGCGCCCAGCAAGAGCCCACCTGCCTCATCGAGACGCTGGCGCACAAGCTCGCTCGCTGCTGCGTCACAGACTTCGGAGCGCAACGCGCAACGGTAGAGCTACACAAGACCATACTCCCCCAGATGAAGACATCGGCAGTACGCACGACCTACCCAGCCTAGCTTCGACTAAAAAAATACTTTTTTGCAAGAACGCTGTAGAAAATCATTTTCTACAGCGTTCTTCATAGTGTAACCCCCACTTTACACACATGAAAACATCACTCACATTATCCGCTCTCCTCGCACTTCCTATCGCCCTCACAAGCATCGCTTGCGCGAAACCTCAGATCAAGAATCCCGATGTCAAAGTCGCCATCGCTGGCAACAAGGTCGACAAAGATAACGACAAGGAACTCAGCACTGATGAGTTAAACAAGCTGAAGGAAAACTACGAAGCCAATCGCGAAAAGGCAGAAGCCAAGATGCTCAAAAAGTACGACACGAACGGTGACGGACAGCTCGACGACAGCGAAAAGGAAGCAAGAAAAGCTGCCATGGAAACTCGTAAGCAAGAACGTCGCGCAAAAATGCTCGAAAAGTTCGACACGGACAAGGACGGCAAACTGAGCAAGGAAGAAAAGAAGGCAGCCCGCGAAGCCGCTCAGGGCAAGAAGAAGGGACCTCGTAAGCCCAAAGTATCCCCAGGTCGCGTCGCAGACACAAACAAGGACGCCACTCTCGATGACGCCGAACTTCAGCAGTTCGCTGACAAGTACGCAGATGTCGCCGACATGAAACCAGGCGATGGACATGCTTCAAAGGCAAACAAGGGCAAAAAGGCAAACAAGGGCAAGCGCGCTAAGAAGAACGCTCAGCCAGCTTCCGACAGCATCTAAAAGTCACCATATATTTTCTAGTCTAAAAAGCACTCAAAAGAGGGAGTTCGTCAAGAGCTCTCTCTTTTTTTGTCCGCATACAGTATAAAACAAACAGCTCTAAGAACGCTAGTTATTCGGCATGGTTATCGTTATACGATCGCGCCAGATGATCATTTGAGTGTATTATCACGATTTAAACAATAGTAATACTTTATAAATCTACCCTATCAAGAAAATGCTCTGTCGCGAGCCTAAAAAAAACGAACTTTGAATTAGGAATTTTACCATTTTGCAAATGCAAAAAAGCAGAAAAACGCACCTGCATTTTTCTGCTTTTTTGTCGTCTTAAACTCACTGGGAGTGATCAAGGACTTTTTTTATGATGAGGGAGTGTTGTATTTTTGATGAATGCTGTTTTAAAAATTTTAATACAAATAGTTTATATTACTAACTATATCACATCAAAAATAACAGACTACACTCTGATTAACCAATGATATGACGTGATCCAGGAATCTTGCTCAGCCCCCAGACGAGCAGCCAGTTTAAGCCGAGCGCGATGAAGGAAGCTATCGTCATTTTCACCGCACTGGGCATGTTCCAAGTGAGTGCTGCGTGGTACACAGGACCGAGGATGATGTAGTGTGAGAGGTAGATGCCAAAGGAGAGGCGTGAGAGCGACTGGAGGGGTGTTGTGAGGCAGGGGCAGCTCAGCAGGCTAGCAGACTTCTTCAGCACCATGAACATGCCAGCAGTCAGCAGCACAACCTGTGGAGAGCAGTAAGTGTAGAAGAGCTCCACCTGTGCTTCTGTCACATCAGGAATGGACAGACTGTTTCCGAAGCCGACGACGGTGACGACATAGCCTACAGCCATCATAGGGATGCTGATGACGAGAGTCTTCGCCCAGCTCATGTCCTTCATCTGACCGAGCATGTGACCGAGCAGGAGATAGCCATTGAACCCTGCGAAGTAGTAGAGCATGTGGAACTCATTCCATCCACATGCACCCAGTGTGTGGGGGTCTGCATAAGTGCGCAGGAAGGGGATGAAGAGGCTCACTGCCCAGATAGAAAGCAGGTAGTACTTTGCCTTCATGCTCGCCTGCTGTACCCATGCCGAGAAGATAGGCAGGTAGAGGTAGAGACCGATGATGACGAAGATGTACCAGAGGTGTGTGGTGAATACATTAAAGAATACCAGCGACTTCGCGCTGTTGATCAGCACATCAGAGAAGCTTGTGACGGAGATGGTCGCAGGATCATACCACGCGAAGAGGTAATTCACGGAGCTAGCAGGATGCCCCATGAGCGTGGTGATGACGTAGGGAATCGCATTGTAGATGAACACCCATACGATGAAGGGAATCAGAACGCGTGGCATGCGCTTCTTGAGGAAGGAGCCTATTTCTTCCTTCACTGGGAGCAGGAGGAAACCTGTCAGCATGACGAAGAAGGGCACACAGGGGCGCAAGAATGAGCCGTAGAAGGGTACCCACGACTTGTAGAGCTCTGTGGCGCGCTCCGCAGGGCTGACGTTGTCCGCGATATGGCTAGCGATAACCATGAAGATAGCGACAGCACGGATGATGGCTACCCAGGGAACGAAGTTTTGATTTAAGCGTTGAGCTGGATTCATAGGGCTGAAAGTATAGAAAATCGAAGTCGTGACATCAAGTCTATAGGCCGAAGCTCGTTATTTTTTAACATAGGTTCATTGTTGGGCTGATCTAACGGAGCGGTGAACATTGAAAAGTTTTGACCTAGGAGGCGTAACTTGCTACACTCTCCTTGCTTGAAAGATGATTTGACAGCCATTGTAGCGCGTTGTAAGGGATTTTCTTCCGAGCTGAAGCGACTACAGACTGAGCCAACAAGGGAAACTCCCCTGAGTTTCCAGCGCACCTGCTTGGCTAGCCTTTCCTTTTATACGGCTCTCATCGCCCACTCACTCGCGAAGAGTGCGAAGAAAAAGAAGTCGCGCATCTGGCTCGTCTGCGATGCCCTGCCCATGCAGGAGCGTATGTCTAGTGAATTAAGACTGTGGACGCAGGCGGAGTGCATCAGCATCCCCGAGCAGGAGATTCATATTAATAACGGTCTCAGTGATCCCGAGCTCGTCGCCGAGCGTCTGCACGCGCTTAAGCGCATCAGCCAGCCCGCGAAGCAGCAGCAGATCATCATCGTCACACGCGCCGCCCTGTACCAGTTCGCCCCTCGCTTCACGGTGAAGGAGAACAGCAGCATCCAGCTGCGCTGCGGACGGGAGTACGGGCTAGATGCCCTTGCTAAAAGCTTAGAGCAGGCAGATTTCGAGCGTGTCGATCAGGTGAGTGCGCGCGGGGAGTGGAGCTTGCGCGGGGGGATCATGGATGTCTTCCCTCTCCAGTCTGCATGGCCGCTGCGTCTTGAGTTCTTCGGCGATGAGCTGGAGAGCATACGCGCTTTTGATATAGACAGCCAGCTTTCCTTTAAAAAGCTTGATGAGGCGGAGCTCGTCCTTCATGAACCAGAGGCGAGCCAGCGACTCGAAGACTGGATCGCTGAGACGGACATCATCGTCGCCTGTCCGAATGCGGGCATCGCGGGTGATGTACACTTCTTTGAGATTCCACCAGACCTGCCTACAGGGGCGGTCGGTGACATGGAGGAGCAGCTTGCCGATGACAGGCTTGCGAGCTTTGCCTCTCCTCTCGGGAGCTTTGAAACGGGGGATTTCGTGATGCAGGAGGCGAAGCGCGCCCTTGCTCAGCGCCAGCTCACGCAGTGGCAGGAAGAAAAATGGCGCATTGTCATGTACTTCCCCCATCAGGGGGAGAAGGATCGTTTCCAAGAAATCTGCGGTCATGACGAGGCATGGATGAGTGTGGAGACTCGCGACGGCGACCTCCCCTTCGGCTTCTCTATCCCAGCGGCGAAGCTGGCGATTATCTCCGCTGGTGAAATTTTCGGTCGCTACAGCTCCCCTCACGCACGCAAGCAGGCGAACCGTGAGGAACAGCTACGCCGCGAACGTGCCCAAGCCCCCCTGCGCGAAATCGAAGAAGGCGACCTCGTCATCCACGCGTCACACGGACTCGGTCGCTTCGTCACGATACAGCGTCATGAGCAGTCGGGCGAAGAGGAACTCCATATTCAATACGCGGGCGATGTGCTGCTACGCATTCCGCTGAATCAGAGCCACCTCGTCTCGAAGTACGTCGGACTCGGGGGCAGGACTCCAGAGCTCAGCCGCCTCGGTGATGCACGCTGGCAGAAGGCCTGCGCCGCCGCGCAGAAGGCGATCGCCGACTACGCGTCCCAGCTGCTGGAAGTCCACGCCGAGCGCGAGAGTAAGCCCGGTCTCAGCCACCCTGCGGACTCCAGCTGGATGTGGCAGTTCGAATCCAGTTTCCCCTACCGCGAGACTCCTGACCAGCTACGCGCTATTAATCAGACAAAGGCAGACATGGAGGCGGCACGCCCCATGGATAGGCTCATCTGTGGTGATGTGGGCTTCGGGAAAACGGAAGTCGCCATCCGCGCGGCATTCAAGTGCGTCACAGGGGGACACCAAGCCGCTATCCTCGCGCCGACCACCGTGCTCGCCGACCAGCACTGGCGCACCTTCCGCGCCCGCATGAGCGAGTACCCCGTGCGCATCGAGCTGCTCAGCCGCTTCACGAGTGCGAAGAAGACGAAAGAAATCATCGCGGGTCTCGCCGCTGGCGAAGTGGACATCGTCGTGGGCACGCATAAGCTGGTGTCGAAGACGGTGAAGTTCATGAAGCTCGGCCTCGTCGTCATCGACGAGGAGCAGCGATTCGGCGTGAAGCATAAGGAGCAGTTCAAGCGCAACTTCCGCATGGTGGACATGCTCACACTCTCCGCCACCCCCATCCCACGCACGCTGTACTCCGCGCTCATGGGCGCGCGTGACATGAGCACGATAGAGACAGCTCCGCTGAATCGCATCCCAGTCCAGACTGCTGTATGCCCCTACGATGATGAACTCATCCAGAAGGCGATCGAGCGCGAGATCGACCGCAGTGGGCAGGTCTTCTTCCTGCACAACCGCGTCGGCGACATGGAGCAGGTACGCGCCCATTTGCAGAGCCTCGTGCCCAAGGCACGCATCGTCATCGGCCATGGGCAGATGGACAAGAGTGAGCTAGAAATCGTCATGCGCGACTTCGTCGCAGGGAAGGCCGATGTACTGCTCTCGACGACCATCATTGAAAGCGGCATCGACATCCCGAATGCGAACACCATCATCATCGACCGTGCTGATCGCTTCGGTCTAGCCGACCTCTACCAGCTGCGCGGGCGCGTCGGGCGTGGTGGACATCGCGCCTACGCCTACCTCCTCCTCCCACGCGAAGCCGTGTGTACGGGCGATGCTCGCAAGCGAGTGAACGCGATCAAGGAATACACGGAGCTAGGCAGTGGCTTTAAGATCGCCATGCGCGACTTAGAGATACGCGGAGCGGGGAATCTCCTCGGCACGCAGCAGAGCGGGCATATCGCCGCCATAGGCTTCGACCTATACTGCCAGCTGCTCAAGCAGTCCATCCAGAGCCTACAAGGAAAGCGTCCTGACCTACGCCACGAAGCCCGCCTGAAAGCCGACTTCCTCTACCTAAGTGAGGCGAGCCATCAGCGACAGGACAAGAGCCAGACCTTAGGCGCGTACATTCCCTCCCATTACATCGACTCCACGCAGATGCGCATGAGCGTCTACACGCAGCTCGCGCGCGCGATGACGCTGGATGACATCGACGACTGCGAGCGTCAGTGGCTCGACCGCTTCGGACCTATCCCTGCGGAGGCACGTCACCTGCTCACGGTGCATAAGATTAAAATACTCGCCTCGCGCTCACGCATCAGCGACGTGGAAATCTCCGCGCAGAAGCTCATGCTGACACGCCACGGCGACTACATCCTCATCGACAAACGCTTCCCTCGCCTCCGCTCCATCACCCCAGCGGAGAAGCTGAAGGAAACGCTACGCCTCCTTCTCAAAAACGAATAAAATCTCATGAAAAGCTGCCTCGGTATCATCTTCATCTTCATCGCCCTCGCCGCCCTTGTCGCGACGGTGGCCTACAATTACTTTGTCAATGAGTCACTGCGTTTCGAGCGACGTGACAGCCAGCCCGCTCATGTGAATCCGCGACGCACCGAGCGCGTGGAGAAGCCCACCGAGGCTGTGCAAGAAGTCATCGCAGTCCCAGAAAGCCCTCCCCAGTCATGAGCGCGCGCCCCGTCATCGGCTACACGCTAGGCGACCAAGCAGGGGTCGGTCCTGAGATCATCGAAGCCGCCCTCCAGCAGTTCCAGCCCTGCGACGTGGAATTCAGACTCCTAGGCGAGAAGCTAGAAAACATCGTCGCTGGCTCACCGAGCGAAGCGAGCGCACAGGCCGCGTGGGATCACCTCGAACTCGGGGCACAGGCACTGCGTAACGGCAGCATAGCCGCGCTCGTCACAGGACCCGTGAGTAAGGAAGGGCTGCACGCCTGCGGCTTCCGCTACCCAGGTCAGACGGAATTCTTCGCCGATAGGCTGGGCGTGATGGAGAATCACGCCATGTGCCTCAGTGGTCAGAGGCTCACGGTTGCCCTCGCGACGACACATGTCGCGCTTCAGGACGTCCCTCGCCTACTCAGCACAGACGGGCTCGTGCAGGTAGGGCTTTTACTTGCGGACTTCATCGCTCAGGTGAAAGGATCGTCCCACCCTCGCCCACGCATCGCCCTCGCTGGGCTGAACCCCCACAATGGCGAGAACGGAGCCTTCGGGGATGAGGAAAGCCGCCTCATCATGCCAGCGGCACAGCAGCTCGCGGCTCTGCGCCCCGATGTGGACTTCATCGCCCCCTGCGTGCCCGATGTCGTCTACAGAGACGCGGCTGAGGGCATGTACGATGCCATACTCGCGCCCTATCACGATCAGGCACTTATCCCCTTAAAGCTCCTCGACTTCGACAATGCTGTGAATATCACCCTAGGGCTGCCTCGCCTCCGCATCAGCCCAGACCATGGCACCGCCTTCTCCATCGCGGGAGAAGGAATCGCGAGCCCATCCAGCATGCGCCATGCCTTCGAACTCGCGTATCAATGTGCGCTTAAAATTAACGCTTAAGATTTCTTAGGCGCGGTGAAGTTCAGCAGCGTGATCTCAGCATCCGTTCCGAGACGCAGTGGAATCCACGCACTCGTGCCCTGATTCACATAGAGCTTCATGCCGCCTACATCGTAAAATCCTATATTGTAAGTCAGCGTCGCCTCCGTTACCCATGTCCATGGGTAGAACTGTCCACCATGTGTGTGTCCCGATAACTGTAGATCAAATCCCTGCTCCGCCGCCTCCTGTGTGAGCTTCGCCTGTGGCTGATGTGATAGCAGAATCTGGTACACGCTAGGCTGATCAGAAGCCGCCGCCTGCTCCGTCGAGGGCTTCACAGCATCGGGATAATTGCGAGACACAGGGTCAGTCACCCCACCGAGAAGGAGGTCTGCGCCCTTGTACGAGAGAATGACGTTCTCATTCACGAGAGGAGTGAGCTGGCACTGCTTGAAGTAGTCGAGCACGTCCTGCGATGTCGCGCGGAAGTAGTCATGATTCCCCAGCACGCTGTAAACACCGAGAGGGGCTTTCAGCCCAGAAAGCAGGCGAAGCTTCTGCGTCGGGTCAGGAAGCGGCATCTCGACGAGATCTCCCGTCAGCACGATGATATCAGGCTCAAGCTCATTCACCATCCGCACAAGCTGCTTGAGCCCTTCCTCAGAAGTATCGACGTTCATGTGCAGGTCAGAGAGCTGCACGATTCTCAGCCCCTCCAGTGCGCGTGCCTCTTCTGGCAGTTCGACATCGACAGAGATCACCTTCGGATCATGATGGTGCAAGACACTCATGATTCCAAAAATCAGGGTGAGTGCCACGATAACAGCTGAACCTATACGCTGCGCCTTAATGGATTTCCCGCAGCGGCAGATGAAGAAAACAATATCCTTCAGCAGGGAGAACACGCAGGCATAGGCGAGGAAGCCAATCGCTGAGGCCGCGATGAGTGTCAGCGGGTAGAACCACAGCCAGTCTTCTGTCCTAATCTCTTGATAGGCGATGAAAGTCAGCGTGTAGAGAACCATCATCACGCAGAGCACAGCCGTGACAGGTCGCTTCAGCTGCATGGTCTTGATCAATCGCCAGTTCAGCAAGAATCCCGCACTAAGCACCACGGCAAACACGGGACGTGAGAAAAAGAAAATCAATGCGATGATCACGATCAAAACAACATAGTAAGCAATAGCTAGGGTGCGCATGCTGAGCATCATACAACACTAACAAAAAGAAGCAAGCCTTAAATCTTTCCCTCACTGTATAGTATGATTTTCTTATACGTGATTAAAGTGGCTGCGTTCGGAGCTTAGCCCTAGGTCTCTGAGGCACTCGTTTCGCGTGTCTGCATTTTATAGCCATGTCTGACGTAGCTAATTCTCTAGGATGTCACAACAAATAGGGCTTGCATTTTGATGATTTCGGGTGTAGGCTCTCCGCAGCAAGACCTTCTTGCTCGCATAACCCGCATTCCACCATGGAAACAAGCATTCAACCCGAAAAAATCAGCCGAGCCCTTATCTCAGTTTCTGATAAGACTGGTCTCGATCAATTTGCAAAAGGCCTTGTCGAACAGGGCGTCACCCTCATCTCTACTGGAGGAACATGCCAGTATCTCAAGGACTTAGGCCTACCTGTCACCGAGATATCTGATTACACTGGCGCGCCAGAGCTCTTCGACGGTCGCGTGAAGACGCTCCACCCTAAGGTTCACGGAGGCTTGCTACAGCGTCGTGATCTGGAGAAGCACCAGCAGCAGGCTCGTGATAATGAGATCCCTACCATTGACCTCGTCTGTGTGAATCTCTACCCATTCGAAGCCACAGTCGCCCAAGAAGGAGTGACTCTTGCTGAGGCTATTGAAAAGATAGACATCGGCGGTCCTTCCATGCTGCGCTCCGCTGCAAAGAACTACTCCTCTGTCACGGTGGTTTCCGATCCTGCAGATTACGGTACCGTACTTGAAGAGATGGAAAGCCATCAGGGTAATACCACTCTTAAGACTCGTGAGCGTCTCGCTGTGAAGGTATTCACCCGCACCTCTGAGTACGACAACGCTATTTCTAACTACCTCGGTCACCGCGCCGCTGACTGCACGAAGAACACCTTCACCCTTTCCCTTCCTTTCGCCCAGACACTGCGCTACGGTGATAATCCTCACCAGCCTAGCCACCTCTATGGAGACTTCGACGGCATCGTCACTCAGATTCAGGGCAAGGAACTTTCCTACACGAACATCCTCGACATCGAAGCCGCTGCTTCTCTCATCATGAACTTCCGCCGTCCTACGGTCGGTATCTTGAAGCACACAAACCCTTGTGGTGTCGGTCAAGATGATGAAGATCTCGTCGAAGCATGGAAGCGCGCTTACCAGACCGATACGCAAGCACCATTCGGTGGTGTCATCGTGATGAACCGCCCCATGACGGAGGCACTCGCTCGCATCGTCGGAGCTATCTTCACAGACGTGATCATCGCTCCTGATTACGAGCCAGAAGCTCGCGCGATTCTCCAGAAGAAGAAGAACTGCCGCATCATGCGCCTCGACATGGATGCATGGAAGGAATACTGCAAGCTTCCTATCGTACGCTCCGCACCAGGTGGCATCATGACCATGAAGCGCGACGATTACGCGCTCGGTCTCGACAAGCTTCAGGAGAAGGTCGTCACGAAGCGTATGCCTACAGAAGACGAGCTCGAAGCTCTCACCTTCGCTTGGCGCGTGTGCAAGCAGGTTCACTCTAACGCCATCGTCTTCTCAGACAAGAATGGCACGCTCGGCATAGGTGCTGGGCAGATGAGCCGCGTCGACTCCGCGAAGATCGCCGTATGGAAGGCTGGTCAAGCTGGTCTCCAGCTCAAGGGCTGCGTCATCGCCTCCGACGGTCTCTTCCCCTTCGCTGACGGTCTCCAGACTGCTATCGACGCGGGTGCTACCGCCTGCATCCAGCCTGGTGGTTCTATTCGCGACCAAGAAGTCATCGACGCTGCTGACGCCGCAGGTATCGCGATGATCTTCACAGGTGTCCGTCACTTCCTGCACTAAAGGAAACCTTGCAAAATTAGTCCGGGCAGAATGGGAATCTCGAAAATGTTCCCTAAAGACCCAGTTCTTTAACACATACTTCATACCCGACCGCATCTTTTTGATGCGGTCGGCTTGCTTCCCACCCAAACATTATTCTCATCACCATGCTATTAGGAATCAATATTGACCACGTTGCCACGCTGCGCCAAGCGCGCTACCAAGGGATGCTAAACGCCCCTCACGTCGAACCCTGCATCCTCGAAGCCGCCGAAGCAGCCATGCAAGGAGGCGCAGACTCCATCACCATTCATGTACGCGAAGACAGAAGGCACATGCAGGTGGAAGATGCCTACCGCGTGCGCAAGCACATCCCCCTCCCCCTGAATCTGGAAATGGCGGCCACGCCCGCGATGCTTGCCTTTGCCCTCGATCTCAAGCCCGACTACGTATGTCTCGTCCCCGAGAAGCGTGAAGAGGTGACGACGGAAGGCGGTCTTGATGTGGCAGGTCAGCAGGATACACTACGCCCCGTCGTCGCAGCACTCAGTGAAGCGGGCATCAAGGTGAGCATGTTCATCGACGCCGAGCCAGCTCAGATCAAAGCGAGCGCGGAACTCGGTGCTCCCATGATAGAACTTCACACAGGATGCTTCGCCAATACGCAGGGCGAAGCCCGCAGTGAAGAAGCAGCTCGCCTGAAGGCAGGAGCTGAGCTCGCGCATTCCATCGGGCTGCGCGTCCACGCAGGTCATGGCATCCAGTTGTCGAACCTTGCCGAGCTTGCAATCGTCCCTCATCTTCAGGAGCTCAATATTGGACACACCATCGTATCACGTGCGCTGAGTATGGGTATGCAGGCTGCAGTGCGCGAGATGCACGATGCCATTGCATTACAAAACTGGTCATACTGATTATAAAATACAGTGTCATTCACCTATTTTTTATTGCAAAAGTCAAAAAAACAGCCCATTTATCGCGTAAATCGCAATTTTCCGCTTGCGTCGCTGTATAAAGATGTTATCATGAAGCCCTATGAATAAAACTCAACTTGTAGATAAGATTCAAGCCAAACTTGGCGAAAACACATCAAAGAAATGCGCCGAAACCGCACTCAAGGCAGTACTTGATTCCATCAGCGAAGCAGTACTTCAAGAAAAAGTTCAGATCATTGGATTCGGCACATTCGAAATGAAGAAGCGCGCCGCTCGTACGGGTCGCAACCCTCAGACTGGTGACACGATGACAATCGAAGCTTCTCAGACACTCGGTTTCAAGCCTTCCTCCGTCTTCAAGACCGCGGTTAGCTGCAAGAAGAAGGGCGGCTGCAAGAAGAAGTAATTTCTAGCTCCACCCTCTTATATACATTTACACCGCCTTCTTCATGGAAGAAGGCGGTATTTTCATGTTCAGAATTCTGAAATTACTGCGCGTAGCTATGCAGAGACTCCACCTTCGGCAGAAGATTCACCACGAGGAAAGTCACCAGCAGGGAGCAGAATGCGAGAATGAGCAGCGTACGCCTCCACTCGGGAGCAGTGCGCCTCACGTGGAAGTACATGATGTAGAGCAGCCATGTGATGAGTGACCACACCTCCTTAATATCCCATGCCCAGTAGCCGCCCCAGACGGAGTCAGCCCAGAGAGCCCCACTCCAGAGCCCGAAAGTCATCAGAGGGAAGGCGAGCGTTACCGCCTTATCTGCGACGCAGAGAGCGAGCTCCTTCTCTTCCCCCCAGAAGCTACGAACCGTCACGAGCGTCGCGACGAGCATGAGCCCATAGGAGACGACATAGCTAGTCACATGGGGAACGAACCATGGTGACTGAAGTGCGGGCATCTGTCGCCAGCCTTCTTGAAGTGGCATGCAGAGAGCCCCTGTCAGGGTGAGCACAGCTGCAAAGGCGAAGTAGCCTATGTAGCTGCGCGGAATGCTAGACTTCATCAACAGCAGGCTGGGCAGCAGGATGAGCGGGAAAAAACTCAGCACATGGCGCATATTCCCGAAGGGAGGAGCCTGCGCAAGGATAGCATTCGCGATGAGCAGCAGAAGGGCGACACACCACGCAGCAATCATCAGACGAAAGACGAGAAGCTCGCGACGCGCCATGAGAACAGCGAGGACGTGGAGACCTAGGCATAGCCCTGTGAGAGTGTAGACGAGTATGGCGAGATTCATGCTGTTTTCTCCTTTCTTTTTCTAGAAGCACTGGGAATCCAGCACCATGTGGCGATGCTGATAATGAGGGCGACCATCCCACCGCGTGCCCAGAAGCGGCCAGGGGCGTGGCGGGCTTCGAGCTGCACAAGCACTTGATCCGCGCTAGCCAGCTCACGGTAGCTCATGAGGCTGAACTGCCAGCCTTGGTATTCGATAGGCTCATTGATACGCAGCACACCGCGCAGAGTCTCGCCCTGTAACTTATTCTCAAGGATATAATCCACCTTGTATTGCTTCACCGTAGGCTCTGCTTCATAGATGAGGCGCATGGGCTTCCCCTCGATGAACAAGAAGGCGCGGTCTCCCATGCGTTCATCATGCTGGAGCTCATTGACTGCCCAGCTGGCATGTTCAAAGTACAGTTGCTCATCGCGCAGCTCCATCTCGCCGAGTACCTTCCACTCCTGACCATCCTGCTCATACATATCGTAGCGTGTGCCGTCGTAGTGACTGAGCTCAAAATTCTTGAGTGAAAGCGAGAAACCGAAGGGCACGCGCCTCTCGTCCGTGAGGCGCAGTGTATCGGTGGCTTCAGCATGATCAACGACGACGGGGACAGCACCATTCAGCTCAAAGGCATAGTCAAGATACGCCCCAAAGGCAAGCGGAAGCATGGCAAGATGCGCCCATGCGAGAGATATGCGCTTATCCAGCATGCGCCAGCAAACATACGTAAAATACAGAGTGGCGAGAAGCCCCAGCACAGCCCGAGCAGCCGCAAAACTTAACTCTCCCCAGCTCATATCAGCACCGTCACATAAGCTCACGCCCCCCGAACAGGCAAGCCAAGCACTGGCGACAGAGAGCAGCGCAAGAGCTGTCACCTTAAAGAAAAGAAGCAGCCTATCGCTGACAATACGATAGGTAGCGATACAGACGAATACAGCCCCTAAGACACCGAGCAGCAGCATCGCACCACTGTGGTAGACTTCTGGCACTCCGAAGCGTGGGAATCCGCCTGCAAAGAGCAGAAGAGCAGCCCCTCCGATGAGCATCTGGGCGAGTTTGAAATAGCGAGTCATGCCTGCTGCATTATACGCGCAGCTTTAGAATTAGTCAAGAATAGTCTGGACTAAGTTACCACCTATGATATGTCATACGCAGATTCAGCATTGACAAGAAAAAACGGCTTCTCTAATATTATAGCATATGCACATCTCATCCGCTTTTGCACTCACTCTCAGTCTTTGTACCCTATCCTCAATAGCCCATGCGCAGCAGAATATCATCCCAAAGCCGACAGTAGTCAAGGCAGAGAAAGAGGGGAAGGCGTTTTGCATCCAGCCCGACTCTCGCATCATCGCCATCTTGAAGAAAGGCTCAGCAGAAGAACAGGCTGCGGAAGGCTTCGCCCAGCTCCTGCGCACAGGCACAGGACTAGAACTCCCCCTCATCATCCATGAGCCCACGGAGACTGTCGAAGATCTCGGAACAGGTGAGATCTATCTCATTTTCAACAAATCACTTTTAAGTAAAGGCGATGAAGCTTACGCCATCCAGGCGAACGACGCGGCTAACTCTTACAAGGAAGATCTCATTATCGACTTCGCTTCAGCAGCAGGCATCATGCGTGCCTACGCGAGTATAGCCCAGATGCTCCCACCCGCCTTTTTCAGCACCGATGCTGCCCAGAAAGCATCCACCACATGGACGATGGGCGAATCTGCCTTCACCCTCGAAGACGCACCGCGCTTCAAGTGGCGTGCCTTCATGCTGGATGAGGCGCGTCATTTCTATGGTGTGAAGGAAGTGAAGCGCATCCTCGACACGATGGCTCTGCTGAAGATGAATATCCTGCACTGGCACCTCACCGACAATGACGGCTGGCGCATCGAGATCAAGAAGTACCCACGCCTCACGGAGATCGGCTCATCCCGTGCAGACACAGAGGCGGTCACATGGAGGAGCGGAAAGAGTGTGGGCAAGCCCCACAGCGGTTTCTACACACAGGAGCAGATCAAGGATATCGTCGCTTATGCGACTCAGCGCGGGATCACCATCATTCCAGAGTTCGACGTACCGGGTCACAGTAGCGCGGCGAGCGTCGCCTACCCATGGCTTTCCCTAAAACCACTCAAGGAGATGCCGACGAAGTTCGGCTCTAACGCCGCACTCGATCCGACAAAGGAGAGCACCTATGAGTTCGTCTCTGATGTCTTCGATGAGCTCATCACCCTCTTCCCCTCCCCCATTCTCCACTTCGGTGGCGATGAGGTACGATTCAGCAAGCAGTGGGAGGGCGTACCCGAGATAGAAGCCTTCATGAAGGAGCATGGCTACACCTCCTTGGCTCAGGTACAGATGCACTTCACGAACCGCATCGAGCAGCTTATCCGAGACAAGGGGAAACGCGCCATGGGCTGGAATGAGATCATGGGTGGAGACATCCATGGTGATGGAGGAGGCGATGTCGTATCAAAGATTCACCCCAACACCATCATCCATTACTGGGCTGGACCCAAGGCTCAGATTAAAAAAGCCGTGAGCAAGGGGCATGAGCTCGTGAACTCCTCGCACGTAGACACCTACCTTGACTATTCTTATGAGCGCATCCCTCTGGAGAAGAGTTATAGCTTCGACCCTCGCGCAGGTGACTTCACCCCCGAAGAGGCGCAGCGCATCATCGGACTCGGCACACAGATGTGGACAGAGTGGACTCCCACTGTCGCGGACATGCACCGCCAGAGTTTCCCCCGCACGATAGCCTACGCCGAGGTGGGGTGGACAGAGAAAGAGAACAAGGATTATCAAGACTTCCTCCGCCGTCTCAAAGAGCTGAAAAAGCGTCTTGATATCATAGGCATCGGCTATAAGAAATAAAGATTAGCGACGTTTCATGCAGAATAAGAGCTCCTCCACATCCCCAGTGACTAGTAGCAGGGTGTATGTGTGAGGAGTTTTTCATAAGAAATCAAGTCTGCCGCTTTCTTTTAGCTTGAAAAGCCGTTTTCAATCCTTATAATTTCATGCAGCCCATGTGAGTCCCATAACACGCTCGCACAGCCTTTACATTTATGAAAACATTGATCAAAAATGCTCGTATTATCTCACCAGGCATCGACGTGACTGGTGGCTCCGTCCTCATCGAAGGCAAGCGCATCGCCGCTGTCTACCTTGAAGAAACAGCCGTAGAAGCCGACAAGGTCATCGACGCTCAGGGTCGCATGCTGCTGCCCGGTTTCATCGACATTCACTCCCATGGTGCTGGTGGTTGCGACACATGCGACTGCAAGATCGAGAGCCTACGCACCATCGCTGACTGCAAGATGAAGGAAGGTGTCACAAGCTGGCTTCCTACGACGCTGACTCTCGGCACTAACACACTTCTCGACGTAGCTCGTACGGTAAAGGAATACTCCGAAGCTCCTAATGGCTCGAAGACACCTGGTATTCACCTCGAAGGTCCTTACATCAATCCTAAGCAGTGCGGCGCACAGAACCCAGCCTTCGTACGCCCAGCCGACATCGAAGAAGTCACCATGATCGACGACATCTTCCCTGTCCTCCTCATCACGATGGCTCCAGAAATGCCTGGTGCTCTCGACTTCATCGCAGAAGCAAGCGCAAAGGGCATCACCTGCTCCGCGGGTCACTCCGCAGCGACACATGTCGACTTCGCGAAGGCTAAGGCTGCTGGTCTGAAGCACCTCACCCATTTCTGCAACCAGATGAGCCCAGTCCACCACCGCGAGATCGGTCTTGTCGGCTCTGGTCTCCAAGATTCTGAAATCAAGATCGAGCTCATCTGTGACAAGATCCACCTCTGCTCCGACATGCTGAAGCTCACCTTCGGCACGAAGGCGAAGGATCAGCTCATCATGGTCACCGACTCGCTCGCATGCTCTTGGATGCCTGATGGTCCTGGCGATCTCGGTGGTCTTCCTATCATCGTGAAGGGCGGCGTCGCTCGCCTAGAATCTGGTAACCTCGCTGGCTCCACACTCCACTTCGGGCAGGGTCTTCGCAATGTGTACGAAATGACAGGCAAGCCACTCAGCGAGCTCGTCTACAGCACCTCTTATAATCAGGCTCAGTCCCTCGGTCTTCACGATCTCGGTAAGATCGCCCCAGGATTCGTCGCAGACCTCGTGCTTCTCGACGACGAGTTCGAAGTCGTTCAGACCTACATCGACGGCGAACTTCGCTTCGAAGCTTAAGCTTACACTCCCCCCCTCTAAAACTCAGACTCACTACCCTCCTCTCCAACTCTCCTCATCCATGTCAGCCATGAAGCTCCTATCCCCCCTCGCTCGTCGTCTCGCACACGCACATCAGCTTGATGTGTCATCCCTGCGTGGCACTGGACCTAGGGGACGCGTCATGGCGGCGGATGTGAAGCGAGCCCTCGCAGGAGAGGTGGTGACTGCGTCTGAGCCCACAGAAGCATCATCAAGCAGTTCCACCCTTGGCAAGACGAGTGTCGCGGCAGACCTCCTGCCCCAGACGCGCCCTGCCAAGGGGGGCTACTTCGTTTACGATTGCCACGTAGACATGTTCGCCCTTGCGAATCTCAGTCGCCCCATCGCCGTGCAGTGCGACAGACTTCTTGAAAGTCGCTACTCGCTGATGGATTATATCCTCCGCGCTGTGATTAAGTCCTGCGCCAGCCTTGAGGCGACGAAAGACGGCAGCCTTGACGTACTTCTGTTTGAAGAATGCGGAGAAAAACTCCGCGCCCTCTTCGATGTCTCGGACAAGTCCCTGTATCAACTCGCGCGCATGCTACAACGAGGCGGTGAGGTTCAGGACAGCTTCACTCCACACGTGGTCGTCTGCGACGCAAAAACCACACGCGAACAGGTGAGTCAATACCTTGACAGTAACTCCGCACCCCTCGTCGCCTTTGTGACGCGTGGCAATACGCAAAAGGTGGGCATACGCGTCGGCTGCGACGTGAAGGATGTCGCACTGGAATACACATTTTACGTCTCGAACAAGCTTCCTTCGAAGGAGGCAGATGCCATCGCTGCACGCCTGCGAAACTACCTCTACGATCCCGTGAGCCTTCTGCTCATCGATTAATTTTCCTTTTTTTTATTTTTTTCACTCTCACACATTCACACACATGTCTTTCTTCATTAACGATATCGAAATAGGTGGCGCACAGCCCTTCTACATCCTTGGACCTTGCTCCCTAGAAAGCGAGGAATTCGCATGGGAAATGGCTCGAGAGATCCAGACCATCTGCACGCGCCTCGGTGTTCCCTTCCTCTTCAAAGCATCTTACGACAAGGCGAACCGCACGAATGTGAAGAGCTTCCGCGGTGTCGGCATAGAAGAAGGCTGCCGCATTCTTTCCGAGATTTCCAAGGAACTCGGCGTGGGGGTCGTGACCGATGTCCACACAGAAGAGCAGGCAGAATACGCAGCACAGCACATCGACCTACTCCAGATTCCCGCCTTCCTCAGCCGCCAGAGCGATCTTCTAGAAGCCTGTGCAAAAACAGGTCGCCCAGTGAATGTAAAGAAGGGGCAGTTCCTCGCGCCTTGGGATTGCTTAAACATCTGCGAGAAGATGCAAGCCTTCGGCTGCGAGAAGTTCATGCTCTGCGAGCGAGGCACTAGCTTCGGTTACAACAACCTCGTCGTCGACATGCGCGGTCTTCATTGGATGCGCGAGTTCGGCTGCCCTGTGGTCTTTGACGCGACGCACTCCGTCCAGCGCCCTGGTGGGCTCGGCGGTGCGACAGGTGGTGACAGAGAGCTCGCTCCTGTCCTCGCAAATGCAGCGATGGCGGTCGGCGTGGATGGTGTCTTCATGGAAGTACACAAGAATCCAGACAAAGCCATGAGTGATGGTCCTAATCAGGTCTTCCTTTCCGACCTAGAACGCGTCATCACGAATATGCAGCTCATCCGTGCGGCCTACGCACAAATGAAGTAAAGCGTCAGATTTCAATCGTTTAATTCCCGCATCGTGTTTCGACACCGCCTAGGCTCACCTCTTTATAAGCTCAGTATGATAACAATACTGAGCTTATTGAGCATCTCTTATGCTAATAAGACACTTAATACCAAGAGTGCACCTGGTGAGTTTCCAGCCATTTCTATGCTTCCGCCCGGTACGGTAGTCGAGGGGATCACCTTACCACGCTACGAGAAAGCTCGCGTCAGCTCACTTATCAAGGCGAAGACCCTGAGTGTCGTCAGTCGTCAGGAAGTCAGCATCAAGGGACTGCTCGCAGAAGTCTACAATAAGGAGGGCTTCACGACAGCCATGAGCGCAGAGGAAGGGAATTACAATTTCCTCACCAGTCTCGTCCAGTCGACGAAAGACACGATTGTGACCGACCCTCGCTTTCGTGCGCGCGGTAAGCAGCTAAGCTACTCAGTGGAGAAGCAGCAAGGATTTCTACGCGGGCCTGTGCGTACCATTTTATCTCTCTCATCGGTGGAGGACGAGAAAGCCACAAAGCCATGATACCAGCTTCATTCAGACTCTCTATTCTGCTTTTGCTCGCGCAGCCCTTGCTGGCAGATATCAAGAAGTCAACGTACCTGAAGACCGAACTTACGGAGCTTTGCCCTAGCGAAGAACTGATCGCACAGCGCAACCAGCTTTTTAATCAGAACGCATCGGAGAAGAGCCGAGAACAGGCAGCACACATTATCACTGAGCTCAACGAGCAGCTCCACGCATGGGACGATCGCATGGAGCCTTACCTTCAGGAGAGTGAACAATATGAAGAACCTGCGACGCTGGGCGACAGTGATCACGCTGCAGATGAATCTATGGTAGAGAGCAGTAAGGGGCTCTATTTCGACACAGCTCTTTCGCAGCTCAGTTACCTCGGAGAGGTGAAGCTGCGAGACAGGAGACTGCATCTTGATTGCCAAGGTCTTTATGTGCAGCTAGAGAGAGAGAGCACTTCCGAGCATTTAAAAGAAGAGAAACAGCAGATCATTAACACGGAGTCCCTTCCTAGTGATGTCCCTTCACAAAAGCCTAGCAGTACATCATCTTCAGACTATGAAGGAGAACCCGTCATCGTATCAGCAGAGCAGGCTCTCCTCGACATAGACAAGGAGAATCTCTTCTTACGTGGCGGCAAAGAAGGCATCACCATACGCCACAGTCACGGTGAACTCGTCGCGCGCGGGACGAAGTCGCTAGCCATCATGAGCGAATCGCTAGGCGCATTTTACCTCATCGCAGAAGATATAGAAGGTTTTTACAAAAACAAGGACGGTAGCCTCAGTGAGATTAGGGCTAAAGGCTCTCTCCTTTTCCTTCTCCATGAAGACAGCATCTACTTAGAACGCGATGTGAACATCGAGCATCAGGAGCAGCGCTTCGAAAGCGCAGGTACGATGCGATTACAGCTAAAAGCTAACAGCAGTCAGAAGGCAGCACAGCCCCCCTTCGCCTCTTTCCAAAGGCAGTATGACGGACTCGTCCATGTAACTGCGGAAGATCAAGTAGAGCTACAAATTGCAGGAGCTATAAAGGAGCAACAGCCCACGACTCATATACGCTCGGATCGCTTCAGCTATGATGCCCAAGCAGGCACTATCATCCTTAGCGGTGAGCATAGCGAGCTGAAGCAGGGCAAGCAGGAACTCCGCGCACAGGGCAATAGCCTTATCTACTGGAGTGCCGATGGCTCAATATCTGTCCAAGCCGACAGCATCAGCGGTCAGTACGAACGCCCCGTCGAATCAGCAGAGCAGACTCCCAGCAGCATGATCACGGGAGAGTTCCAGACCAGTAAGCAGCTCTTCTTCATCGCAGGTGAGCATGCATTCTACTTCCCCTATGGCTTAAGTGCCGAGGATCAGTATTCCTCACTGCTCTCGGTGAGTGATCTCTACATTCCATTTTTACAGAAAGAAGACAGCCCAGCACAGCAAGCGAGCGCGTCGCAGACAGACACAGACTTCCGCTTCCCTCCACTCGTTTTTGGGAATCTAGGCGAACCAGAAGGCATCTACACGTCTGCCTTACTCGATGTATCGAATCGCACGCAGCCCCACTTCGCCCTGCGCGGAACGAAGGTGGATCTCTCATTCTCCGCTGGTGTAGGAAGTATTTCAGCGTCCAAAGGCGAGAAGGCCATCCTAGATTACGGAGGGCGACGACTGGAAGCAATATCTCCTAGCGAAACTTCCCTCATCGAGCTCAACGATAGTGGAAATATGAAGATCACAGCGACGGATATCATCATGCAGCTCCCTGACGAAAATGGCATGCAGACGCTCCAGTGCCAAGATAGCCTCACTCTTGAAAGAGAACAAGCCCGCATCCTCCTCGGTAAAAACACACTCATCACGAGCCCTGAGATGAAGCTCCAGACCGAAGGGAAGACCACACTCTACCTCCGCGAACTCAGCAAAGAGGAACAAGCTAAAGCAGCACAAGAAGAAAACAAACGCCTCGCTCAGCTTCCTCACCTCTCCTATCCCTTCACTGGCATAGACCGCGCCGTCATGCACAAGGGGACCTCCATACAGACAGCGGACTTCTCCCTCCAGAACTCAGGCGAGCTTCGCTTAGAACTCGCAGATGATGAGAAGAGGAAAACGCACCCCAGCATGCGAGGCATCGCCCACCTTCAGGCAGAGGATCAGGTACGCTTACTCATGAGTGGTTCTGACAAGCGCATGCTCTACGCTCGCGGTGATAAACTGATGATTAATGGCTACACTGCGAGTAAAACCCTCACAGGACATGTAGTTTACCTCACAGATAAGCAGAGCACACATCAGGTCACAGGAAACGCACGCCTCCACCTCGATGCGAATAATACGGTGACCATCAGTGGAGAAAAACAAGTCACAAGAGTTAAAAATCTCCGCGAACAAATATCCCCCAAAAAATAAATAAGCTTTACTCACCCACACCTTTCCACCACATATGAGCGTACTTCTAGATGCACAAGGGCTGAGCAAGTCCTACAAAGAACGTAAAGTTGTCGATAATGTCAATATACATGTCGAATCCGGCGAAATCGTCGGTCTACTCGGTCCGAATGGAGCAGGTAAGACCACCTCATTCTACATGGTCGCGGGGCTCGTGCGCCCAGATGAAGGTCAGGTGAACTTCATGGATCAAAACGTCACAGGTCTCCCTATGCACATGCGTGCCCGCCTCGGCATGGGCTACCTCCCGCAGGAGGAATCCATATTCCGCAAACTCAGCGTCCATGAGAATCTCCTCGCTATCCTAGAAACACGCGCCGACCTCAGCCGTCGCGAGCAGAAAGAGCAGGCAGATGTACTCATGGAGCGTTTCAGCATCACGAAGCTACGCAAGAGCCAAGCTCTACAATTATCTGGAGGCGAGAAGCGACGACTCACGATAGCACGAGCACTCGCGGCGAACCCTAAGCTGCTCATGCTCGACGAGCCCTTCGCAGGTGTCGACCCCATCGCTGTGCAGGATATACAGCGTATTGTCGCCTCTCTACGCGAAACGGATGGCCTATCCATCCTCATCACGGATCACAATGTACGCGAAACCCTCGGTATCGTCGATCGCGCGTACATCCTTTTCGAAGGACGCGTGATTAAGCAAGGGAATGCGGATGAAATCGCAAACGATCCTAAAACACGCCAGATCTACCTCGGAGAGCACTTTAAAATGTAATGATTGTAATAAAGACCATTTATTTTAATAATTATTCAATTCTCCCTTGACACATCTCAGCCTATTCTTATATAATGATCAAAGCACCATCAATGCATGATGGTGTATAAATCAATTAATTATACATATGAAAAAAATCGCAATCATTGCCGCTTGCGCAGCTCTCCTCAGCAGCTGTGGTGGACTCGCTCCTTTCGGAGTAATTTACAACGACAGCACACTTGCATGTGAAGCTACAGGTACAGCTGGTAACCGCGTAGGCAAGGCAAAGAGTGTTAACTACCTCGGACTCGTTGGCATCGGTGATTCCTCCCTTCAGGCAGCCAAGAAGAATGGTGGTCTTTCCACCATTTCTACACATGACGTACATGTGAAGAACATTCTCGGTATCATCACCGAAAAGACAACAATCGTCACAGGTAACTAATTAATTAATAGGGGATTTCTAATTTCTCGCGAGGCGAGATTTTGAGATGATTTTCGAGATGTATTTTTCACGAATTGATGGCTCAGAGTGTCCTCTGAGACGAAAATTCGGGGCAAATCCAGCCGAAAAGCACTCAAAAGATGCCTCGTGAGCTGATTTTTCTCATTAGCTTATTTAGAATAACGAGAATTTAGAAGTCCCCAATAGTTACTAGCTCTACATAGAGCCAGTTTTCAGCACCCTTGATGAGTCATCGAACTCGCAGGGGTGTTTTGTTTTATTCCTGATTCTAAGACATCTTGACCTTTCCTGCCTGTTGCGCTATACTGATTAACGTGAACACCTCATCTACACAGTGGCCTGCGATCAGCATACTCGTCATGGGATATGGGCAAGAATCCTTCATCCGACAGACAGTACAATCCGTCTTCGATCAGAGATACGAAGGCGAATTAGAAATCATCCTCTGCGACGACCGCTCCCCTGACGCCACTTATGAGATCATGAAAGAGATGGCGGAGAGCTATACAGGACCTCACCGAGTCATCCATCATTTAGCCGAGACAAATGGGCGCGTCGCTGTAAACATGAACAGGGCAGTCGCTCTCTCGAGTCACCCTTGGCTCATGCGCGTGGATGGAGATGATATCCTACACCCCGACAGAGCGCGCCTCACCGCTCTAGCCATCATGCGCTACCCTGATGTGAAGGCCATCGCAGGGCACCTAGTCCCATTCACAGATCAGCCAGTGAAGGTCAGCAACCCAAGCGACAAGGAACTCATTTTCAAGGAAAGCTGCGCTGGTGACCTCGATAGGAACAAGAACACATATGCCGTAGAATGGTGGGGCTGCATGATGACGATGTCACGAGACATCTTTACAGAGTTCGGCGATCTACCGCCTGAGTGTGCGGTGCTCGACGACACCATGTTCGCGACACGTGCCCTCATGCTTGGAAGCTTCGTCATCGTGCAGAATGGCACCATGCTCTACTACAGGCGACATGCAGGAAACATCTCTTCAGAAAGAAGCGAACTCCACACCCTACGAGAGTTCTATCAAGCCGATAAGGCGAGTCGCGACTACTATAAGAGAGGCTGCGTCTGCCACGAAGCTATCCTCAGCGAGCTGCGCATTCGCGCAGAAAAGCACCCTGATCGCGAGGATTTAGCTGGACTGCTACGTCACTTTGAGCAGAGATTCGAGCAGCTACGGTATCAAGCATATTTCTGGGAAATGCCATGGAAAAAAAGACGTCAGCTTGACGGTCATAGTCTTATCACTCGCAGCACATGGGCTATCCAGACAGCTCACCCCTACCTCTACAGCCTCGGCAAGTGGCTAAAGAAAGGCTAAGACCGTGTCATATGACAGATACTGTCAAGATGCCGTCTTTTTTTCCACTGAAAAAAGGCGATAATGAATCCAGATTTACACGAGCATGAATACGACTAAAAAAGAAATCCACCTAGCAGGTGGCTGCTTCTGGGGAGTAGAAAAGTACTTTCAGCAGATACCGGGAGTCCTCGACACGGAGGTAGGCTACGCTAACGGGCATACAGAATCGCCCACATACGAACAAGTGGTGCAGAAGAATACTGGCTACGCTGAGACGGTAAAGGTCATCTACGATGAAAATGAAGTAAGCCTCCCCTTCATTCTCGACATGTACTATCAAGTCATCGACCCAGTCTCAGTAAACAAGCAAGGAAACGATGTAGGTCCTCAGTACCGCACAGGCATCTTCTACACAGATCCTCATGATGCAGTCATCATCGAAGCCTCTCTTGCAGAGCTGCAAACAAAGTTCAGTGAAAAATTAGCCATCGAGTTCGAGCCGCTGAAAACATACACACCAGCTGAGCAATACCATCAGGACTATCTGGAGAAGAACCCCACAGGCTACTGCCACATTAACTCCAGTCACTACGATAGGGCGAAGACATCCGTCGATCCCGCACGCGCTGAAGCGCGCTTTAAAAAAAAACAGGACTTGAGCTGAGATCTCAGCTCACTGAGGAGCAGTACAAGGTCACACAGCTCTCCGCCACGGAGAGACCGTTTACGAATAAGTACGACCAGCATTTCAAGGAAGGCATCTACGTCGACATCACGACAGGACAGCCCCTATTCGCCTCGACAGATAAGTACGACTCGGGCTGCGGTTGGCCCGCCTTTTCGCGCCCTATACAGGGCTCACTCCTCACGGAAGAGATAGACCTCTCCCACGGCATGAACCGCGTAGAGGTGCGTAGCAAGCTCGGCGATTCTCATCTGGGACATGTCTTCTCCGATGGACCTGTGGACGAAGGCGGGCTGCGCTACTGCATCAACAGCGCGTCATTGAAATTCATCCCCAAGGACGAGATGATACGTCAGGGCTACGGTGATTACCTGCCAATACTAGAAAAAAAAACGACACGAGATGAGAGGCATGAGAGAAAAAGTGAAGAAAACGCGAAATCACCTCTTTCTCAGGCCCTTCTCATTGACCCGATCAATCCCTGCCTGTCTGGATGCGGTAGCACACAGACAGCCAATGGCGTTTTCAGCACCGCTGGCATCGTCGTGATCATTATTCTCGCGCTTCTCACGCGCTGGAAAATCACGAAACAACACTAGAAACACAAGGCACGATGCCACGCCTATCTGCTGCGTAGATGGTTTTAGTCGAAGCTCACCTTGTCGCTGGCGCGATCCTGTTTACGGTCACTCGCCTTGCTGGCGCGTTCCTTATCGCGCAGTGCTTTCTTCTGCTCAGATGTTTTACGCACTCTATCCATTTCACCCCACTCTTTGACAAGACCAGCCATAGCCTTACCGTAAAGGGTGCCTTCACCTACCTTCATATTATTACGAATGGGCGTACGTAAGCGACTGCCAGCAGTTCCATCGCGACGCATCGCACCGAGATAGAGATTATAAGCAGCCTGCCTGTCCATAGGACGGTAATTCTCGTCCTTGAAAATCTGCGTACTTGCCTTTCGGATGACTGCCACATCTTCGATGAAGTCCTCCTTCAAGAAGCCGTCAGTGGTATCGAGCTGTTGGTACATGAACTGCAGAGCATCATGCTCAAAATAACTCAGCATCTTCTTACTCTCTGCGTCATCACTTTCATTCAGCATCGTTTTAGCCTCACGAGGTGGAGCTATACCGAGCTCCGAAGCAGCTATCAGTATCTTCGAACGCTCTGCGCCTGCGGGCATGGTCTTAGCCGTCGCCATCATCTCATCGCGCTTGCGGAGAAGCTCCAGATTCTTTTTAATATTTTCTATACCAGCAGTCCCCGTTTCATCGCCGAGTCCATCGAATCCTACAAGAGTCGCGTAGAGTCGCCCCTCGGAGTCAAACATCATCACCGTAGGACAGACATCGAACGGTGGCTTCGGCAGTGATCCGCGCACCTCACTAGGGCTAATCACATTCTCACCGAGCTCTTCAGCGGTAGGTGGTCTCTCATAATAAGGCACAGAGAGCAGCACAGCCTCACCTGCAGCAGTCATGAGATCAGGACGTGCCCAGAAGGTCTCTAGCATGCGCACACTACGCCTATTCCAGTCTGGTCCATAGCAGTAGACGATAAGTCCATCTGCACCGATCTTCGGCACAGCCTCACTATGCGTCTCGACGCGCTCGGCAGCATGCAGAGAAAGAGGAGAGATGAGCAGGGAGCTCAGCAGTCCCAGTGCCCATAGGTGAAAGCGATTAGTTCTTGGCGATGCTGCTCTTGCTGTTGTCATAGATCTGGATGGATTTAAATTGAATACCGTGCGTTTGATTCTTTCCTGAGTCGATGCGTATATACTTCGCATTCGGCGCATCGCGGAGGATGTTCAAGCGAATATAAGGCTTACTATAAGCATCTGGCAGCTCGATAAAAGTCTCCCATGTCTTGCCATCTCTCGACACATCTATCTTCCACTGAATATAGGGTGTCAGTGAGCCGTCTGGCACGATGATGATACCACCGATGCGCTTCGCTCGTTCCAGTACGACAGTCACCGTCTGGTGCTTACCAGGCAGACTGTAGATACTACCACCATTCTTAGAGAGGGCAGCTGCATGGTAGGCGACACTCTCTGGTCTATCAGGGTGATAATCACTCAGCATCACCATGGCATTCTCAGAAATGAGCTTACCGGGGAGAGGTTCTATCTGAGGCAGGTTCTTCTTACCAGCAAGATAAGGAGCACTGTACTTATGGAACATCTCCTCATCTTGCAGCTCTTCCGCTGCGCGGATCACAGCAGCATCAATGCGTGCGATACTCTTGCAAGTCTCACGCTTCGCATCAATGTACTGCATAAGAGCTGTAGCAAGTGGCTTACTCTCATTATGCGCCGTACGTACCGCCCACGTGATCATGCTAGAGAAGTCAGGCTTCTCCATTGCAGTATCGACGAGAGCCTCAAAGTAGCTCATGCGTATGGACTTGCTCTTCGGCAGTGGGTCGAACTGCATCTGTAGCAGAGGCTCTATATCCCAGACAGACTCTTCCTGCTTGTCTAAGTTCGCAAAGAAGACCTTAATAGCCTCCACCTTCTGATGATTATTAGGCACGCGCTTTAGCATGGCGGGATAGATCGTCTCCTTGAGATAATTCGCGCAGGATTCAGGATTCTCTGGTGCGAGAGCTTCGCAGAGGAATTGATTCACCGCCAGCCACTTCTTAGGGCTGCGTGCGAGATGCTCGCTTGCCGTGGTGACGTACTGCTGCCATGCTGACTGGAGCAGGGGCTGTGAGGTGATCGCCATCTGGTAGATATCAAGCGAGAAATTAGGATTTCTGTTCTGAGCGAGCATGTCAGCGAGCGTCTTAATCATCTGAGCATCGCGCGTCACAGCACCCGCATTATACATATCGGTGTACGCATTCAGCGTACTCCACGAGCTACTACCCCAGAAACTCCAGTGCAGCGAGCGTTCCTTAGAGATAGAATTCCCCGCATGCCAGCGACCATCGACGAAGACGGCATAGGCACAGTGACCAGGTTCACCCATGGTCATACCAGGTACGCCATTCGCATTTGCCGAAGAAATAGCGAAGTGAGACACACCACCGCACACAGCACCGATATCGCGCACCATCTTCGACATATTTTCTGGGTAGAGCGGGTCGAATGGCGCGTAGTAGTATGGTCCATGGATACTGTCGCCGAAAATATTTGTAGGCAGATAAGGCACCTGCCCGCCCATGCCTATGTAAGCACGTGCTGGAGCGGCGACATTATCGCGAAGCCAGCGCATCGTAGTGGGTGTGCCAAAGGCGGAGGTACCCTTCCAGCCGCACGTGAAGCGCATCAGCCAGTTAGGCATGACGTAGAAATAGTTATTCAGAAGACGCTGCTCAACACTCTCCGCAAAGAACTGGTAACGCTCGCGAGCGAGTCTGTATAGATCCGCCTTCCCCTTGCGCCCCTGAGCCGTACGAGGCATAGGGATACCATCACGCTCCATCTCACGCACCTCTCGTGCGCTGAGCTCCTCGTCACCGCCGAACCAGCCCTGACGTGCGTACTCTGCCGCTATTGCCCCAGCGATGCGGCGTTTGATAGTAGGATCTGGGTGAGCGGACTGCTCCTGCTCACTCATCTCTATCATATCCATATTCGGATCAATCTGACGTAAGTGCAGAAGTATCCCCAGTGCGACATCGGTACGCTCCAGCTCACCATCGTAGACGAAGCCAGATATCCAGCGGAGATCATTCAGCAGAGGTTCTAGAAGCTTGTAGCCATTACCTGAGCTCAGCACCTTATTAAGCGCATTGAGATCACCGCGGTTGAGCAGCTCCCACTGAGCGAGAGCAAGGCGATTCTGGGGATCGGCTAAGAAAGCAGCGATATCCTCGGGCTTACTACTCTTCAGGCGTGCACGCATGCGGCCAGCGAGCAAGGATTTAAAACGCTTCGGATTGCGCCACAGACTCGCTTGCCTCTTTGCAATATAAGGCTCTTCCAGCGCAGCTTGTGCCTTCATCCCGCCCTTGCGGGTGAATCGCTTCAGCGCGACTGGCGCATCATCGCTCTCATCAATGGCGATATCCTCGAAGCTAGTAGCGTCGATATCGTCCTCTTCATTCGCAGCGATCACCTGATCATCAGTATCAATATCGACTGGTTCTTCGCCACCGTCTCCGTCTATACCACCTATACCGCCGAGCAGATCATCGACATCGACATTAGTCTTCCCCTTAGCAGGTATCTTAGTAATAGACTCTGGCTCATCAGGAGAAGAATCTTGAACCACAACAGGCATATCAGTCTCCACGCCAAGCATGGAGGCTAATGACGATCGAAGAGCGGGCTCAATTAAATACCCCGCTACGGCACCTATCCCTATAGAGCCTGAAATAACTAAAGAACGACGAAGCTTCATTTCCTTATCACTTTATCACAGATCCCCCCAGCCTGTCAAGACAAGGAGTCTAGAATAAAACGAAATCGTAAAAATACAAAAAAACCGCCCTACAGCTGAAACTGCAAAGCGGCTGAAAATAATACGCTGTTTATAGCTCTTAGTGCTGAGCTGTCTTGCGATGACGCTGCTGCTCGGCGAGAGCGGCCTGCATCTGAGCGCAGTGCTTGTAGCGTGTGCGTGAAGCGAGCTTTTCCATGCTCTGGCGGGATGAGCCCCACTCTATCACTTCGATTTCCACGATGCGACGTCCCCATTTATTCATCATCGAACGCGTGGGCTGGTAGATGTCTATCGTACCCGTACCGACGAGGGCACTGCCATAGTCGTCAATGATATAAGTATAAGGCTGCCCCTTGACGCGGAACTTTGTACCGACTGGGTATACGGACCAGTCAGCGGCGGCACTACGAATAGTGTCCGTGTATTTAAGACTTGTACCTATTGCATTCTTTGCACCATAGGTTACATGATCACTTTCCGTGTGCGTATAGGCGGTCGTGCGCACCACACGGTTTAACTGCTTGGGATGGTAAAAAGGCATACCATGCTTGTCTCTACCGAGCTGAGGAAGCTTAGTAGAAGGGCGGGCGGATGGAGTAGGAGCAGCAGGAGCTACGAATCCCTTACTCGTTACCACGGGCTTGCTCTTCGCTTGAACCACTTGTGAACTGATCATAGCTAGGATAGCCAAGGGTAGTACCAAGAGGGTGCGGTATGCAAATGATAATGATTTTCTCATTCAATATAGTTGTTGTTTCCCTCGCTGGTAGGTGCCTATGGGGTCATCCTGCGAAGTTGGCGTGAAAGTAGCACAGAATTAGAAACGTTGCAAGCCCAATCAACAATTATTATGCCATCTAACTAGCTTTTAACACATTAAATACGCGTCATACAATGCAAAACGCCCCTAGTTATCGTATAACTAGGGGCGTGAAAAATTAGAATGGAAATGACTTGAGACCTACTTATCAGACAGCAGCTTCTCAAGCAGAGCCTGTGAATTCTCAGCCAGCGACGCTGGATTCTCCAGCATCCCCGCACGCAGCAGAGCCGTATCAATCAACTGCCCAGCGAGCAGAGCCGCAAGAGCCTCATCACTCTGACGCAGAGAAGCCAGCTTCATCACAATAGGATGCTTCGGGTTAAACGCGATCTCCGCCTTCGACTCCGGCACACTCTGCCCCATCGCCTGCAAGTATGCACGCACCTCCTGCGATATCCCCCCAGCACTCTGGAGAGCGATCGCCGGCACACCACTCGCGCGGTCGCTCGTCGTCACCTTCTCGAACTGATCCTTGAACTGCGAGTTCACCCACTCCGTCAGCCCCTCAGCTTCGGCAGCATCGAGACGAGGAGCAGCATCATCAGCATCAGCATCCAGCTCAGGCAGGTCAAGATTCGCACGGTCGATGGACTTAATCTCCTTCTCCTCCATGCGCATCAAGCTATCAATGACGAACTGATCACCATTATCCACGAAGAAACCGACCTCGAAGCCACGCGCCTTCAGCGCATCGAGATAAGGCGAGCCCTCCATCTGAGCACGAGACGTACCATAGAGCACGTAGATATCCTTCTGATTCTCCTTCATGCGAGAAATATAATCCGCGAAAGACGTCATCTTCCCCGCCTCGGTGAAGGTAGACTCGAAGCGCAGCAGTTTCCCGAGAGCCTCCTTATGCTCCCAGCTCGTCACGACACCCTCCTTCAAGAAGCGAGAAAACTGAGCATAGAACTTCTCATAAAGCTCGGCATCATCCTTCGCCATCGCCTCCATATGCTTGATAAAGCGATTCGTGATGATACTAGAAATCTTACGCAGCAGCGTATTATCCTGCAGCATCTCACGAGAAATATTCAGCGGCAAGTCCTCACTATCCACCACACCCGCAAGGAAGCGCAGCCACTCAGGCAGCAGCCCCTCAGGCTTCGCATCGATGAGCACCTTGTGACAATACAGAGACACCTGAGGCTCCGTACGACCGAAGCCCATAGACTCAGGATTCTCATCAGGCACATACAGCACAGACGCGATCGCAATAGGAGCCTCCGCATTAAAATGCATGTGACTCATCGCCTCACGATCCGTGTGAGCGATGAACTGGTAGAAGGACTGATACTCCTCGGCAGTGACATCCTTCTTATTCTTCAGCCAGATAGCCTGCACCGTATTCAGATGCTCCCCGTTAAAATCGATGGGGAAACCGATGAAATTACTATAACGCTGGACAATCCCACGCACATGCTCCGCCTTCGCATACACATCTGCCTCCTCCTTCAGACGGATGAGAATACTCGTACCACGCGGCGTATCCGCAGCAGCCTCCTCCAGCGTATAGCCCTCACGGCCATCACTCGTCCACAAGACAGGCTTCGCATCAGGCTGCCAAGAGCGAGACGTCACGACCACCTCATCAGCCACCATGAACACACTGTAGAACCCCACACCGAACTGACCGATAAGATCCTGCGTACTCGAGCCCTGCGACTCCTTAAGCATCTCCAGATACTTCTTCGTCCCCGAATGAGCGATCGTCCCGAGGAACTCGACAATCTCCTCCTCCGTCATCCCGATACCACTATCGGCGATCGTCACCGTGCGAGCCTCCTCATCCGTCGTGATACTCAAGCGCAGATCACGCTCAGGCTCATAGATAGCATGCTCAGTAAGCTGCTTGAGACGCAGCTTCTCCAGCGCGTCAGAACCATTTGACGCCAGCTCACGGACGAAAACCTCACGATCGCTATAAAACGCGTGAATCACAATATCCAGCAACTGGCGAACCTCTGTTTCAAAAAGACGTGTACTCATATGAATAATAATAAATAGATGCACCCCATTCTAATCAAGAAGACGATCACGTCAAGATGATAGTGCGCAGAACCCCACTTTTTTTTACCATCCCCCACTCTCCCCTCCCTCATTCACACACAAAACATATACAAAACACCACAAAAAAATCATAAAAAGCCCCCTATACGCGCAATAATTAGTAAAAATACTAAAAACACTTGACTCACTCCGCCATTCAAGCATATAAACACGCATGCGAATTGTGATGATGGCCACAGGCGATATCGCCCTCCCCTGCTTCCGCTCCCTCCTAGACTCTGGGCAGCTCACTGCCCTAATCACCCAGCCCGACCGCCCCGTCGGACGCCACCAAGTACTCACCGCCCCGCAGGTAAAAGTACAGGCACTCAGCGCAGGCATCCCCGTCTACCAGCCGGAAAACATGAAAAGCCCCGAGGCACTCGCAGACCTCCAGCAGCTGCGCCCCGACATCCTCGTCGTCATGGCCTACGGGCAGATACTCACCGAAGCCGTCATCAGCACCCCCAGCATCGCTTGCATAAATGCCCACGCCTCCCTCCTCCCCCGCCACCGCGGAGCCTCCTGCATCCAAGCCGCCATCGAAGCCGGCGACGAAGAAACAGGCGTCACCATCATGCACGTCGTGAAGAAACTCGACGCCGGCGACATCATCAAGAAAAGCAGCATCGAGCTAAACGGCACAGAAACCGCTGAGAGCCTCCACGACCAGCTCGCCGAGCTCACCCCCGCCCCCCTCATGGAAGCCATCACCGAGCTCGCAGCAGGCACAGCCCCCCGCACCCCCCAGCTCGAAAGCCTCTCCACCTACGCGCCAAAGCTCCTACGCCAGCACGGCGAGATAGACTGGACACAGCCCGCCTTCCAAGTCGCGCGCAAGATACGCGCCTACCACAGCTGGCCCGGCACCTTCACCATCTACCCCTCGGTGAAGAGCAAGTGCGACAAACCCCTAAAACTATTCCCCCCCGTCGAAGTCTACGGACGCTATGAAAAACCCGCCAGTACCCCCGCAGGCAGCGTCCTGCACATCGACGACCACGGCATGATGGTCGCCTGCGGCGGACCACACGACGGAGCCATCCTCATCCAGACCATGCAGCCAGCGGGCGCACGTAAGATGAACGCCGAGAGCTTCTTTGCTGGCCACCGCATCGAGCTAGGCACCATCCTCGGAGGCAGCCAACCCAGCTAAAAACAAAAAAAATCACCACCACACACACTTTTTTCTTGTCAATCCCCTCCACATCCTGTAAGATTCCCCCGCACAGATGAAAGTCTGGCACACAGAAAGAATCTCAGGACGCAAGGCAACTTGAAAAAGAGATCACCCACTCCGGGTAAAACGGGGTATTAGCTCAGTTGGTAGAGCGCTTCAATGGCATTGAAGAGGTCAGCGGTTCGAACCCGCTATGCTCCACTCCCTAAAAAGGCTGGTAACAGAAGTTACCAGCCTTTTTCA
>CAYJNX010000002.1:0-43989 GCA_964371525.1 uncultured Akkermansia sp. | reverse complement strand
TTAGAAATGCGCGGTATGGAAATAACTGATTGCTCATATTGATTTTATCTGCATTCATTATAGCAAAACGACAATAAAAGAACAAGCATAAAAATAAGATAAGGTATTAAAAGGCAGAGATTTAAAACCACGCTCCGCAGTCTCATCATTTGGCGTCAGCTCGGTCTATCAACTACCGCGAGGCATCTCCCTATCCCGATAGGGCGATGCCTCGCAGCAGCTGCTAGCCTCAAGCTGCCATCCAAAGCATGAGGCTGCTAATTTCGCAAGGTCCCCATAAGGGGACCTTGCAAAATTAGCAGCTTCGGATTTTGCACGCAGTTTGGATGATAATTTACGGCGTTTGGGTGCGCATAGCGAGCTATGTAAGCCCAAAAAGCTGAAAACTCTCGCCAAAATGCGGCAAAAGGCGTGCTGTTTTGCTCATTTTCGAAATCACCATTCTGTTCGGACTAATTTTGCAAGGTGCCCTTGAGCATCCATGTAAAATAAGGTGCTCTTTTGGATGGCATTTTTAATCTGATACGACCTTAAAGAAGGATTCGCAGCAGGTCTTGAAATCTGCGTGATTGCTATAATTGCTTTCTTCCAGATAAGCGTGAGAAGCCTTCAGTCCTTCTGCTATTTTTACCATACGCTGCTGAAGATCCTCTGAGTCATAGTAGAGTGCCAGTGCTTCGGTCTCTTCAGCTGATAGTTTTACATCATCCATGCCTACTAACTCTGCCTTAATATCTGAGATATAGGCTCCCATTTCACCTATGGCTGCGGCTGCGTTATTGACTTCCATGTCTCCAGATTTCACGCTGTCAAAAATGCTGATGCATGATTCTATAGCACCGATGTATTCGCCAGTAAGGCGTTTGATCTTATCGGAACTAGATTCTTCGCTTGCCACGCAAACCATAGCTGGCAGCGTGCAGAGTGCTGAGATGGTGAAAATTGTTTTCATAATGAATTATATATACCACAAGCTATAGAAAACTCAACAATAAATATAAAAAATTAGAAGTTAATTAGCTGTTGCAGCGATGCTGAGGTCGATTTCTAGGCCATCGTAGGCTGCTTGCATGAAATCTGGAAGTGTCTCGCGCAGGTAGCTGTCACTGAGTGCATGTCCCATATGCGTCGTGTAGCCACGGTGCGGTTTGAGCGTCTGCATGTAGGCTATATTCTCCATGAGTGTCATGTGTGTCGGGTGGATCTTCAGCCCGAGAGCATCCATGGCCAGAACGTCAAGCCCTGTGAGCAAGGGCATGGACGCATCGGGGATATGCTTAGCATCTGAGATGTAGCCGATGCTCTGCCCTTCAGCGCGAAAGACGTAGCCGAAGCTATCGACACTCGCGTGGTCGACGCGTACGGGTGTCACCTCGATGTCTCCTATAGAGAAGGGGGTCATGCCATTATGTTCGTGCGCTTCGGGCTGTATGTATCCTTTGTATGTGTTGTCTACAGAAAATGCCCAGCCGTACATGCGTTTCAGCTGGTCCATGCAGCTGGTATAGGCATAGAGGGGGAGCTTTTCCTCTCGATGCCAGCAGAAGGCTCGTAGTTCGTCAAATCCTGAGACGTGGTCGAGGTGGGCATGGGTGTAGAGTACGGCGTCTATGGCTGTTATCTTATGCCTTAATGCCTGAGCCCGAAGGTCTGTACCAGCGTCGACGAGAAGGGTGGTATTCTCTGTCTTGATCAGTATAGAGGAGCGCAGTCGCTTGTCGCGCGGGTTATCCGAACGGCAAACTTCGCAGTCGCAGCCGATGACTGGAACGCCTGTCGATGTGCCTGTTCCTAAAAAAAGTAGTTTCATCTGAGAAAAAATCCCTTTGATTTTGTCGCGCGATTATGCCATAATGATGCCCACAAGGTAAAGAAAATAGTATGCTCACACTCCTGAAAATTCGTAATCTCGCACTCGTTGATGAGCTCATCTGGCAGCCTCAATCTGGTTTTATAGGCATCACAGGCGAGACTGGCGCGGGAAAATCCGTTATCATGGGGGGCATCGAGTTAGTGCTCGGCGAGCGAGCAGATAAGGGGCTAATACGCAGTGGGGAAACTCAGTGCGCTATAGAGGCAGTCTTCGAACTCAAGCATGTGGATCGTATCAATAGGCATCTGGAAGATGCAGGAGTGCCACCGTGTGAGGGGGGGGAGCTACTGATTCGCCGCGTGATCTCGACATCGACGAATAGGCAGTTTGTCAATAACAGTCCTGTGACCTTGCAGGTGCTGCGTCAGATAGGGGCGGGGCTCGTCGACATGCATCACCCAGATGCGCACCGTTCTCTGACGTCTCAGGATAGGCAGCGGGCTCTTCTCGATGCCTGTTTAATCGACAACTCCGTCAAGCTTCACTATCAGAGGGCATATTCTGAGTGGAGTAAGGCAAAGCGCGAGTATGAGGAGCTTTTAGAAAACGAGATGGCAAACGCTCGAGAGCTGGATTATCTACGACATCAGGTGGAGGAGATAGAGCTCGCGTCCTTTACTCATGATGAGATCTCTGAGCTGGAGGATCACTGGAAGCGTGCGCGTAATGCGGGGCGCCTGCGTGATATCGCGCATCCCATGCTTCAGCTCCTAGAGGGGATGGGCGGGGATGAGCAGCACTCTATTCTCGGGCAGCTGCGTCAGCTCGTGCGCGCGGCTCATGATCTTGAGCGACTTGATGATTCGATGGTCGCACGCATGCAGCCAGTTCAAGGGAGTGTAGAAGAGCTAGAGTCTCTCGCGGATGATCTTCGTGATTATCTCGGTAAGATGGATGATGATCCTGCTGCTCTCGCGGCTCTCGAAGAGCGCATGGCTCTCTATGAGAATCTGAAGCGTAAGTATGGCTCCGATTTTGCGCAGATAGACGAGCATTACCAGCAGTGCCGCGCTCGACTCGATGCGATTGAGAATCGCGAGGAACGCCTCGAAGAGCTGCGCCTCGAAGTCGAGAAGCTTATGGCTACTCTGATGAAGAAGGCGGATAGGCTGAGTGAGGCTAGACGTGCGAGCATCCCGCAGCTGGAAGCTGACTTCTTAAAGCACGCACAGCATCTCGGCTTCGCGCAGGCGCATTTTAGCATTGAATTGCAGAGTTTAACCACACCTTCTCCCGATGGTGTGGAAGAGGTGGACTTCCTCTTCGGTCCTAACCCCGGTGAGCCTCTGAAGCCGCTACGCATGATTGCGTCCAGTGGTGAAATGGCTCGTGTGATGCTGGCTCTCAAGAGTACGCTAGCGAAGCAGGATGACACCCCCTTGCTGGTCTTTGATGAAATCGACGCAAACGTGGGTGGTGAAATCGCCCGTGCTGTCGGTATGAAGATGCGTGAGCTGGGCGAGGATCATCAAGTGATCGCCATCACTCACTTCCCTCAGGTAGCGGCTCTAGCGGAGCATCATTACCTCATCAGCAAGGCTGTGGAGGAGGGACGTAGTATTTCTCGCCTACGCGAGGTGGCAGGTGACGAGCGCGTGAGTGAGCTCATGCGCATGCTAGGCATGACTGGGGATACAGCCCGCGCTCATGCGCAGGACTTGTTACTGTAATGCTGTAATGACCTCGCCCTAGCTTGGGCGTATGAGGCTCAGAAGACGACCGTAGAGGTGCAGTAGACCATCATGCTTGATCGCGAGCTTGATGGGGAGTTCTACCATGCTTTTCAGTAGTGTAGGAAGCTTGCGCAGTGAGACGAGGGGGTAGGGAATGGAGCGTGACCATGGGCTCTGTCTCCACATGGTGAAGAATTCCTTTTCATAGGGGAGCTTCGCACCGGTAAGTATATTGGGCTTAGTCGCTGCGAAATGGATTATAATAGGCTCTGCGTAGGCTGCTCTTGCTTCTTCACTTTCATCCTGCATCTCAGTGGCGAAGAGGGGGATGACATTGCAAGCAAGTGGTAGCGAGATCATACGGTCACGCAAGACGTAATTCAGCACGTCTTGATCTGGCCATAGGAGTTTCTCCGCAGGGAGCTCTAAGCTTGCATCCACGAGCTGTGAGCTGATATTCTCGGCTCGCATCAGGGCGATATCCATCATGAGGAAGCTTGAGTAATAGTAATACTCAGGAGGGAGCTGCTGGGAAACTCCGAGGCGAGCGGGAAATTCATCCACAAAGGGCTTGTATTCGCTCGCGTAGCTACCAAATACGACCCAAGGACAGGCTGCAAGCACAGCTCCTTCTAAAGGGATATCCCAGAGTCCACTGATGTCTCTCGTCACCATGATGTCACAGTCGAGGTAAAGCACCTTTTCTATGTCAGGGGGCAGGATATCTGCTAGTAGAAATCTGTAATAGATGGGGGTAGGGAATCTTTTCGCTGTCGGGAGATTCTTCAAGGCATTCGCTACGTTGTAGAATCTTAGGTCGAGTCCTATGGAAGAATACAGAGTCGTATCAATATCCTGATGCAAGATATGCACGCAGTATCGCTCGGGCTGAGTCACTACGCGTTCTAAGGAGTAGAGCGCAAGTGCGAGCGGGATCTGGAAATCGACGTCCGCGGCGAAGGCGATATGGTATTGCTTCTTCACGCTTCTATGATATAAGCTTAGATGCTTTCTTCCAAATGAGGGGCTGAATGGCTAATACTAGGGCGACAAGGAAGCAGAGCAGCACTGCCCAGTCTCCGAACTGTGCGTAGAGTGTGAGTCCCGCATTCGGATCTACTGGGAGCACGGCGTAGCTGCTACCGCTCAGGTAGGGCTTCCCCTTGTCGTCGCGTAACTCGTCGATAAATCCACCATTCGCGCCTATCGCGCAGGTGACTCCCTGATTAGCCGCGCGCACCATGGGGCGACGCAGCTCAATGCAGCGGAATGCGGCATTACGAGCCTGCTGCTCACCACAGGCAGAGTGATGGAACCACGCATCATTACTGATATTGACGATGACTTGCGCGCCCTTGCGGGCGAACTGGCGCACGAGACCACCGACCGTGTCCTCATAACAGATAGCAGGAATAACGGATATCTTCTCGTCGCTACCTGGTACAGAGACGGATATGGGTTCTGTTCCTTCTCCAGGGATGATGCCGTCGCCAGTTTGCGTTCCTGTTATTTCGGCATAGGCCTGACCTACCCACTCGATATCACGAGCGAGAGGGATATACTCACCGAAGGGCATGAGGTGCTGTTTCGATACCGTACGGACAGTGTCGAAGTCATCCTCAATGATGGCCATGGCATTGTGCATACCTTTGATGTTCTGTGCTCCCTGATTGTCGGGGACTATTTCGTATTCATCTATACCTGTAAAGAGGACGAAGCCTGTGCTGCCGAGCTCTCTGAGTTCGTGGCGTAGGGCAGGTATGCCAGAGTTATCATTGAAGTAGATATTCGAGGCGACATGGTCATTCAAACGGACTCCGACCTGCGAGTCTCGCCAGAAGGGGTAGGGCATGGCACTCTCTGGCCAGATGACCCAGAGGGGGAGCTGTTGTGTGAAGCCGTATTCGGGATTTTTCTGAGCAAGGGCAAGTGTCTCTTGCTGTACACGGTGAAATCCTGCGCGCGTTTCTTCAAGGTATTCTCGAAAATAGACGCCTCGTAGATGGCGAGGGGTGGTGATTTTCTTCACCTGATCAAGATTATTCTGAACCGCTAGAACGGGCAGGGCTATGATGCCTTCCTCGTTTAGCATGCGCGTCGCTGAGTACCGCTGTGCCAGTGATAGTCCACCCATAAAGAGCCCAAAGACCAAGAGCAGTACGGCATAGAAGTCCCACGGGCGGCAGGACTTACTCATCGCCTTCATGTGTAAGTAACAGCGTCGGCCTGCACCATAGCAGATGACTGCGAAGAAAACTGGGAAGAAGGAAAGTGCCGCCGTACCGATGAACTCCGCCCACTGAGCCAGAGACAAGCCATCATACAGTGCCATCCCCATGCTATTCCAAGAGAAGCCAAGTGTGCCCTGCGCTCGAAGCCACTCGACGCATACCCACAGAGCTGCTAAGCCCACAGCGGAGCGAAGGGTGGAGAACATATCCAGCATAGCCCAGTCGCGCCATGCCTTGCGCTTCGCATCATAGATATCCGATGGCAGTGCTAACTTTTTCGATACGGCGAAGCTTTCTGGACTAGGTGCAGTGCTTAACTGTGGTCGCAAGAAGGTACTAGCTATACCAGCCCAGAGTGCTGGAAAAATAGCATAGTAGCTCATCAGAGGGATGAAGGCTACGCCGAGAAAAAGAAACTCATTAATGCGGAAAACTGTCCCAACTTCATGAATCCACCAGAAGCTGATCGAGTACCAGCCCATGCCGTAGACCCAGCCATAGCCAAAGGCCGCCCAGAAGCGCATGGGGCGCAGCCATAGCACGAGCAGCAGGGGGAGCAGTCCCACCCACACGATGATGGATATATCATAGGGCACAAAGGCCATCGCCATGATCACGCCGCCGAGTAAACTCAGCAGGAGGCGGAACCAGCGGCGATGTAACAGAGAGGTGGGCGGGGGGCTCTCAGGCATAAGTAACTGTTATATAGACTTTAAATTTAGTCTTTCTTCTTTTCAAGCGTGTTGGCTTGGATACTCGTTTTTCCGAGGAGCTGTGGTTCGGAATCGCCATCCATCATGTAGCGTACTTCTATACTCCATAGAGGGGCATGGTAATCCACCTGATGGTAAAGATAGTCATCCTTATTCTCATAGCCTGCGAGGGTGTAGAAGGTGACCTTATTACCTTCGCTAGTGATGTTAAAGTCATTTGACTTTTTGAATCCACTGGAGGTGAAGGGAAGACTGATGATATCGCCCTTACGCTGGCCGTTCTCATTATGGAAGCTGACCATCAGTTTACCACTCTTTTCGATGTGTTCAAGATTGAGTGTAATGATAGGATAGCATGCGACACGGCGGCTCATGCGGTCATCTCCTTCGGATGAGTGCCAGCTTGTTTCAATATCTGTTACGCTGAATTGCTCTGTCTCCCATGGTAGCTCAGTAGTGGTTTCTCTCCATGAGCGTGTAGGAATCTTAGACATGACGTCAGCATAGATAAAGATAGCTACTCCTATGAGAGCCGTAAGGGTGGTTATAATCCCAATGAGGCTAAGAGTGGAAAACTTCTTCTTCGGTGTGCTGAGCTCATCTACATTCGTGGCATCATCTGGCGGTATGGGCGTTTGATAGCTTGACTGATCTTGCATGAATGTATTTTGGACTGAAAAAATGCTGCTGGCAATAAAAAAAGATTGCATTTGCTCATAAATACGTAAAAATATACCTGAGAAGTCCAACCACTTCTCGATTATATGTTATGGCAGAATTAGACGATAAAGTAGAAAAGAACGTAGAAGGTAAGTATTACGTCGATAGCAGTTGCATCGATTGTGATCTTTGCCGCGAAAGCGCACCCCAGTTCTTCGTCCGCGACGAAGACGAAGGTGTTTCCTACGTATGTGCACAACCCACCACTCCTGAAGACATCGCACTTTGCGATGAAGTTCTCGAATCCTGCCCTGTGCAGTCCATCGGTGACGACGGCGACGAATAAATAACTTCATGAGTACTGCTACCCCTAGAGCTGACCTTCCCGCAGGAGATCCGTCTTCTGCGCCTAAGAGCAGCGGCGCAGAATCAGCGGCTCAAGTCGATGCACGAGAGCAGCAACAGCTGCGCAAAAAGCTAGGTAGCAGACGCTATTACTTGGTCACTTATCCTGATGGGAAGGCTGGTTATGTACACATACCCAGTCGTACCCAGCAGGATGAGGACCAAGCAATGGCGGACTTCCTAGGAGTCTCCATTGACCGCTCCGCCACGCGCTCCATACGCAGCATGGCATCCATACTAGGCGAGATTAATGAGCGTCTCCAGCTGCGTGAAGAGAGCTTTGCGGCTGAGATTTTAGCCGAGGCATGGAAGAAAGCGATGGGCGACTTCTTCTCCACGCAAGCCGAACTCTTTTCGCTCAGCGATGGACTCGCAACCATACGCACACTGCATCCGAATATTCGATTCGAAATCAACCGTATGCGCACTCAAGTCATGCGTAAGCTCAACGAGCAATTAGGGGCAGGTAGCGTGAAAAAAATCCGCATCATTCATTCATAGCAGGGTAGCTAGGATTGATAAAGCTATCCACTTCCTCATGCGTTCCATCCTTCGGGAATCCCTCCTCATCTATCCAGAGCAGATGAGCCTCTTGCACATCGTAGGGGCGAGGAGTGGAGAATTGGCAATAAGTAGTATCAGGGAAGCGCACGTGCCGCCAGTTAGCGACGTAACAGCGATTCTCCTTCCAGCCAGGTAGCCAGACGGCCAGTGCTGCGAGACGCTGATTCACCTTCAGGGTTGCTTCGGCGAGTTCATTCGCTGTCTTTGCATCATGCATAGACTCCAGATGTGCATCCATGTCCGCGTCGTTCAGCGCATGGAGATTACGCCCGACTGTCTCATAAAAGCGTGAGTGAAACTGTGTATCTAGTGAAGGTAGGGGGAAGCTCGCTACGTCTGCCCAGAAGGCCATCTGATAGGTCTTATGCTCCACTTTCTTCGCTGTCTGCTGCCACGGGGTGGGATCAGCGACGACCTCTGCGCCACAGAGGCGTGCGCTCTGAGCGAGCTGCTGCACGAGGCTCGTGACCTTCTCCGAAGGCGTGTAGGATAGGGTGATACTCAGGCGCGTGCCGTCAGCTTTCTGCAAGATTCCATCAGTGTCAGCTATAGTATAACCTGCTTTATTAAAGTAGTCTCTGGACTTATTCACATCGAACTGTACCTGCTCGACTTCACCCTGCTTCGGGCTGAGCTGTCCATAGCCTTCACTGAAGAAGGCGAGGCGTTCGTATTCGCCGCGAAAGAGTAGATCGAGTGCGCGATTCATGTCCATGGCGTGCAGCAGCCCCTGACGTAGATTGATATCGGGCAGGGTGCGAGCATTGAGATAAATGCCATAGGGAGGTAAGGGGTAGTGGGAGAGAAAGCGGTGCTTTTCGATGCGTCCTTCGCGCACATGCTCATGCTGGAGTCGCTGCTGCCACGCGCTGAGGTTACGGGTCTGCAGCAGGTCGATTTTTCCCTTCCAGAAGAACTCCCAGAGCTGCGCCTCATCCGCGAGGAAGTGTATATGACGCTTATCGACATTATAGCGGTAGCGGTAGTAGGGGAGATCGGAGGCCCACCACTGGGGGACCTTCGACATGATGATCTCACGGTTTGTTTTTAAATCTGTAGGTAGGACACTGTAAGCGCCCGTCGTCGGGGCGATGCGCTGGGCGTAGCGTTCTACATAGTCGGGGCCAAACTCGCTATAAAAGCTAGGCTCAGCGGGGCTCAGCAGCTGAGCAATGCTGTAGGGGGCGAGTAGCTCTGTCTGTCGCAGCTTCACAGAAAAGCAATGCTCGCCGTAGTAGGTGATCTTTTCTATACTCTTCGCTATCTTCTTGAGCGCGAGTGGGTCTTTTATATAATCAGAGCTGCGCAGGTAGAGTCCGAGGAAGAAGTCTCCAGCTCGCAGGGGGCGACCATTCGAATAGCGAGCCTGCGGATTCAGTCGGAAGTAGACTGTGCGACCATCCCTCCCTATCGCCCAGCTCTGGGCGACGCCGGGGATGATGCTTTTTTCTGGGCTCAGAGGGTGAAGCTCGACGAGCTTGATATCCACATTCGCATAGAGCGTGTAGTGGAAGAATACGGTGCCTAGCCCTCCTATGGGGCGTAAATGGGCGGGGTAGGGTCCCGCATTAACGAGATGGATGCTTCCACCTTTTTTCGCAGCTGGATCGCCTATCTCGGGCAGACCTCTGCCGTCTTCCCAGATAAGGTCATCAGGTATGCCGCCAGTAGCCTGCTGTACCTGTATGTCATCGAGCCCGCTGAGAATCTGCCACATATCTTCTGGGTATGCAGCCGCTGCTTTTATCCCCCCCAAGATAACAGACTGCTGCGTTTTTTCCTCGCTGCATGAAGAAAATATCATGCAGGTGCATATAAAAAATACGATGAGGCGGCTATAGTCCATGATAAGGGGAGTGCATCAATAGAAAAAGCCCTTCGACCGCCTTGCTACAGGGGATGTGAGTCGAAGGGCTTTTTCCTTATCTATTAACTATCTTAGAATTTTACTGTGACGCCAGCGTAGATGCCTATACCTGAGCCGAGGTAATCGACTGGATAGGAGCCCTCTGTTACGTAATTCTGATCGGTGATGTTTTCTACACGCATGTGCAGAGCCATGTTCTCAGTGAACTCATAGCGAGCATAAGCACGCATGGTGTAGTAGGAGTCGAGCTTGTCATCAGCATTGTAATTCACGCGTCCGCTGGCGGCTTGTACGCCTACACCGAAGGTGAACTTGTCCGTAGGACTCGTGTGGATATCAGCGGCCAAGACACGGCGTGCGGTCTTAGCGAGCTGCTCGTCGTCTGCATCCTTAGGAGAGGTGACTGTGAAGCTCAGAGTGTAGCCTGTGTTCCAAGCGGATGTGATTTCCCCCTGCATCACGACTTCAAGACCCTGAATAGTCCAGATTCCGCTGGCATTGACAAAGTTGACATTCGATTCAGTATAGCTTGAGCCATAGCTGTAGATACTGTCGATACCGTCACTGAGCTGCTGCCAGAAGTAAGTTGCTGTGATCTTATGATTCTCTCCTATCTTCTGCTCAAAGCCTATGTCAAAGCTGACGCTTGTTTCTTCCTTCAGGTCAGGATTTCCATAGTAGGTGGTCTTGTACACTGAACCATAGGCTGCCATTTCGCTGTAGAAGCTACCGCTAGAGCGTTCGAGTGAGGTAGGTGCCTTGTAACCTGTGCTAAATGAGCCGAAGAAACGTGACTTTTCGTCATTGAACTTGTAGCTGCTTGCGAGGCGTATCGTCGTATTCTCGTCGTAGATATCGCTGCTATCGAGGCGCAGTGCTATGGAGTTTTCCCAGTTTGTGATAGGGGTGTAGAAGTGCTCCACTGCGATGCCGTAGATGTCATCTTTCGTGCTATTATTCACGTAAGAACCGTCTGTTTCTTCTCTATTCCAAGAGAGTGCACCAGAGGTCTTATGCTTGTCATTCCACTTGTAGTCATGACGCCATTCTGCCTGAAGATTGAGGTTCGTCATGAAGGCGCGACCATTTACCACACCGGGTGTCAGGTCTGTTCCTACAATGGCATCAGCATCATAAATACCAGCCATGAGGGTGGATGTGTAAGCGTCCGTGATGTTGCTTACCCACTTGAGGGTAGCGAGGTTCGAACGAGTGCTATTCTCGACAGAATCGTGAGGGGACTGGAACTTGATGTCCTCGCGACGGTAGGTCGCTGTCACGACATTCGTGTCATTAAGCTGATAGTCGAGGCGGATATTGTTCGTCCAGTTTGTGTATTCACCTGCGTTTGCGGCATCGCCTTCGGGGCGTGATCCATCAGCGAGGCGCATGTCATTCGTCGTGGACTGGTAAGTGGAGGATACGTAGTAGGATAGTTCATCCTTTTCGCCCTGCGCGATGAAATTACCCAGTTGTGTATCAAAGGAACCGATTTCAACCGTGCTTTGGTAGCTAGGTTCACCCTTTCCCTTAGGCGTGGTCATGTAAACGATACCGCCGACAGCACCACCACCGTAGACCGCACCTTGCGCACCTTTGAGTACTTCCAATCCACCGAGTCCGTAAAGTGTCTGGTGACCAATGAGGTTTGCAGAAATGCGACCGACACCCGATGCATTATAAAGGCGCATACCATCATAGATAGACATGGTGTATGTCTCGTCGTTCATCCCGCGGATGACGATTTGGTTGCTACTGCCCATCTGGTTGATACCACCATTAGGGAGGGCGAATACACCGGGTACTCGTGTCAGAGCATCACCCAGTTGGACAACGCCTTCTTCCTTTAATTCCTCCACATTGAGGACGGTGACAGAGACACCTGTCTCGTCATAAGCCATGGCAAGACCATCAGAGGCAGATACCGTGATGGGGGCGAGCTCGGTTTCCTCGATGGGGGCTTGAGGACTAGCCTGTGCAAAAGCACAATTTCCTGCCATAGCGATGGCAAGCACAGCGCGTGTAACGCCTCCTTGAGGCGTAAGTGATGTAGATATCATATGTAGAGCTTAGTGGACCAATGTTACGTTGGTGTGTTCAGCGCTTCCCCTGGCTGGTACCCCGACTTAGTTCGACAGCATCTCAGAGATGCTAGCTCACAATACGGTTGCGGCACAGTGACGGATTCTCACCGCCTTTCCCATCTATTTCTTGCAGTTCCTACTGCCTCCAGAGGGGGAACTACGCATCCTAACGAGTCAGGATATGTAGCTGCGAGAAGTTAAACACACGAGACACACATAAGCAAGGTAAATTTTACAAGCCTATCATATGAATATTTATAAAGCATTTACATATAAAGCTTCGCCTTACGCTTAAATCTTTTTCTCTAAAAGAAAGAGGTACTCCATCACCTGTAATTTCCTCGCTCGTAAATTACGACTACCTCTGAATGTGGCGTAGGGGATCTCTTCAAGTGTGACCGTCCCATGGCTGGCGAGAAGGTCGAGCATATCGGATTTTGCTAGCAGTCCCTCAGAACTGTAGGATAGGAGAATGTAGCGAGCAGGGCAGCGACTCACGAGCTCGCTGAGTGCTCGGAGTGCACCAGCTTTCTTATTAAACTCCGAGCGATTCCAATCCTGAGGGATGCCTGACACACGCGAAATCTGCGATGTATCAGGGGCTTTTCCTTCCACGATCAGATTTAACATGAAGTAGTTTGAACCGTAGGGATGCTGGTTGTATGGTGGATCAAAGTAGGCGAGATCTAGATCTGGGAGATGATGCGCAACTGTCAGTGCGTCGGCTCTCGTCACAGTCGTTGGGCAGTTGAACTCAGAAAAGACAGGGAAGGGGAGCGTGATGTCGCCCTTTATTCGAGACAGTGCGTGCTCTCCTCGTCCTCCGTATTGACCTATACCTTCAGCATTCTTGTAAAATCCTTTGAATACTCCTGCGGTGTTCGTATGCACAGAGGCCATACTGAGTAGAGGCGCTAAGAAAAAGGGCTGTATCTCCTCATCTAGCTCAGAGATGAGCATGCGTGCCGTGTCGATGTACAGGGCATTACGCCTCGTGTAGAATACTCTGTCTTCGCGGGCTATGCTCGATTCATCTTTTGGTGCATATAGCTCAGTCACAAAGCCCGCCTGCAAATTACCCTCATCGGAGAGCTCATCTAGCAGCGAGCTATAGATGCTCTGTAGCTGTGCCATTGGCAGCTCGTTTCTATTCGCTAAATAGCACCTACTCATCATAGCGGCGTAAGGCTCTAAATCATTGCTATGAAGTTCTGATGCATACGATTTTAGCAGGCGCGATACAGAGCCTGAGCCTGAGAAAGCATCCCAGCAGCGTAGCTTGCGCCCAAGGCTCTTTTCTAAACGCGAAAAGCTATCCGCGAGTCGAGGAAGAAGTGCACGCTTATTCCCTATACAGGTGATGAGCTGTTCCTTGAGATAAGCACTCTTATCGCGGAAATGAAAGACTTCGGGCACAGGGGAAATATAGCACAACAGCTAGTTCTAGGTCAAGCTACTTAGAGCCTTGATAAGCGCGAATAACTCAGAATCATTGCTGCCGCGAGAAGGACGACGAAGAAGGGGAACACAGACATGCTGAGCTGCGAGGATATAAACCCAAACAGCGGAGGCGCAAGACAAGATCCCATATAGGCGCACCCCATCTGAATACCTATGATACTCAGTGATTTTTCCTTACCAAATAGGATAGGTGTGGCATGAATGATAGAGGGGTAAATAGGCGCACAGCCTATGCCCACCATGAGGAAGCTCAGCCAGAGCGTAGAATTCCACGGAAGCTGAGTGAGCAGCATACCTGAGATAATAAGTGCCGCACCCATGAAGATGAGTCGACTGTGGCTGAAGTACTGAGCGATGATACCTCCGAGCATGCGCCCTATCATGATGCCCATGAAGTAGAGTGAGGCGTGGAATGCGGCAGACTCTGGCGCGAGGCAACGAGCTTCTACGAGATAACTCGCCGCCCATATGCCTGTGGCATTTTCTAAACCGCAGTAAGCAGCGAAGCTGATAAGGATGGGTTTTACGCCGCGGATCTTGAGCGAGGCGAAGAAGCCGAGCACTTCATGCTTTTCTTCTGTGGGACTGCTTTGTTCTGCATCATGATCTTTTCGACGCCAGAGCTTGATACTTAATAAGAGTATGACTGCTAAGGTCAGCTGTGCCCAGAATATGATCATATAGCCAGACTGCCAGCCTCCTGCATTCACCAGCGCGAAGCCCATGATGATAGGACTCAGTGTCGCACCCACGCCCCAAGACGCATGTAGCCAGTGCATGTGGCGAGCGGAATAGTGCGCAGCGACGTAATTATTCAGCACCGCATCTACAGCACCACCACTTAGACCATAAGGAATGGCCATCACACAGACCCAAGCGAAACTCGGGCAGAGCGAAAAGCCCCAGAGAGAAAGAGCAGAGATGAGTACACTCACAGTCGTGATGACACCTGTGCTCATCCACTGCATCAGGCGCGCGCAGCTCAGACTCGCCGTAATCGTCCCCAGCGAGATAATCATAGCCACGATACCTGCATAGCTGTAGCTGACCTGAAAGTCGCGCTGCATCACGGGCCAAGCTGTCCCGAGCAGGGAATCTGGTAGACCGAGTGAGATGAAAGCTAGGTAAATGAGTGTGAGTAGTGCGGCGTACATAGTGGGGATTATTGAGAACTAGGCTTCGTGTGCTCCTCGTGCATTCTTTTTCTGATTTCAGCGACGATTTCTGGGTGCTTCTCTGCGAGGTTATGCTCTTCTCGCTCATCGCGATCAAGATCGAAAAGCTGCATTGTTTTATTCCCCTTGTTTATATTGAGGATTAGACCTTTCCATTTCCCCATTCGCATGGCGCGCGCACCTGATCCTTCTGGGTATTCCCAGTAGAGATGCTCGTGCTTGGCTTGCTTCTTGCCAGTCAATTCGGAGAAGAAGCTCAGCCCATCACTATCTGCTGGCACAGGAGTCTTTAGAATTTCTGCGATGGTGGGGAGTATATCATAGGAGGCAGAGATGTGGTCTGACACACGCCCTTTCCCGATGCGTGCAGGCCAGCTCACAAGAAAGGGGACGCGTATGCCGCCTTCGCGGAGGCTGGCTTTTCCCCATCCTGCTTCGCTGCGGAATGGACCTGCACTCTCGAACCATGGTGAGTCACTACCTCCATTGAATGTAGGTCCATTATCTGAGGTGAAGATAATAAGACTGTTCTCGTACATGCCTTTTTCCTTGAGTGTCGCTATGAAGCGTCCTACCTGATCATCAAAGTAGCTGACCATCGCGGCATAAGTTGCGCGTGGATAGCGGCATGGTAAGTAACTACGCTGACCGAGGTATGGCTCTTCGTCCTTGAATTTCTTCTGATAGTAGTCTACCCATTCCTTTGGTGCTTGTAGTGATACATGAGGTAGGGGAGTTGCCCACATGACGAAGAGTGGTTTCTTATGCGTGGATTGCTGGTCGACGAGCTGGATGAGTTCGTCATAAAACAGATCATTCACGTACTCCTTACGCTGGAACTTATCGTAAGAACGCTCGTCATACTTATCTGCTCCGCGATCGAGCTTGTCATTCGGCGTGAGGAGAGGGGCATTATCAAGTATTTCTCGCTTATCATTCCTGTAGACAAACATGGGGTAGTAGGTATGCGCTTGCCGCTGGCAGTTAAAGCCGTAGAAAAAGTCAAACCCCATCTTGTTCGGCGTAGAGACCGAACCAGGGTAGCCTAAGCCCCATTTGCCGATGAGGGCGGTTCTGTAGCCCTCATCCTGCATGAGGTGAGCGAGGGTCCGCGTGTCGGCAGGCATGGGAGCTTGCCCCTCTAGCTGTGGATTATTCAGCATGGCCTTATGACTCCAGACATTCCCTCGCTTCGCGGCCTCGTTGTTTTGACGCACGACGGCATGACCTGAGTGCTTCCCTGTCAGCATCATGCAGCGGGATGGGGCACTTACAGGAGCTGCACTGTAGTACTGCGTGAAGCGAACTCCTTCTTTTGCCAGCTGATCTAGGTGAGGGGTCTCGATGCGCTTCTGCCCATAAGATCCTAACTCACCATAGCCTAAGTCATCCATCAGAATGATGAAAACATGCGGAGGCGACTGCGAGTCTTGCGCACTGAGCATGAGTGGCGTGATGCTTAAGCAAGCTGCAGTTGACAGAATATTTCTCATATTCAATCAGCCGCATTCCCATGGTTTCCGCTTCGCCTTCGTGATATGAGGCTGGCGAACGTAAATAGGAGCAGGTGGTGTGTTAAGGATTTTCTGCTGAGCCTCTTCCTTCATGCTCTGCCAGCTCTTAACGAGCCCCTGAGCTGTAGGCACGAGGCTTGCTTCTACTTGTGAAAACTCATGCTTCATGAGCTGATCAGAAGATTCTACACTGACTATGGTTTCACCCTTCGCGATAAGTTCCTTGATCATCTCTGCTGTGGTGACTTCAATAAGTCCGTCTGGGTGACGCAGAGTCCAGCCGCCGCGCTTCGCGTCGGAAATAATCCATTCTCGCCCCTCTTTCGCAAGCTGCGCCCATGAGTCTATGGCGGCGAGCCTGCTACCACGTACGATAGAAATGCCTTCTGCCGCCGCCAAGGCGACGCGTACTCCGCCATAACTACCAGGTCCCGAACCGATCAAGATGAGATCCAGTGGGCTATCACCCAAGATAGACATACACTGCTCCAGTGCGGGGAAAAGCTCCGCATCGTGATTCCTATCCACCGACCACTCATAGTGGTAGAGGAGAGCTCCCTCATCATTCATGAGGCAGAGTGATGACGGAGTCAGAGAGCATTCTATGGCGAGGATATTCATGCAGGGAGGATGAGTTGCGCCGTCGTCCATTTGCCGCGCGTGATGCGTTTTTCTAGCACGAGACCATGCTGCTGTGCTATGGCTATCGTCTCATCAGCCTGCTCTTTTAAGATGCCTGAAATGATGAGTATGCCATTCTTTTTCATACTGCGCTTGAGCATGGGGAAGGCCTTCTGGAGCACGGTGGAAAAGAGATTCGCCAGCAGGATGTCTGCGAGTTCCTCTTCTGCGGCTTCCCATTCGAAGACGTCGGCTTGGAATAAGTTAAGCTGCTCAGCACCGCCGTTTCTCTCAATATTTCGCTGAGAAATCTCTATCGCCTGTGGGTCAAAGTCATAAGCTATGGCACTACGCGCACCAAGTTTCAAACCAGCTAGAGCTAGAATAGCTGTCCCACAGCCCGCATCTGTCAGCCTCCAGCTGCCAGCTTCTCTTGACTTCGCATAGTCGCAAAGCAGGCGTAAGCAGGTGGACGTCGTGGCATGATCCCCCGTACCGAAAGCCATTTCCGCAGGCATGGTAAGAATGATGCGCTTAGGGTAGCGCTCTCGTAGCGCATCCATGACAGCAGCATCATCGCTTGAGCTGATGACGATTTGCTGACGTATGAGGAGAGGGGGGCGATTCTCAGGAGCGGTCTCCGCTACCCAGTCTGTTGCGACGAGTGGCTGAACTTTACCGCCATGGCAAGCTGCGAAGATGAGGGCTTCGTGCTCTTCATTCCAGTAAACGTCCATTTCGAGTTTTGTCGCTGCAAAGTTCTGCGAGAGAACACTATTAGGATACTGTGCAAGGAGCTCTTGCCAGTAAGATTCTTCAGAAATAGGTACTTGATGCTGCCAGTGCCACATAGTGATGTTTCGTGTTTAAAATTAGTCTAATAGATTATTCGCAAGACCCCATGCGCTTTCTTTGCTGATGATGAAGACTTCGCCTGTCTCTACAATTCTCGCGTAGAAGGGAGTATCTTCCCTATTCATGTTGACAGGAGCGATCATGAGGGTGAGGGTTTTCTTCTCTTTCGCATCGTCTGCAAAAAGTGTATCTATAATCGCGTCGTCATTCGTAGCATTCGCTATGTAGTCTTCAGCATTAACTCCCTCTTGCTCTTGCTGATTTCTTTCGATTTGCTCTGCATCAGATCTATTACTATCGACGATGTAGCCCTCGCGTTGAGAGATGACGCTCAACTCAAGATCCAGAGATACTGTGAACACAGGATTTTCCAACGCTTTCAGGGCAGCTTGATGAGTAGGTTGCAGCCATCGGATGACGCGCATATTGTTCAGATTGCGCAGGTAACTCAACGCGCGGTGGGGATTGATACGTAAACTAATATCTTTACCATCTAGCGTGCCCGTCCATCTGTCGCCTATGTAGTCAAAATGGAGTTTAATACTAGCAGATTGAAAATTCATGGTCAGCGTTTTCACCGCCGAGATGGGGAAATCAACCGCGTGCTTATCCTTCCACTGATATTTATCTAAGGAAAGATACCTCGCGATGCTTGTAGGCAGTTCACCTATTATATTACTACCGCGCTCATGAATAATCCATGTGGCAGGCTCATCACTGGTCATCGCACGCTGATACTTGATAATATAACTGATAGGGGGTCTATCTTTTATAAGTGGCATATCATGTCCGAAGATGGTAGAGCGATAGCTACAAGGCAAGGGAAGCAAGGTTATACTATAATCTGGCTGATCCAGACCATACTCGTGTAGAACGTCGTAGTAACTATCCGTCGATTTAATATCTCTGATAACTCGCGCCAGAGGTGTCTTGTTCAGCGACTGCAAGAAGTTCTTCACGCGTGGTTCATCAGCTTCTTCGTAGTCAGATGAGGAGGAAAACATCCATTTCGCAGGCACTTTACTATCGGCATCGCCAGGAATGAGAATGAGGCGTAAAGGGGCTTGCGCATAAGGCGTATTCACTGACACGCGTGCTATATCCTGCTCGGGAACTGAGCAGAGCTCCAGAGATCGCAGATTATCAAGCGAATAAGCTAGATCTTCTGTGTAGATAGGGGTATTTCCCTCGCGAAGCTGCTTTAGGATAGGATCAGGAAGGAGGGGTAAAGAGAAGGAAGCATTGATAATACGTGCGTAACTTCCTTTTCGCATCATGCGAGGGGATGCGGCTAGAGTGAAGACGACATTTCTATCTGATACTGTGGCGTAGCTAATCTTCGAGTCATCTGTTTCCGATACGAATGCAGGGTAGATACTCAGAGTACGGACTTGGCCATGATTATCAGTGAGGCTAAAAATGACTGGTGTGCCTTGCTTGCTCAAGTCGACGGCTGAAGCATCCTCGACGCGCAAGGCTTTAATTTTCAGTAAATCTGCCATGAGATCATCTAATGCATAGATATCAGCCTTCGTAATAATGGGCTTGGTGATCGTCCATGGTGCTTGGGCACTGGCGCGTTGAGCGCTTATATCAGACGACTCCTGCCCACTGGAAATACGGAGAGCGAGAATATCATCAGGATTGAAACTCAAGGGGGACTGATCACGAAGTCCGTTAAGACCGTTATCAAAGATACTTAAGATATTCCCAGTTACGACATGAATTCTCTGGTCATTTCCATAAAAATCGGTGCGTAGGTAGGTGGTAGGTATTACTGTTTTATCATCAGCAGTATCTGCAAACCACGGTGCAGTCGCTCCTAGTGTATAGCGAGCAACAGTGGTGCGGTCATCACCCACAGGGCGTTTCAGCGTGATCTCATAAGGGGAAGTTTCTACCCCAAACTCACGCAAGCTACCTTCCGTCGATCTGTCCAGAGGAAGTGTATCTACGAGAGTCGCCTGCTGCGTAAAGCTGAGTAAAGCTTGCGCAGCCACGGGATCCATACGATCGACGAATGGCTCCGTAATCCACCAGCTACCATCGACTTGACGCTCACAGGCTAGTCTGTCGTGAAGATCTGCGATACGTATCCAGTCGATCTGTGCTAGCTGCTCAGGTGTTCTAAGCTGGAAGAGCGATTCTCCCTTCTTAAAGCGGTACCAGCCAGTCAATCGCGCGAGATTACCGTCAACGACGAGTAATGTAGCCACCCCAAAGATAGATAGGGTCAGGATAGCAAGAATAATGGTAGATAGATAACGCATGAGGGCGATCAGTGAATCGTTAATGACGACGGGTATTCCAAATGACTAGTGCCATGAGAAGTGCCGAAAACGGAAGACCTAAGAGAGTAAGGTATTCTAAGAAGCTCTGAGAATGACGATTCAGGTCGATCTTCATCGTCAGGTCCTCGTTCGCACTCTTGCCTGCGTATTCAGTTCTATCAGTCATCCATGCTGTCAGAGTGCGGATGTAATCGCGCTGCTCTCGCTTACTGCCTTCCTTTGCAAGGATGTCAGTATTTCCCAGCACTAGCATGGTCGAAAGCTTGTTAGGATCATTGTATGATCCGCGCGTGACAGCGGCACCGAGACAGAGAGGACCCTCTTTATCTTCTTCAGGATTGAAACTAGGGGCGAGGTCCGAGCGAGTTTCACCATAGTATTCAGGAGAAGAAAGCAGAATATCAAAAGTATTTAACTGCTTAATTGAAGCTAAGTTCTCATCCGCATGCTCAAGCGTAAAGGACATACTCTGCCCCTCAAGGTTTGTTGACTGATACCAGAAGGAGCGTGTGGCATTCAGCCCCTCGGGGAAGATGGCCGTAATGTTATAGTAAGCACGATCGCGATCGCGTAATAAGACGCGGTCTTGATTCGGGCGTATACCCTGCTCTCTGATGAAGCGATAGAAGCGAGGGAGTTCTGTATTCACGGGATCGAGCGCGACGAACAGGGCATGCTTTTTCTCCCTTTCCCAGAATTCGCGAACAACAGACATTTCTTGATCCGTGAAATCAGTATGAGGCGCGATGATAAAGAGCCCCTCTGCATTACTTGGCAGTTTTTCTATAGTCGACAGATTAATCCATGATAACTGAATGTTTAGAGACGCGGCGACTTCTTCAATCTGACCAAGTAAACGCTTCTCGTCACGAGACACACCACCCTTACCCTCGACGACATACATCTGACGCATATCACCCTCTACAGCTTCTACTATGGCGGAACTTAAGACCTCATCCATCATTAACGCGACAGCGCGCTTAGACATATCAGGAAGCGTCTTGTACTTGATAAAGGAGGCACCAGGGCGAATACGCACATGCTTACGGTCGCTGCGCTCTTCGAATGTTTGCATCGCTATGGATGGATTCTTTCTCGCATCGACGACCGCTAAGTTCTGGGTGAAATCCACGCCATAGATTTGCGAAATCTCGCGTGCACGGTGTGGCTGACGCAGGGGGTCGAATACCTCGATCTCTATTTTTCCATTACTGTGACGCTTGTACTCCTCAAGAAGCGAGTACATACGAGGATAATTGCGCGTGCTGCGCTGGAAGGCAAAGATGATGCGAATAGGATGCTCCTCACCCTCTGCCGAAAACTCCTGTATACGCTTACTATTGAGGATATTAATCGTACGCTCAGATATGGTGTATTTCTGCTCCTCTGTTAAGTCTCGCTTCGTATACTCCTGACTGGATATGAAATTAAAGGTGATGACGAGGATGGCGAGCAGGACTATATTCACCCACGCGAGTGGGTTTTTCTTCATGCCGCGAGCCTTAGGGTTCTTTTGACTTTTCATACTTGTAAGAAAGTGGTGTTGTGAGTGATTAGCGTCTCCAGCGACGATAGTCGACAATGCGGCGCGTCAGTGCAAGGGTGAACACAGTGAGCGATATATATAGCACAAAGGGACGAGAGTCAATCAGCCCGCGAGAGAATGACGTGATCTGATCCTTGATAGATATGTAGTGGAAGAAATCTGCCGCAGGGAACTCGCCCCATAGATCCGTAACAGCCCCCATGAAATAATAAGTTATCATCATACAGGTACAGACGATGGCGGCGATGATTTGACTTCTCGTGAGAGAGGAGCACAGTATGCCCAGCGCGATAAAGAAGCTCCCTGTTAAGAACAATATGCCAAACGCACCATACCAGTCAGCAAGTCTGTACTCGATCTGTCCCATTGACTGTACGCCGTAGAACTTCAGCGTGAGCGTGTTCGCTAACTCACTGAGCCAAGGATAGAGCATCATGGGCATCCATATAATAATGTAGAAAAGATAGGCTGCTAGGTATTTACCGAGAAGAATATGCGTCGTGGTAACTGGTGCTGTCAGTAATCCTTCAAGCGTCCCCATGCGCTCTTCTTCTGCAAAACTACGCATTGTAATGAGAGGAGTAAGGAAGATGAAATAGAACCAGAAAGTAATATTATCCAGCATGTGGTACATGATGCCTTCATCAGAGCCTATGCTCATGATTTTCAACACAGCTTGCAGCGAGAACGCCTGTAACCCCATGGTACATGCCAAGATAACCCAACCGAATGGAGTGGCTAAGTAGCTGCGAAGCTCTCGCATGAAGATGATATAAATGGTTCGAAATGAGTTTCGACTACGCTGAATAGACTTGGCAGACGAGCTGACAATCTGTGGCTTATCTGGAGGAGTGGGGGATTCCAATGGCATGAGAGGTAAAGAGGGATAATGTAAAATAATCAATCGTGACGTGTCATTTCAACAAACACGTCTTCTAGGGTGGGAATATGTCTGTACATCTGGCGTAGAGAGAAACCATAAGAGCTGATGATATTAGCAGCCACCTCGCGTGTGTCAGTCTTTGGCTCAGCGCGAAGGGTGAGTGAATGCCAGCCATCTTCCGTGGTTTCGTTGTGAATAACTTTCTTAATCGCATCGAACTGGGAGAGTTCTGCGACAATCGGCTCAAGCTGCCCCTTGAACTCTAAACTCACACGTCCCGCTGTGCGTAGCCCCTTAGTTAAGTTCTGAGGCGTGTCGGAAGCCTTAATGAGCCCCTGATCAATGATCACGACCTTATTAGCGATCATTTCAACTTCGCTGAGAATATGCGTCGAGAGAATGACCGTGTGGTCGACAGCTAGGTGCTTGATCAGCTCGCGGATCTGACGTATCTGATTCGGATCGAGGCCATTGGTAGGTTCATCAAGTATCAAAAGCTCAGGGCTGCCTAAGAGAGCATCCGCGAGACCAACACGCTGGCGATAGCCTTTTGAGAGCGTATTGATCATCTTTGACTTTTTCACCTCCAAGCCACAGTGATCGATGGCTTCGCCAATTTGCTGACGCACCGAAGAGCCTCGAATACCCTTGAGCCGTGCTCTATAGTCGAGATATTCATAGACGCGCATATCATCATACAGCGGGACATTCTCTGGCATATAGCCAATGTGGCGTCGTACTTCCAGAGACTTATCAATGATATCAAAGCCAGCTATACTAGCTGTTCCTGCTGTAGGTGGTAAATAGCCTGTGAGCATTTTCATCGTCGTCGTTTTACCCGCACCATTAGGGCCTAGAAAGCCCACAATTTCGCCTTTCTCAATTTCGAAAGTCGCGTCCTTGACTGCCTCTAGGCGTCCAAAAACCTTGTACAGATGTTCCGCTTTAACTATGCTCATAAGTCATGGGATTCTATCATATTCGCGCGTCACTACAAGCATAAATATTATACAAAATTATTAATTTGGCATTATCTGTGTTATGTGAAGTTGTAAATCACTATTTCATCTTGACGTATGAGTGGAAATCACGTAGAATGATTTATATGGTTAAGTGCACGATAGACTATCAAGGCGAGCTTCGCAATCAACTCACACATGTCAATTCTGGTATCACGGCGATTACTGATGCTCCATGTGATAATCACGGCAAGGGAGAATCATTCTCACCCACTGATATGATGTGCGCTTCCGTTGGTGCCTGTATGTCGACTATCATGGGGATCTACGCGCAGCAAAATGATGTGGATCTCACAGGCATGCACATCGAAGTCGTCAAGACGATGGCAGCAGAGCCGCGCCGCATCGCGAAGATAGAGGTCACGATCAACGTCCCTCTCCCATCCGACACCCCTCACCGTGAAGCCCTGATTAACTGCGCGCTCACCTGCCCTGCGAAACAGAGCCTGCATCCTGATATCGAAGTACCTATTACTTGGATTTGGGCAGATTGCAGTTGCTAATTCAACGAAGCTCTGTTATGAATCGCAAGGTTTACATGTACTGGGTGCTCCCGCTATTCACCCTATTGAGTAGCATCCCTATCTATTTTAACTTATTAGGCACTATAGCGGCGCTGATTCTCGCGCTCATTCTTCTCGTTACGACTTGGGGTGTGGTATGGATGCGTCTGTATATGACACAGTTAGCTCGTGCGGAGTTCTCTATTCTCGCGATTCTCCCCATGGCATTTTACACCTACCTGCGTGCTGTGCCAGCGGCACTAGACACGATGGGCGGTGCTATGTGGTCAAACCTGTATTTCTTTTTCTGGGTTGGCACCGCTGTCATCGGATTCATCAGCTTTAAACCCGCAGTTAATGAACGCCCAGCGAAAGGTGAACGCGACGTGACTCGCATCATATTGAGCTCAATTTGCATTATTTTCTGCCTCGCCACATGGGTACAAACAAGCAGCATTTTTCTTCCTTAATATTCAACCATACATTACATATGAACAAAACTATAGTTACAACTAGTATCATCGCGCTCGCAGCACTGAGCGCCCTCTCCTCCTGCACCTCTAGCGCGACTGCGCCCTACACGACACGAGAGCTTGCGTGGAACTCATTCACCCTCGTTAGCGTTCCTGCTACTCAGGCAGAGCCGATGACAGTAGCACAGCCTGCACCTGTGGCGTTCAAAGTAGCTCCTAGACAACAGCCTGCCGAAGTCATCACCAAGTCGGCACCTACGCCTGTCTACCAGACAGTCCCAGTCACGCCTAAGAAGGAAGTCGTCCCCGTCATGCCAGGTCGCGGTCGTTCACTACGCTCTTACTAATAACGCGTTTCTTCCATGGCGAAGCAAAGACTCGATGTCCTCGTCACTCAGCTAGGTCTGAGCGATTCACGAGAACAGGCTCAGCGCCTCATACTCGCTGGTGAAGTATCTGTGAAAGATCAGGTCGTCACGAAGCCTGGTACGAAGGTGGATGACAGCTTCCCCATCACCGTCAAGAACAAACCCCGCTACGTCAGTCGCGGGGGGCTGAAGATGGAGGGGGCTCTGAAGGCTTTCCCTGTTGATGTGACAGGGAAAACTTGCTTAGACATAGGGTCTTCTACAGGAGGTTTTACCGATTGCCTCCTCCAGCACGGTGCCACCCGTGTGCACGCCATTGATGTCGGCACAAACCAGCTCGTCTGGAAACTCAGAAACGATCCTCGCGTGGTGGTGAAAGAGCAGTTCAATGCTCGTTACCTCACGCCAGAGGATCTGGGAGAGCTCGTGGACGTCATCGTCAGCGATGTCTCCTTTATCTCACTGACTAAGATTCTCCCCGCCGCGAAAGCTTGCCTACATGAAGATGGCGATTTCCTCCTTCTGATCAAACCCCAATTTGAACTACAGCCCGAAGACATAGGTGCTGGCGGTATCGTCAGAGATCCAGAGCTTCACCAGCGCGCGATAGACAAGATTAAGGATTTCGCTTGCAACGAACTCGATCTCGTCTGGATGGGTGTAGATGACTCGCCCATCACGGGTATGGAAGGGAATAAGGAATTCCTCGCGTGGATACGCAAGAGCTAGACCTAGTCAGCCTGCCCCGCTTCACCCCACGACCCTCGCAGATCTTTGCAAATTGTGATACCAAGCTCCCTAGTCTAGGAAGCTTGAGTCTATATCTTCCTGTCCTGAGATGAGCTCAGCGAGCACAGGAACATCGCAGAATTCCTCTATCTGACGTCTATTCGTCAGACTTGCCAGATCCCACTCCTCTGCTCGGTGGTTAAGAATGATACCATGGCAGTGCAAGCCTAGGCTCTTTATCGCATCGAGCGTCAGCAGCGTGTGATTGATCGCGCCTAGCTTATTCTCGACGATGAGAATAACAGGGAGTCCTAGATCTTTCGCCAGATCGGCCATGGTGCGCCCCGAGCGTAAAGGCACATACCAGCCCCCTGCCCCTTCGACAAGCACACATTCGTAGTGCGAAGCGAGTTCTTGGTAGCCAGCGATGATTTTCTCTTCATCTATCTCTATCTGCTCTAGCTCACTCGCGATGGCGGGTGCAGTAGCAGAGCGCAGGTAAATGGGATTAATCTGCTCGAGGCTTAGCTTGCTTGCCGTCGCTTCCCGTATGGCACGCGCGTCTGAGCGATCACCGCATGCTAGTGGCTTATAGCCAGTAGCATGAACTCCGCGTGAGAGAAGATCACGTAGCATGCAGCAGGTGACATAGGTCTTTCCCACATCGGTATCTGTACCAGCGATGAAATAATGAGGCATAAATTATGGTGTAGAAAGGATGATGTCTCCGTCCTCAAGCTTCTGCTGATTCTCGCTATCTATTCCGCCCTCTTTTACCCCTATCCATATGATGATAGCGAGGAGAAGCGCTATTGCCTTTGCTTGCCAGTTCGTACTGAAAAAGCGTTTAACTTTGATCCACATGATTCGATTGGTTAAAAAGTTCTTTAAGCCTCAGAGTGAGATAAGTCATGTCTACATTACGCTCGACACTGTTACTCACCGCGATAGATACCGCACCTGTCTCCTCCGATACGATGATGACAACTGCATCCGTCTCCTCGGCTAGCCCGATACCCGCACGATGGCGCAGCCCCATAGATGTGTCGCGTAATTCGCGATTTGACACAGGGAGAATTGCCGCAGCAGCGAAGATTCTATCGCCCTGTATCAGGACAGCACCGTCATGCAAGGGTGACTTCGGCATGAATATCGTCGTGATAAGCTCTCGGGAAAAAATCGCATCTACCTCCACAGCGGTGCTAGCGGAGCCTTCTAGATTAATCTTACGCTCCAGCGCGATGAGCGCACCATGACGACGACTCGCTAGCCAGCTGACAGACTCGACGATCTCTTCGATAAGATCCTTTCGGTTATCCGTCTGCCCGAAGAAGTTCAGAAAATGCTTCGTGCCAATCTTAGCGAGCCCGGTGCGAATCTCTTGCTGGAAGAGCACGACGAGGATCGTACCGATACCGATCAGTGAACTCACAAGATACTTAAGCACCTCTGCTTGGAAAACCTGAAGGAGTATCCCACCAACGAGAACGAGAGCGATCAAGCCAATCAAAATAGCAGCACCACGTGAGTTTTTAAACACACGGTAGGTCTGGTAGAAGAGAAACCACAGAACGCCGATCTCGAAGATGGCTGTAAGCAGCGAATAGCTGGGCATGCTTCTATGCTAGCCTAGCTTTCTCTAAAATGCAAGCGAGAAATATCCATTCTGAAAGTTATTGAACAATTAAATCTAACCTATTGTCTTTTAAATTGAATGACTATGAAAATAAAAAACATCACACGCTACACATACGAAAGCACAGACTTCCTCGGCTGGCGCGTAAGTATACAACGACGCGGACGCATCATCACACGCTACTTCTCGGACATGAAGTATGGATCTGAGGAGCTATCTCTCGCGGCAGCTCTGGGATACAGAGACAAGGTAATCTTCCAAATGAAGTTACACCGCGAAGATCTCGATCACTACATGGATAATGAACTGCACAGACTACAAGAATTACTACATGACCCCACCGATTAGACTGGCTCGTAGAATTAGCAGCAAAAGGCGAGAATTATCTTACGAAGGGAAGCAGATCTGCGTTTGTGCTTGGCACATCGCACGCGCCAAGCAAGCGTAATATACACCTTTGTTACAGCGCCTGCCAGTCGCTCGGCTGGTAGCTCTTTCGCTCAGGGAAGAGCTCATCTAGCTTCTCGGAGCAGAGGCGGATGATATGATCCGTGCTGATGGGGGGATTCTTCTTCAGATAAGTCTCAGGTACGAGATAATTCGCGGATTCTTTTAGGGTGAATGGCGATTTTTTCTCCTCAGAGTACTGCTCGCTAAAATCATTTTGCGCGTATTTAAGTATGTTCAGGATACCTCCAGCATTCAGATGACGCAGGCAGGCGTAGAAAAGCTTCTGGTCTTCTACACTCAGCTCTAAGTCCCCCCATGTCTCTGTGATAAAAATCCACATCGCAAGACCTCGCATCCCCATATCAAGGAATAGTAACTCATTCTTAGTCATTTCAGATTGAGTCACAGTCTTATTATAATTCTCGAATAGATAACGGCATACCCCCACAAGCTGAGGCGTGAAATCCTTCTGAGGTTTAGCCTCATCTACAAGCAACTCCTGTCTCTTTTCATCTCTTAATTCTTTGTATTCTAAAAGAATATCCAAGGCTCGGACAAATTCCTCGCTATACTTAGCCTTGATTTCCCCCCTCAGCTCGTCATCTATGTCTTCCTCATAGGGTATATTAAGTTGCACAAAATACGCGATCTGAGTTTCGAGCTCAGCGAGGTCTACCAAGGACGCGGGCAAGGAATCCTTCAGTAGAATATTCAAAACATCCAACTTAAAAAGTATTGAATCAGCCGTGTATAAGCTTAGATTCATTCCAGATATAAGCATTTGAAATTCCAACTGCCTGCATACACCAGAGTATGCCAAGTCTTCTGCCCCTGAGAGGGCATCGCGCTCTTCTTCCGTAAGTATCACGGGTTTCACCAGCTCTGGATCGTAGCCTCTGAACTCAGGTTCCTCTACTGCAAGATTAAAAAGCGCTACCATCTTAAGATGGAGGTATGGATCGTTATACACATCCTGAGCCTCCTCTGCAAGCTCTGTGAGCGCACCTTCTACCTGCCCCATTAACTGCTCAGTGAGGACCTCCATTTGGGCGTCAAGATCAGCTTTCACTTCGGTCTGCCTTTCTGGGCTCGCGCAGCCTATATTGCAGGTTTCCTCTTCTGCCATAGTCGCGACGCTACCCAACAGGCTCATCGAGAGAATGCAAGCAAACTTATCAATTGATAAAATACGTAATTTCATGAATACATCTTAGATACGAACATTTCACTTGTCAAGTTAGACGCATATGTATGACACAAGATCTCCGTCACTCGTAACGCTCGAATGAGGGAAGAAGACTAAACGAGGCTTCAGGAGGCTTCCACGGGAGGAACTAAGAGAGTGCCTAATTCGGAGTCTTGGTAGTACTCCATCTTGTGCAATCTGGAGATCTCCTTAGCCAGCTGCTGAATGATATGGATAACTTCCTGCTCTTCTTCGGGAAACTGGGCGAAATGCAGGATCAGCCTATCCTCCGTGATAAGCTGATGAGTGTTTATGAGTTCATCCTGGATTCTGCTGTATTCTTTCTTCGCATCCACAGCGCCCTCGGGAGACGTGACTTTTTGTAGACACTGCACCTGCTCACTGAGCAGCCCTTTTATCAGCGAGAGCACGGAGCGCACCTCATCGGCTGATTTCTCTGTCAGCGCAAGGCTAGGAGCCACAAGAACTGCACTCAGAACGAAGCAAGCGAGACTAGATGAACGTGTAGGTATCATGTTGCTTGGATAATAGATGGGAATGCCTCTTAGGTCAAGGATAGAATTCTTTGTGAGCTCAGTACAGCTTAATCACATCTAATTAATAGGAAATTAAGCTTGACTTTTGTTGACTATTGTATTACTTCTATTATGTTAGCCTAAGTATATTTAATGGATAGATCATGTTAGGCTTTTTTATTAACATATCAACAGAAGACGAATTATGAGCGAAAATTCATACACAGAAGTCACTACTGAAGGATACGGAAGCCGCATTACTAACTCTCTGAAAGGCATTATTATCGGTGCGCTTTTTGTATTGATCGGTATAGGTCTCCTTTTCTGGAACGAAGGAAACTATGTCAAGACTAAGCAGGCTCTCGAAGAGGCAGCTGGCAAGACGGTAGAAGTGACAAATATCAACGAAGTCAACGCCGCAAATCAGGGACAAATCGTCCACATGAGCGGCACAGCTAAGACAAACGAGGTTCTGACTGATCCCGTATTCGGTATCTCGCATAAGGGCATCATGCTCCAGCGCAAAACGGAATACTACCAATGGGTGCAAGAATCTCGCACTGAAACCAAGAAAAATCTCGGTGGCAGCGAAACGAAGGAAACCGTCTATAGTTACGAGCAGAAATGGGTCAGTGCGCCCGTTGATTCGAGTAAGTTCAAAGAGCCTGCTAAGTATGCTAACAAGGTCGCTATTCCTAATGCCGAGAGCATGGAAATGCGAGCTAGCAATGTGACATTCGGAGCGTTCACTTTAAGCCCCAGACAAATAGGACTAATAAGTAATGAAAAGCCCTACGTCATTCCTGAAGGAACGCAACTTCCAGCTAACATTGCCAAGCAGGCAAAGATCGAGTCCAATATGGTCTACGTACACGCACCCGTCATCATGGCTGTAGCTAATGTGACCCTCAGCTCAGGTCAGACACAGGGGCAGACCATCATGCCCGCAAACAGCACTGTTACTATGGGCGATAGTATTCCGATTATAGATCCCAGCACCTCTGTGCAGCGCCCTGCATCGCCTCAGACTGGAGATATGAAGATCACATGGTCAGTCATCGCTCCAGAAGAAGCTATCAGCTTCGTGGCTCAGCAGAATGGCCAGACCTTCTCTCCCTATATCGCAGGGAATAAGAAAGAAGTCCTCCTTCTGGGCATGGGTACTCAGACATCAGCGCAGCTATTCGCGACGGGTCACAGTAGCAATTCTATGCTCACGTGGATACTGCGCGGTGTAGGCTTCATTCTAATAGGTATTGGTCTGACTTCCATGATGTCTATTCTCTCCGTACTCGCGGATGTCGTCCCCTTCATTGGGAACCTCGTGGGAGCCGCGACGACATTTGCAGCCTTTGTGCTCGCCTTTGTCATCAGCATCAGCGTCATCGCTGTCGCATGGCTCTTCTACAGACCTCTCATCGGTTGCAGCCTCCTCATCATCGTTATCTTAGGTATATACTACCTGCGAAAAATGCGCAAGGAGGCGCAGGCTAAGACGGCATAGTCTTACTTTACGCTAAGCTATAACCCGCTGGTGGCTTCGGTTGCCAGCGGGTTCTTTTGTTCTAAGCGTCTTAGAAAAAAAACTTGCGTGTAGACAGGCTATCGCTTATAATGGATAGCATAATTTGCCATGCTTAATTTACCGAACAGTATCACCGTAGCGCGCCTCATTTTAGTCGTTCTTTTCACTGCAGTATTGGCGTTTGATACACAGGGAGATAATGGCAGCCTACTAAAAATAATTGCCTTATGGGCATTCGCTGTAGGATCAGCGTCTGATTATCTCGACGGCTACCTCGCTCGTAAGATGAATCAGGTCACTAATGTGGGGAAGCTTCTTGACCCTCTCGCGGATAAAATACTTGTCTGCGCAGCATTCATCTATCTAAGTGCCATTGGCATCTGCCCTTTCTGGATCACGATCGTGATCATGTTCCGTGAATTTCTCGTGACGGGACTGCGTCAGCTAGCTGTTGATAATAACATCGTCATCGCGGCCGATATCTTTGGGAAATGGAAAACAGTTTTGCAGATCCTTTACTGTGGCTTCGCACTTTTCCAGCTCGCCTACGCTACAGGAAGCACTCCCCTACTCTCAGACTTGGCGTCTAGTGAATGGATAGACTGGGTGACTGTCTCTCTGCTCTGGACATCGCTAGCATTGACCCTCATCAGTGGCGCAAACTATTGCTACAAAGCTCGTCACCTTGTGACTGAAAGAATGAAATAATCCGCAAGGATCTGCACTCACGGCCTTCATGACAGCACCTGAGTCTCAGACTATCCACCTCATGGGGGATGTACTCGCAAGCCAAGTAGCGGCGGGCGAGGTAGTCGAGCGTCCCGCTTCCGTCATCAAGGAGCTCGTCGAGAACAGTCTTGATGCAGGAGCGACACAGGTCAAGGTAGATATAGAACGTGGAGGCATAGCCCTCATGCGAGTGAGCGATGACGGCTGCGGTATGAGTCATGAAGATGCTCAGATGTGCCTGCTGCGCCACGCGACGAGTAAGATTCGTGATTTCTCTGACCTTTTCGATATTAAGAAGCTAGGCTTCCGTGGCGAAGCCATCCCCAGCATCGCCTCTGTCTCCCAGCTGACGATCACCACGCGCCGCCCCAATGATGTGGAAGGCACGGAGTTGAAAGTCATGGGCGGAGAGGCGAGCGAGCCACGTCATGCGGGCTGCGCACCTGGTACTTGTATAGAGGTTTCCGAGCTCTTTTACAACACCCCTGTACGTCGCAAGTTCCTGAAGAAGGACGAGACGGAGGCCGCCCACATCGAGCATCAGTTGATGCTACATGCTCTGGTATATCCAGAGGTGCGTTTTATTTTCACTAAGCAGGGGCAAACGGTGTTTGACACTGCTGGCACGAAGGATCTACGTCAGCGCATTGCTGATTTCATGGGGCGAGAGCTCGCACGCGAACTTATAGAAATGGAAGTCACGCAGGCCGCTGGCGTGAGCGTCTCAGGTTATCTGCTGCCACTGAGTGCCGCAAAGCGCAACAGGCGCATGCAGTATATATTCCTCAATGGTCGCCCCATCGAAGACAAGATGCTTAATCGTGCCATTCGCGATGGCTTCGGAGGGCTTCCTACAGGACTGCACCCGACCATATTCCTTTATATCAAGATGGATCCCGCCCTCGTGGACGTGAATGTACATCCGGCGAAGAAGGAGGTGCGCTTCCGTCGTATGAATGATGTCTGCCATGCCATCATCGAATCCATACGCGTCAGCCTAGCCCACCATGCACGCCAGCGCGAAGAGCAGCCACGCGAGCCTGAGATCGCGATACAGCCAAGGAAAGAGGAAAGCACGCCCGCGCCTCGACCTTCGGGACTCCGCTCCCCCCTTCTTTCTCGCCTCAGCCCTGTAGCGCCTCGCGAGCGACAGAGAGAATTACCTATCTCGCAGCCAGAGGAGAAAAAAGTAGTACCTCAAATTGACGATATAGCGGTGAGTGATGCACTAGGAACGATAGTCGCCCCATCTCCAGCTATGGCTACGACCTATCCAGCCATCAACCAGCAGGTGATGACAGAAGTGCCGAACTTCCGTCACATAGGACAACTCGATGAGACCTACATTCTCTTCCAAGGCAAGGAAGGACTCGTCATGCTATCCCCACGAGCAGCGCGTGAGCGTCTCATATTTGAGCGACTTCTCATCGCGAAGAAACGCCCCATCCCCTCCCAGCGTCTCTTACTTCCTGTCATCATCGAGATTGACGCGAGAGACATGGGACACACAGAAGAGATCATCCCGCAGCTGAAGCAGGCGGGCTTTAGCCTCTCCATTTTCGGGCAACGCTCCTTACGCATCGAGGCCTTACCCAGCATGCTCAGAATAGACGAGCTAGAAGACTTCATTCTCAACTTACTCGAATGCTTCAGCTCACGCGGTGAGGTACGAATCGCGCGCGCTCGCAATCCCTACGAAGCCGTCGTCACAAAACTCGCTTCACATTATGCCCAGCAAGAGAGCATAGCACCATTCTTATCCGCGCCACACCAGCTACTCGCAGATCTACTCTGCTGCGAGATCCCCTACTGCACGCCTTCAGGTAAGCCCACCTTAGTCCCCATTTCTCTGAGTGAAATACAGCGAAAATTCCAATCACGCTAGGGCAATATTTCGACATTACTAACTAGCTCTTGACGTGGGAGACTCACTTCCCTATAATACAACCATGGAATGGAATGATCATTTTATGCGTATTTTCAAGGAAGGAGTAGAGCGTTACCACCTAACGCCTACGCTTATTCCTGATCAATTTTTTCTACCTGATGACGTTGAGTTCTTTGAAACGATAGGTTATAAACCAAGTGAGCTTTATCCCTACGTGAAGGCCTATGCTACTGAGGGCTACCCTAGCCCATCTATGGCCTTGCTCATCGCATCCGTTCGCCGTTCTTTCTTCATCACCTCACAGCGTAATATCAGTGGCCAGATGCCTACGATTTTTGAACCAGAGCTACCTAAAGAATATGAAGCACTTCAGGATATCGTCTATCTCCCTCGCATCCTGCGCAAAGCTGAGGCAAAATTACACGGAAATCTCGATCCGAACGTGATGTTTTACTGCCCGCAGGATAGAAAATTCCTCAAGGATCATGGCGACATACACCCAGCTGACTTTCTCACCCTTATATGGAATGCGCGTGGTGACAAGCAAAGACTAATCGCCATGATCCAGAAAGCGGAGCGACTGCATAAAAAATCAACCGTAAATCAATCTCATGAAGGATAGTCAAGAAGAGAACAATACGCATCTCAACAGCCAGCGCGCTGAGTTAGAAAGCATGTCAAACTCCCTCATCAATAATCTTCAACAGATGATTGATGAGCAGACAAAGCGCGCCCAGTCGCTCGCGTCACAGCAGCACTCGCTCTCGGCCTTACCTAGCAGCACACCGCCAGTGGCTGATATCATAGCCACCCACAGCATTCCTGTGATCTTAGAGCCTGTAGCTCCCAGCACCCCTGCCCCTGCCCCTGCCGCCCCTGCCGCCCCTTCCGCTCCCGTCACACAAGCTCCTACACCACGCTCGCTTCCCCCTATCCCGAAGCAAGCCGCGAGTCACCCTGCTCCGAGGACTACCCCTCCACTACCTTCCTCAGATAAGCCTGACGCACCGAAACCAGAATGGCCTTGGAAAGCTGGGAAACAAGAGAAAAAAGAAGAAGGCTTCGGCGTATCTACGATCATCGTCATTCTCATCATAGGATTCCTCATGACGGTATGTTCATCGTAGGAAATCTTTATCTAAATACTTTTATCCCTATATTCCCCCTTGTCAAAGGCTTAAAGAGTCATTATAATACGCCCTACCATGCCCGCTGAATACACCGAAGAATCTATCCAAACACTTGACTGGAAACAACACATCCGCCTCCGCGCAGGCATGTATGTGGGAAAGCTAGGCGATGGATCGACGGAAGATGAGGCACTGTACATTCTCTTTAAAGAAGTCATAGATAACGCCATCGACGAGTTCGTCATGGGCGCGGGAAATCGCATACACATCACCATTGATAAGGAAGGTCGCTGCGAAGTGCGCGACTTCGGACGAGGCATCCCCTTAGGGAAACTCTTCGACTGCGTGGCGAAGATTAACACAGGGGGGAAGTACGACAGCGAGGCATTCAAGAAATCCGTAGGGCTTAATGGTGTGGGTATCAAAGCAGTGAACGCCCTATCCATCGAGTTTGAAGCGCAAGCCTATCGAAACGGCAAGACGCGCCGTCTGCGCTTTTCCAAGGGAGAGCTCCTCGAAGGAAGCGATGAGACATTCGACACAGAAGAAGCGAACGGCACTCGCATCTCTTTCCTCATCGACCGCAGTCTTTTCCTTCCCGATGTAGCCTTCCGTGACGAAATCATCGAGCGAAAGTGCCGCTACTACAGCTATTTAAATCGAGGTCTCACCATACGCTACAACAAAAAGCGATTCGTCTCACAGCATGGTCTTCTCGATCTTCTCAATGAGCAGATCAGCTCCGAGCCACTCTACTCGCCCATTCACCTCACAGGCGATGACATCGAAGTCGCCATCACGCATGGGAATGAATTCGGCGAAGAGTACTATTCCTTTGCGAATGGCCAGCACACCATACTCGGAGGACCTCACCAGAATGCCTTCCGCGAGGGCGTCGTGAAGAGCCTTCAGAGCTTTTTCAAGAAAAATTACGAAGCTTCGGATATTCGCGGTAGCATAGAAGCAGCCATCAGTATTAAGATCATTGATCCTAGTTTTGAGTCACAGACGAAGACACGCCTCGGCAGCTCGACCATGGGACCGGGTAAGGAAACCATCCGTACCTTCGTCGGCAACTTCCTAAGCCGCGAACTGGATAACTACCTGCATCGCAATCCAGAAGTCGCTCAGATCATCGAGGATAAGATCAAGGAAAATGAGCGCGCACGCAAGGAAATAGCCGGTGTCACGGGGAAAGTATCCAAGGAGCGCGCGAAGAAGGCACGCGTGCATAATAAGAAGCTACGCGACTGCCGAGTACACTACAACACGAAGCATAAGCAAGCGGCGGAAACCATGCTCTTCATCACAGAGGGTGACTCAGCATCGGGCTCTATCACCACCGCCCGTAATGCTGAGACGCAGGCGGTATTCTCCCTGCGCGGTAAGCCTGTGAACTGCTTTGGTATGAGCCGTGCGGCTCTCTTCGAGAAGAGCGTGAACGAGGAGCTAGACCTCCTGCACCTCGCCCTGAATATAGACAAGAGCATCGCGGATCTGCGTTATAATAAGATCATCATCGCAACGGATGCTGACGTCGACGGCATGCACATACGCCTCCTACTGCTCACCTTCTTCATCCAGTACTTTAAGGAGCTCATCCAAGAAGAGCATCTCTACATCCTACAGACTCCCCTATTCCGCGTGCGCAATAAGAAGACCACCATCTACTGCTACTGCGAGCAGGAGCGCGTGAAGGCACTAGCAAAGCTCGGCAAGCAGGCGGAGATCACACGATTCAAGGGACTCGGTGAAATCTCGCCAAACGAGTTCAAGGGCTTCATCAGTGAGGAAGACATACGCCTTGAGCAGGTCAGCCTAGACCATGCACATAATATCAAGGAATTGCTTAATTTCTACATGGGGGACAACACCGATGAACGTCGCCAATACATCATCGACCACCTCCGTGTCGAAGAAGACCCAGCTTAATTTTAACTACATACACCATCACATATGAAAACACTCGTCATCGCTCGTCATGGAAACACATTCCGCCCTGGTGAAACACCCACGCGCGTCGGCTCACACACCGATCTCCCGCTCGTGGAAGAACAGCGTGGTCGTGCCATAGGTAAGTATCTCAAGGACAAGGGCATCAACCCTACTCGCATCCATGCTGCCCCCCTACTCCGCACGCTCTCGACCGCCGCTCTCGCCTCAGAAGAACTAGGCTCACTCTGTGCGGTGATGCCAGACGAGCGATTTATCGAAGTCTACTATGGTCCAGACGAGAACAAGACGGAAGATGTCGTGGAAGAACGCCTCGGCATCCACTGCGCGACAAGCGCAGGGCTCGATACGACGAGCATGAGCGCCGAAGAACTCCGAGCACGTGGGAAAGCCATCATCGACCGCTGGAACAGCCACGCCATCACCCCACCGGGCTGGGAAGTGGATGTCGAACTCATCCGCAAGAACTGGCAGGAGCTCTGCGAGAGCATCAGGGAAGAAGAAACCCTCCTCTGCGTCTCTTCCAATGGCACCATACGCTTCGCCCCCCACATCACGGGGGACTATGATTCCTTCTGCGCCCAGCATGACCTGAAGGTCGCGACTGGTGCTGTCTCCATCTTCACCAGTGAAGACGGAGGTCTGAGCTGGCAGTGTCAAGAATGGGGCGTGAAGGCGCACAAGCTCTATCCTGCTGATTAAGCATGAATAAGAAACAGCTCATCACACGCATCCAAGCACACATGGGCGTAGGCTGTACACGCGAGACAGCTACAGCGGCTCTTGAAGCAGTGCTGGAAAGCATCGTGCGCTTGAGCCATGAGGACACAGTGCAGATACAGCGATTCGGGCGGTTCTCTCAGAAGACGCGTCAGGCGAGGATGGGACATCACCCCCTGACGAATGAGCCCGTCCTCATCCGAGAAGGAAAGGAACTGCACTTCTCAGCATCAAGTCAAATTTTAGGAGATTAGGCGACATCGGCTAATCTCCTTATTTTAAAGCTATCTACCCTGTTTATTCTTGGGGTTGAGGCATATTTGCAGGATAGACCTGATTGAGAACAGGCTGATTCTCCTTCGTACGCTCTAGGGTGAAGCCCGTGCGAGCTTCGTAGGGTTTCTTCTGAGCATTCACGCGCGACTGGAAGCTCTTCCAGTCACGACGAGAGGCAGGAGACCAGCTGATTTCTGCCGTAGCCATGGCACGTGGGAAGGTCTGATAGAAGACATGCTCCTGATTAGGCACGCGCTCCGTCCAGAGATTGCACTGCATGCCCAGCACCTCTGAGTACCCCCTATACTTCTCGGGGGTAAAACTATAAGCGGTTTCCAGCGTCATGTCAGGCATCCAGTTGTAGTTACGCTGACCTGCTATCTGAGGGAAATCGAGGTAGAAGTAAGTGGATGGGCTGATGATCAGCTTCAGATTCTTCGTCTTCGCTGCCTTAGCGGCTTCTTCCGTTTTATTCGCGTACCATGTGTGTACCACCTCGCCTTCGCGGTAGAGTTTATCATCGAGCTCATACCAGTACATAGGCTTCTTACCATGCTTCGCGACGACTCCTGCGAGTCTGGCGAGGAAGTCACGCATCTGGTCTGAGCCATCCTTCTGCCCCATTTCTTCACGCTGCTTCGCGCAGTCTGGGCAGCTGTCCCAACTCTTCGTCGGAGCTTCATCACCACCTACATGGATGTAGGAACTGGGGAAGATACTGGCGAGTTCCTTAATCGCCGCATCGTAGAACACCCAGAGATCTTCTCGCGTAGGGCATGTGAGATAGATACGACCATTCGGTCCTGTCTCCCCTGTCCTCACCTCGGCTTCCTCTACGTCGCAGAAGAACTCTGGATACGCGGCAGCGAGGGCTTGGCTATGACCTGGTGCATCCATCTCGGGGATGACCTCCATGCCATGCTGCGCGCAGAAGTCGATGATCTCCTTAAGGTCTTCGCGAGTGTAGTAGCCACCTTCTGGAATACCATTCCCGAAGCTCTCACGACGCTTGCTCGCGACACTCGTCATCTTCGGATAACCTGGCACAGCGAAGCGCCAGCCATTATCATCGGTGAGATGGATATGAAACTTATTAAACTTATAGCGCGCGAGCTCTTTAATAAGCTCTTTCATCTCCTCGACAGGCATGTAATGACGAGCCACATCTATCATATAACCGCGCCACGCGAACTGCGGGTAGTCGATGATCACCCCAGTGGGGATACCCTCAGGATGAGCTCGGAGCTCATCTTCAAGCTGTGCGAGACTGGCCATCGCATAATGGCGAGCCTGCTCATTATCCCAAGTCAGATGTACCCCCTCGGGAGTGATATCTATGCGATAAGTATCTTCATGTGACTTATCCGAGTTTACTTTCATCTGGCTCGAAAGGATATTGAGCTTTTTTGTCACTTGATCGCCCTTCTCTACCGAGACAGGAGCAGGGATGATATCATAGGCGAGAAGTGACGAGGTGCACAGCGGAATCGACAAAAAAGAGAAGAGTGAGTTAAATCGCATTAGGAGATACTATTTCACCCTTCTCTCAAAATCAAGTTAAAAGTTCATCCCCGCGAGTTCAGAGAGTGTCTTGCACAATATTGGGTACAGGTGTTCACTTAGGGCACTTATGTTCGAAACCTCCTTCATAATGAATTTTAGTATTCACAGGCACGTCTAGTTATTAATTTTCACAAAGAGGTTCATTCGAAGAGAGAAGCCAACTGCGAGTCAAACATCTCGAACGGATAAATTCAGTATCAGTAACTAACCATGTTTATCTTGCTAATATCGAAAAAATATGCTATAAAAATGCATCACAATAACCTCAATATCCCCCATCCACATGTCTTCCCAACTCGAACAACTCAAGCAGTATACCACCGTAGTAGCCGACACAGGCGATTTCCGTCAAATGGAAGAATTCTCCCCTGAAGAAGCGACAACGAACCCCTCCCTCATCCTCGCCGCCGCTGAAAAGGCAGAATACCGTCCCATCATCGACTCCGTCATCGCCTCCTACAAGGACAGCGCACTCACGGGGAAGGCACTCACGGAAGCCATCATGGACGAGCTCATCGTCGCCTTTGGCTTAGAAATTCTCAAGCGCGTACCTGGTCGTGTTTCCAGTGAAGTCGATGCACGCCTCTCCTTTGACACAGAAGCCACCGTCAGCAAAGCACTAGAGATCATCGCACTTTACGAAAAAGCAGGCATCGCCCGCGACCGCATCCTTATTAAGATAGCAGCCACATGGGAAGGCATCCAAGCCGCCCGCGAACTGGAGAAGCAGGGTATACATTGCAATCTCACCCTCCTCTTCAGCCTCGTACAGGCCGTCGCCTGCGCAGAAGCTGGCGTACGCCTCATATCCCCCTTTGTCGGACGCATCCTCGACTGGTACGTCGCCAGCACAGGTCAGCAGTACTGCGCAGAGACAGACCCAGGGGTTCTCTCCGTACGCAGCATTTATAACTACTACAAGAAGTTCGGTTACGACGTTCAAGTCATGGGTGCCTCCTTCCGTAACAAGGGAGAAGTCCTAGCTCTCGCAGGCTGTGACCTCCTCACCATCTCGCCACAGCTCCTCGCTGAACTCGCGACTAGTGATGAAGCCATCACCGCCCAGCTCAGCCCCGAAGCTGCCCTAGCAAGTGACATCGAGCGCATCCCTGCCGACGAGAAAAACTTCCGCTTCCTTTTCAACGAAGACGCCATGGCCACCGAAAAGACCGCTGACGGCATACGCCGATTCTCCGCTGACATTCGCAAGCTAGAAGCCCTCATCGAAAGCCTCATCTAATTTTTTCCTCTTTCTTCAAACATTTTAACTTATAACAAATATGAAAGTACTCGTCACTGGCGGAGCCGGCTACATCGGCTCACACACAGTCCGTCAGCTCATCAAGCAAGGAGCTGAAGTCACCGTCCTCGACAACATGGAATTCGGACACCGCGCCGCCATCGTCGACAAGGAAGTCACCCTCGTGAAGGGCGACCTCGGCGACCCAACCGTCGTCTATCCCCTCCTCATGAACGGAAAATTCGATGCCGTCGTACACTTCGCCGCCTACATCCAAGTCGGAGAATCCGTCACAGAGCCTCTTAAGTACTACGAGAACAACATCGCAAAGCCCCTCACCCTCATCCGCGCCATGATACTCGCAGGCACGAAGAAGTTTGTCTTCTCCTCCACCTGCGCCACCTACGGTGTCCCCACACAAGTTCCCATCCCTGAAACCGAGAAGCAAGACCCTATCAATCCCTACGGCAGCTCCAAGCACATGCTGGAAAAAGTCCTGAAGGACTGCGACCATGCCTACGGACTCAAGAGCGTCTTTCTGCGCTACTTCAACGCCTCTGGTTCTTCTGAAGACGGAGCTATCGGCGAAGACCACGAGCCAGAAAGTCACCTCATTCCCGTCATCCTTCAGGCCATCAAGGGCGAGCGCGACGGCATCACCGTCTTCGGCACAGACTACGACACCCCAGATGGTACCTGCATCCGCGACTACATCCACGTCGATGACCTCGCAGACGCTCACCTCCGCGCACTCGATTACCTGCTTAAAGGCGGCGAGACAAACTGGTTCAACCTCGGCACAGGAAAAGGACTCTCTGTGAAGCAAATCATCGATGCCGCAGAGAAAGTCACAGGTATGAAAGCACCTGTCTCGTACGGACCACGCCGCGAAGGCGACCCCGCACGCCTCATCGCAGATGCACGCAAGGCCGCAGACGTACTCGGCTGGATACCGAAGCATCAGGACGCACAGTACATAGTAGAAACCGCATGGAAGTGGTTCAACGGACCACGCGGCGGACACTATTAATCAGCCCTCCTCCCCACCCCATCACCACTATGTGGAAAGGAAGATTCTCACAAGCTACCGCTGATCTCGTGCTCCAGTACGGGGAGTCCGTCTCCTACGACTGGAAGCTCTATCCCTACGACATCGCAGGCTCTATCGCTCATGCGCGCGCCCAGCTGAATGCAGGCATGCTCACAGACGACGAATTCTCAGCCATAGAAAGCGGACTGCTCGATATCCAAAAAGACATCGAAGCGGGCAATTTCGAATGGAAGATAGAACTCGAAGACGTACACATGAACATCGAGAGCGAGCTCACGAAACGCATCGGAGCACCCGGTGCGAAGCTCCACACAGCCCGCTCTCGTAACGACCAAGTAGCCACCGACACGCGCCTCTACTGCCGCGCCCAGATCGACAGCACGCTCAGCCTCCTAGCGGAGCTTCAGCGCGCCCTTCTGAGTAAGGCAGAGGAATACGCCACCCTCCTCATCCCTGGCTACACCCACCTCCAGCGCGCCCAGCCCGTCTCCGTCGCTCACCATCTGCTCGCCTACGTCGAAATGATCTCACGCGACAGCTCACGCCTCGAAGACTGCCGTCGTCGACTGAACGTCTCACCACTCGGCTCAGGAGCTATCGCTGGCTCAACCATCAACCTCAACCGCCAAGCCATCGCCGAAGAACTCGGCTTTGACTCCGTCACGCAGAACTCCATGGATGCCATCGCGGACCGCGACTACATCATGGAATGCCTCTTCTGCCTCGCCACCATAGGCACGCACCTCTCCCGACTCAGCGAAGACCTCGTCATCTGGAGCAGCGCGGAATTCGGATTCTGCACCCTCTCTGACGCACACACAACAGGCTCTAGCCTCATGCCTCAGAAGAAGAACCCCGACGTCAGCGAAATCACCCGTGGCAAGTCAGGCCGCCTCTACGGCAACCTCGTCAGCCTCATGGTAGCAGTGAAGGGGCTCCCCCTCACCTATAACCGCGACCTCCAAGAAGACAAAGAGCCACTCTTTGACTCCTTTGAAACCATTTCACTAGCACTCCGCGTGAACGCAGAAATGGTCGCCGCCATGACAATGAACGAAGATGCCTGCGCCGCAGCCGTCTCCGACCCTCTGCTCCTCGCAACCGACCTCGCTGACTACCTCGTCCGCCGCGGAGTACCCTTCCGCCACGCGCACGAACTCGTCGGACAAGCCGTCGCGCTCGCCGTCACCAGCAAGACCCCCTTGCACCAGCTCAGCTTGGAGCAATACACGGACATCTCCGACCAGTACGGAGCTGACGTTCACGAAGTATTCAGCCTACAACGCGCCTTTGACCTCCGCACGAACCCCGGTTCCCCCTCATTGGCAAACACCCAGCAACGCATCGCCTACTGGCGCAGCCAATTGAACTAAGCAAAGGAAAGCAAAAACAAGATTAAGAAAGGGGGGCATAGCCCCCCTTTTTTCTGCATCCAGCAGCAAGGATAATTCTCAAAGAAAGCTCGCTGCGAAACTTCTGTAGAAATACGTAGCCCTCTACGAGCTTCGCCTATGGCTTAGGTGCTTGAGATGCAGGATTTAACTTCTTTAGGAGCTTTTCTTCGATCTGAGCCTTATGACTGATGATGCAGAGAAGCTCTTGGAAGCGCACCGAGCTTTCTTGCGGGTTGAACTTCGCACAGTAATCTTCGAAGCGAGGGAAGAAAGAGACATCGACATCCCTTCTGCTACCATAGAATATCATAAGGATGCGGAGACGGAGCTCGGGATTATCTGTCTTCCACCAGAGCAATTCTAGTTCATCCCTGTAGCCCAGAATGTAGGCAGCGGCTAATTCATTCGCAGTGATACTCTCCGTGCCGCTTCTGCTCCTAGCAGCGGAACGCATACGCTGGGAAAATACAACAATCGCTTCCTCATAATTATTCTGGAAGTTAGCACAGTGCGCTGAGATTTCATCCACATTAAACTCCGTGTCAGATTCTTTCAATAGAGACAAGAACTGCAAAAGAACTTTTTCATAGCTCTCTTGCTTTTGAGCAGCAATCACAGGGGCAGTCTCTGTCGAAGAGGCTAGCGCGATAGAGCTATGAAAAAATAGGCCACAGAGACAAGGAAAACTGAGGGATAGGAGATACGCTTTCATGATACTGCTCAGACTAGCTGAAGAAAGTTAGCTTAACAAGCCTCACCTTTGTCATACAGGGGATCTTGAGGGAAGTGCTCACAATTCGTTTTCAGCTTGACTTAGCAAAGAATACACGAACAAGGCTACATGTAGAGTATTTATGAATCACCGCACGCATTCGGAAGACGCTTCTCAAAGATAATCGTATCTCGCCACACGCCATTGACATCCCTTGCGATGCGCTCACGAAAACCGACTGCCCTAAACCCGCAGCGCGTATGTAAGGAAATGCTACCCGTGTTTTCTCTGATGATAGTGGACTGAACTGTCCATACCCCGAGAGAAGGAGCAGTATCTATGGCATGCAGTAGGAGAAATCGCCCTATCCCTTGCTTTTGATGATCAGGGTGTACGTAGATACTAAGCTCCATAACGCCAGAGTATACGCTACGACACGAGACTGGGCTGAATGCTAGCCATCCGTAGATCTCATCTTTATCATCTTCATCA
>CAYJNX010000001.1:43822-45899 GCA_964371525.1 uncultured Akkermansia sp. | reverse complement strand
GGCTTGATCGTATAACGCACCTGCGCGCAGCCCTTGAAGCGGATGCGCGTGGGGCTCACTTGCTCGTAGGGGACTTCCTCCCCTTGGGCATTGAGAAGACGGATTGCCATCTTGCTGGGCAATTCCACTTGAATATCTCGGCTGAAATGAGAGGTCAACTGCGCCTCTACGAGTTCGCCATCAGCCCAGCGCATCGCGACCTTCACATGACCGCGTGCCATGAGTTCGCTGACGCTCCCATCCTTCCACGCCTGAGGCAGAGCTGGGAGAAGCTCGATGAGATCATCGCGATGACTCTGTAGCAGCATCTCACTCACGCCAGCGCAGAGACCGAAATTGCCATCTATCTGGAAGGGGGGATGCGTCGCCCAGAGATTCTTCTGAATACCGATGCGCAGCATGGTGCTGATAAGCTCGTGTGCCTTGTCGCCTTCACCGAGACGCGCCCAGCTATTGATACGCTGCCCCATAGCCCAGCCTGTGCTCTCGTCTGTGCGGGCTGTCATCGAGACATGAGCCGCCTTGAAGAACTCTGGCGTGTCCGCGCTGATGAGGTCACCGGGGTAGAGTCCTAGCATGTGGGAGATGTGGCGGTGGTTTCTGCCTTCGCCCCATTCGTTGAGCTTTTCCTCCTCGTACCATTCCTTGATCTGCCCCTCTGAACCTATTTCCAGAGGTCCTTTTAAGGCCGCTTGCTTCTCGCGCCACAGCTTTCTGAGATCCGCGTCTGTGTCGAGTATGGTGGCGGCGCGTATGCAGTCTTCATAGAGCTGCCAGATGAGGCTGTGCTCGTAGGTATTCCCATGAGTACGAGGTCCGTGCTCGGGAGAATACGCAGGGCTAGACACAAGCTTCCCTTCCGCATCCGTCGTGAGTGTCTGGTCGAAGTAGCGAGCAGCCTCGCGCATCATGGGGTAGATTTTTTGTCGCAGCAGCAGCTCGTTACCGCTGTATTCGTAGGCTTCCCAGCAGTTCTGAAGTATCCATGGAAGAGCGGCCGTCGACCATCCCCAGTCGAAGCTCCAGCCAGGGCATGTCCAGCCGAAGGGATTGTTCTGCGTGTGCGCGATGAAGCCCTGCTCTGGTGATGCCTCTGAGCTGTGTATACCAGCATACACCGCTGCCGTGACGCGCCCCGGCTCACGCAGAGAGTCTATGTAGTCAATCAGCGGAGACGCGCACTCGGCGAGCTGCGTGCTGTAGGCTGGCCAGTAGTTCATCTGGAGATTCACATTCATGTGGTAGTCCGCATGCCATGGTGAATTATTCCCCGCCGCCCATATGCCCTGTAGATTCGCAGGGAGCTGGTGCTGCTCGGGGTTCTCGTCCTTCTCATGACGAGATGACGCGATGAGGAGGTAGCGTCCGTACTGGAAGAGGAGGGTCTCTAGCTGACGACGCTGGCTGTCCGTTGCTGTGTTTTGCTTGCAGGCCTGTAGGAGCGCGTCAGTCGTTAAGGGGCGATTGATGCTAGCCGTATTGTGTAACTCTAGTTTTACACGCGAGAACAGGGCTCTGTAGTCCTCTATATGCGCCTTCTTGAGGGCATCGTAGCCGAGCTTCGCGGCTTTTTCACTGTTCTGCTCCACCGTGCGCGAAAGGTCTTCTGCTGACTGACCGCTGCGGTAGTGCGGGTACTGGTTTCTGTAATCTGTATCTATGCTCGTGAGGATAATGAGCTGCTGCGCGTCTTTGAACTGGATTTTCTCACCTGTGTATTGGAGGCTGCCTCCTTCGTATAAGACCCGCGTCGATGAGGCGAAGCGCAATTGATTGTCCTTTAACTCGCCTAGCAGTAGGATATGCTCCTTGTCACCTCGCTCTATCCATTCTCGCCCATAGGAATCTTCTGTCGCAGGACCACCACCAGATCCGCGCTCCGTATCAGGACCGACATCGAGAGATCCATTTAATCTCGCGTCCCCGACGACGGTGAACTTCGTGACGATGACTTGATGCGGGTGGCTGATGAAGTGCTGGCGTATGTAGCGAGTCCCATCTATCTCGAAGCTTACCGTGGCGATGGCTGTTTCTAGATCGAGGCTGCGCTGGTAGTTCTCCACCTTCTTTCCCTCTA
>CAYJNX010000001.1:0-43722 GCA_964371525.1 uncultured Akkermansia sp. | reverse complement strand
CTAGATCGAGGCTGCGCTGGTAGTTCTCCACCTTCTTTCCCTCTAGGTCAGGGAAGTGGACGTTCATATTCCCATAGCTGAGGTAGTAGCCATAGCCTCGTGTCCCTGCATCATCTGCGAGCCCTGTGAGTTGGTTGCAGAGAGTGCTGGCTTCCTTACTCTTCCCCTGTTTGTAAAGCTCCTGAATGCGGCGCAGTGTAGCACCATTCTTTCCCTTTTCTGGGAGATTTCCTCCTTGATAGTTCGGACGTTGTGTCGCAGGACCTCCAGACCAGAGTGACTTCTCATTGAGCTGGATACGCGCATGTGCGACGCCACCGAATATACTGGCTCCCAGTGAGCCATTCCCCAGAGGAAGGCTCTCATGCTGCCATGCTTGGTAATTATCCGCTGCAGGCTTATCATAGCGCAGGATGAGCCCAGACTCAGAGCCGAGGAGTAGGGGAGAGAGGAGGAAGACGAAGGGCAGGTGTAAAAGTCGGTTTCGCATTTAATTGATGCTAACATAGTATGCGCATCAGGCACAAGTCGAAAGTGAAATCTATATATGTGGCATAGGGGGGAATTCTCATTTACATTGAGATACCGATTTGATATAAGACAGCTATGGCGAAGAAGAACGCAGCTAAAAGCACGAAGATTGACCCGAAGCAGCAGGACAAGGCTGACCTTCAGGCCTATCTCACGTGGCTGCGCACTTTTGAGCAGCAGTATAGGGAAGGGGAAGATAAACTAGATCTCGACCCCAGCCCATCCTTAGAAAAACAGCAACTCATCGCTCAGATACATACAGCATTCGACGGTGTACGCTGCCGAGAGGAAGACTGCCTTCTTTATGTCGGGATGGCGCGCGATGACTACCAGAGCTCCTACGTATGCAAGGAGCTCGCTAAGCTGGAGGAAAGAGACGACTGGACACGCATCCCCATAGAGCGCGTCGCCGCCTGTCTCGATAGCCAGCTTTACCTAGGCCCAGAGGCCACGCGATTTTTACTCCCAGCCTTTATGGTGGCAGAATTAAGCACAAAAAGACTGTGCATCTGTACGGGCTTGGACACATGGTACTGCATGGAGGCGGACGATACTTCTCGCTGCCGTGAGCGGTTATCCCAGCTGAATCCAGCCCAGCAGGAAGCACTCAGCGCGACGATGATGTTTCTCAGACGAGCCGAGCTCAGAATGGCTGAAGAATACTATGACTATGGCGAAGACGTGGAATTTCACAAATTACTCCCTTGGGAATGGGATGAACTCCGAGCAATGGACGAAAATCTAGAAGTAAACGAGTACCTCCTCGTCAAGGGACTGTATGACTCTGAGTAAAAGATTAATAGATACACGAATATGCAGCGAATCGCAATCACAGGCTTATCACGCGCGGGAAAAAGCGCGTTTCTGACCGCCTTGCTCTGGAATATAGAGCATGAAATGGCGCAGAAACAGAAGGACTTCCGCTCCTTTTCTGCGCTGAAAAAGTACAAAGACATGAGCTACGAGGAAGTCACCGACTCGGACTTACTGAAGTTCCTACAGACGCGCGCACCGCTCACGCCCTTCCTCTTGGATAGAAAAATAGATGAGTTTAAGGCGGGGAGCTTCCCCTCTAAAACCACGAACTGCGAAAGCATCTGCTTCAAGCTCAAGGGGAGCTTCCCCCAGTACCTCTCAGTGCTCAACCCCATACGCAGCTCCAAGTACCTGTATTTTGATTTCCCCGGTGAGCGACTAGAAGACGCACTCATCAACGAGCAAGAAAGCTACGCACAATGGGCGGACGAAGTCCATGAATACCTGCATGGCGAGAAATACCCCCGCTGCCGCGAACTCTCAAAGGAATACCGCGATCTCCTCCACCATACCGAGACTAGCCCCGCAGCCATCATCGCCTCCTATAAAGAACTCCTCTACGCCTTTGCGAAAGAAGCCCTCCCAGTGTCGCCATCCTCCTTCATGCTATCCGCAGAAGGACAGCGTACGAAAAAGTCGAACTACCAAGAAGCCATCTGCGGACTCAGCGCAGAAGACGAGTTCGTACCGCTCACAGACAACTGGAAAGACACAGAGTTCTATAAAAAGATGGAGCAGTCCTACCAGCAGTACAAGAAAGCACTCGTCACCCCCGTGTTTAACCTCGTGAAGACAGCCGATGTACTCATCGTCCTACTAGACATCACCGATATCCTGAAAGGCGGCTACCAGCGCTACCGCTCCAGCCTCGAATGGCTGAACAAAATCCCCCAGATCTGCAAGCCCAGCTTCATCACAAACCCCTTTAATCTCGGCATAGGCATCAAGAAAGTAGCCTTCGTCGCGACCCAGTCAGACAGAGTCCTCAGAGAAGACACCCCACACCTAGAGCAGCTCCTCCAGCAGCTCACCCGCAAGGCGACAAAGGATCTCATCGCCAGCGGATTCTCCCACGACGACGTGAAGCGATACTACTGCTCAGCCTGCGTGTCCACAGTCCTAGTAGAAGACGGAAAACTAGCCGCCTTCTTCGGCGGCGAGAAAAGAGCATACAGCCCAGAGCGTATCCCCGAGAACTGGCCGACAGGAATCTGGGACTCGAAAGCACCCATCCCATACCCATCCCCTCCACCCATCAGAGGAGACGTCCCCCCTCAGTCTATTAATCTAGACCAAATACTAAAATTTATCATGGAATAAACGCGATGACGAAAGACGACGACTACTTACAAGCAGACGATGCCGCGATCAAAGCCGCAGAACAGCAGCGGGCGAACACCGCCATCTCCATCACTGCCACCTCCGCCCCACACCGCCGCGACACCGTACTGAGCACCCCCTCACGCCCCGGCGACGAAGACGCACTCGACGCCCGAGTCATCGAAGACCAGACCGAGACCTACCACGGAGAGCTAGACTTCCTCGGCTCTGATACATCGCGAGAAGAGGAATACAAGGAAGCACTCAAGCCCCCCTACCTCCTCGCCCTCTGGTCGAAGCTACTGTGCTTTTTCATCCTAGCAGGAGCAGCCCTCTGCGGCATGCTACTCATCACCCAGATAGCCTCCTTCTGGGCAGACATAGCCAGCCTGCCACCCGCACTGCGCTGGGGACTCTCCATCGCCTGTGGCATATTCGCGCTAGCACTGCTATTCGTCATCACGAGAATATTCTGCTTCCTCTGGAAGTATAGAAGCCTCAGCAGCATCAACCTGACAAAGGTAAAATCCCTCTCCCACATCGAGAAGTACAAGACCTATGCCCAGCGCGACATGGAAAAATGCAAGAACGAGCTACTACAGATGCTGAAGGCATACGACACCCGCAAGCTGAGCAAGTTTAAGCTAAAAGACAGCCAGATCCTAGGCATCACAGCCTATAAAAATGAACTATTAGAAAAATCCGACGGCATCCTCACCGCCGAAGGCTGGCTACAGGAATATCAGGAAAAGTTCCAAGCAGAACTCATCACGATAGCGAAGGCACGCATCAGAGCCTACGCGCTAAAAGTAGGAGCTGGGACAGCCGTCTCCCCCATCGCCATCATCGACCAAGGGCTCGTCCTCTACGGCAGCCTCTGCATGAGCCGCGACATCTTCGAGATTTTTAACCTGAAACTCAGCAAGCTCGATAATATAAAACTCCTTGCCTGGGCCATCTACGCGACCTACTTCGCAGGAGTAGCGCAAGAGATGATCACCGAATCAGGCGCGAACATCATTGATGGACTGAGCGATCCCGAGCTCATGTCTGAGCTCGGCACCTTTGCGACAAAGTTCGTCACCGTGAATGCCACCAGCGGAGTCGCGAACGCCCTGTTCACCTGGAGAATAGGAAGTTTTACGATAAGGAAGATCACGATAAAAATCTAGCCTTTTCTCATCATCATCACACAGAGCTAGTCAGAAGCCAGCTCCTCTGCGTCCCATTCGATAATGCCGAGATCAATAAGCGCATGTACTAACTGCGAAAAAAGCTTAAACCTCCGCTCCTTCTGATAGAAATCCTCCTGATGCTGAAAGACAGCCAAGCCCTGATTCTCTCCATCGAGCTCAAACTCACAGCCTAGCTCACGACTATAGAACGCTAAAAACTCAGCCGTCGCATGAAGAAGAGTTTCCTTAGAAATTTTAGAAAATTGACATCCCTCCTTGTCCCTTAATACACCGAGTACACTCTTGAGCTCATCCCCTGTAGGACAGGTACGCCCCTCCATGCTCAGAAAATGCGAGATCAGGTGAGCCTCCACGCTAGGATAGCTCAGCAGAAGCATCCCTGCGCGATCCATACCATTATCCAGCGAATCAGAAAAGCGCGCCAGATAATCGCGAATCCTATCGGATGGAGCATTAGACTTAGGATCACGGTCAAAGATATAATAAATCCGTGCCGCGTTGAGCCGAAACCCAGTCCCCTCCAGACGCCTATTCTGCCTATCGAAGAAGAAATCATCACCTGTTTGCACATCCTTCTCCTCAATGCTCGCAATAAAAGACCCCTTAGTGTTTAACACCAAAACAGCAGAAGGATTTATTACGCCCTTGCGTAGCACGATATCGGAATCTCCACCCTTTACATGGTGAAACTGATAGCCCAAGATCCTTTCAAATATAGCCCTGAGATACTGAAACTCCGTTTTCACGCCCTCGACGAAGAAGATCACATGGCCTATATTCTTCTCACGGTTGATCTTCATCTGGCTGGGGATCGTTAAACTTAGGCAAGCCACCAAAGACACCGCTCAGGTACATCTTCTCCACATTCTGCGCCAAGCGTGGCTTCTCTGACGAGAAGCGCGTGACTACACTCCCAGTTGGCGTAAACTGAACGGCGTACTCCTGATCTGGACGCAGAATAGTATTATCCAGCAGATTTGTAGAATGCGTCACGAGAAAGAGCTGGCTTTGAGACGAGTGTTTCATGAAGTACTTGATCAGTAATTCTTCTAACTCATTGTGTAGTCCACTTGAAAACTCATCAATCACTAATAAACAAGGGCGTGAAAGTGCTACGAAAAACATATGCAGCAGCCTGAGAAGTGCACGGTTACCTGTAGATTCTAAACTTTCGGGTAAAGCATATGTTGATCCATGGGTAAGTTCTCTAGAAAACATAATTTCAGGCTTAATTTTCTGTCCGAAGCTATTCATTCCTCCTCTATTTATTTTGACTTCAATGCGTTGCTTGAAGTTGTACTCTTTAAAAAAGTTATTAAACCTATTTGTACCAGTGCGTTCTAAATATTGATAGATATCTCCTTCTTGAGGATTAACATAGAAACTAAAATCAGAATCAATCTGGTGGACATAGATAGAATCACTCAAGAAAGAGAACCACTGTTGTAGAAGATCATTACCTTGAAACTTAGTATTAAAGTACAACGTGCGAAGGAAGAGAACATCATACGCGACATCACTTTCACTATACTCTATTCCCTTGGGGTCTGCTATCTTAGACCATGCCGATTTTTTCGATCTTTCCATGAAGAGGTCACCATTCAGAAGAAGTTGCTCATGTTGAATATCAGAATTACTCCCAGAAGTGAATTGGTAAGATATTTTTTCATCATTAATGAGAAAATCATATTTCAATGTCACTGGGGCCATAAAAGGCGAAGATCCAGGAGGAAGGAAACTCATATAGAAATTTCCATCATAAGAATGCTCACCGAAGAGAAGCTTTAAGAGAACTTTAATCGCCTCCAGCACGCTAGATTTTCCCGAGGCATTTGCTCCGACAAAGACTGCGCCTTTTAATACGCCATTCTCCGCCACATTCTCAGGGAGAAATGCGTAATTCGTCTTACGAAAGTCAATTTCAGTGCGCTCTTTAAAGACTTTGAAATTCTCGAGTGTGATCTTAGTTAGCATGGCATTTCAATAATGAACTGTTAAAATTATACGCCTGCTGCACCAGATAGCAAGAAAATAGCGATTATGTGAAGGGTGAATTGTAATTTTTTTACGTTTTTTAGATTGTTTGATAATTCATAAATAGCGGTAAATCCCTAAAACAGCTTAATCTACCTGCATATATGATAGCTATAACGAATACTGGGTCGCTGTAGAAAACAACTATTTAGAGCGATTTTTTAAGGCTAAATTTGAAATCTTATTGAAAATATTATACGCAGTTATGTGAAATCGTTCTGATAGCTGTGTCATAACTTCGGTGTCTGAGGTCGCATTTTCTAAGAATCTTTTTATTATATTTCGCTTGTGAATTATATATTTACGTGATGATATATTTCGTTTGGGGGCGTCATGGCAATGTATAAGCACACGAGAATTTTCATCCTTGGATAGTTTCTCTGTAATTGCTTTCCACCATAGTTTGTCACTTTCTCCAATTGACATACCATATACATAAAACAGATTGCTTTCATTAATCATTCTGAGTGCTTTTTCGGTTGATAAATTTTCATGCATTTTGTTAGCTTCAATTTTAATGACTTGTTCTAACTGTAAATCTGTACAACCTTTAAATAATTTAAGGTTCTTTATCTGATTGACATTATCTACTCCGAAAATTAAATTGCCTGCTGTTGTTCCATGTACATGGTGAATATTTCTTGTAATGTTTTTATAACCAACTCCATTTATAGTACGAGTGCCGATTGTGTTTTGTTGAGTAATCCACCTGTCAAAGAGTTTAGTATAGTTAAAAATGATAAAATTGAAATTAAAGCCACTTCTGAATTTATTTAGAAAAATAGATAACTTATTTTGCTCACTCTCTCTAAAATAAGAATGAAAACTATTAATAGCTTCTTTGAAATTACTGAGATTTTCGCCTTGAATACAAGACGCATCAAATAGATCTTCTTGCTCCTTCAAGTATTGTGCTAACGCTGTAACAAAATGCTCATGACATTCGCAATATTTATCCGCGTCCAACCATTCGTTTGCGGTATATTGACCAAAAGCTAATTCAGCGTCACCCCATAGAGTTATATCTTTATTAATATCGTTTTTGAAACATTTAATAATATCGCAATCCTCTTCATTGTTCTTTATATAATAGTCTAAAAAATCTTTATAGCTTGTTTTAAGTCCGAGATTTAAATCGAATCCATTGCCTATTAGAAATGTCACATTCATACAGTTTAGTTATACTAGATCTGAGCGTTGATTGATTCGAGCATGGAGATAATGCTCATTTGTTCATTAGTCGGTGGTATAGGTATAAGAGCATTGAGTACATCGGATCTTGATATACCAGGTATTATTCCTTGAGCTGCTTTTTCTAGATGTTGGATATAGTAGGTAAAAAATAACTTGATATATTCTACATTTATCATTAGTGGAGCGATAGACATAATTTGTCTCGCTATATGGGCGTCTCCTATTGTATTAATAGCTAGATTTCCTATAGTTCCTTTACAGGAAAGTAAAAGATGTCCTTTGCGTGAAATTGTAACAGGTTCCTTTGTCCATCTATTTATAATTAAATTGCCTTTGTCTATATTGCTTGCACCTGTTATGTAAGGTATACCGTTGTTGTTACTATTGTATTGATGAGGTAAAAGATCTCTACCTGACAGTAAATAAGCTACAGATTCCAGTCGCACCCATTCCCAGCTGTTGGGGATGTCGAAGGGGATCTCGTCGTCGATGCAGATTTCTGTCTTTCCTATGCGCTCGTAGAATGAGCCGTCATCTTTTCGGTAGATGAAGGATTCTTGCTTGGGAGCTTTGATCTTCTTGGCCTTGATGAGGGCTTGCTTTTCCTTGCGTATGCGTTCGAGGAGTTCGCTAGCGGGTTCGTCATCTGGGTTCTGGGGGAGGAGTTTTCCTCGGATGGCTAAGTCGAGTGCTTTTTCTTTAAGGCGCTTGAAGTCTGATTCTATAGCCAGCTGATGATTCTCGATCTTCTCTATGTTTTTTAAAATATTTTTAACAGAAGAAACAATGCGCTTTTGTTCATCAATAGAAGGGATGGGCATTAAGAATTGTTTAAATATAGCAAAAGGCGGTATGTTCTTAATTGCTGTACCACTACTGTTTTGATTGCTCGCAGCTTGCAATACATTCTTAAAATATATTAAATAGAAATCAATTATTGAGTGATCATATGCCCTAATGTACATTAGTGCTTGATTTATTATCCCTTCTTCAATTGTATTAGGTAAGACGTACGTTTCTCCAATTGTTCCAGCACAGCTAACGATAATGTCGTTAGGACGAACGCTAAAATTTATTAATTTCTGGAAATGATCTTTGCTGATATAGTATGAGCCTAAATTCGCATTCTTTCTTATAGCATTCTTTTGTTCATATACTTTAACGGCATCGTCAGACCGTGGGATAAACATAGCTTTTGTAATGCTACTACCAAATGGCCCTTTTTTATATTGAGCAATCTCGCCTAATCTCACCCATTCCCAGCTACTGGGAATCTCGAAGGGGATCTCATCCTGAATACACGTCACGCTTTTTCCGACACGCTCATAGAAGAGTCCGTCGTCGCCGCGGAAAATGACTGATTCATTCTTAGGTGCTTTGATCTTCTTCTGCTTGATGAGATCGGCGCGCTCCTTGCGTATGCGATCCAGTAGTACGCTTGCGGGTTCGTCGGTCGCGTCTTGTGGCAGGAGTTTTCCCTGAATCGCTAGCGATAGCACCCTTTCTCTGATGGCCTTTGTGTCCATGCGCTTATCCTTCGATGCCTCCGAGTAGTTTCTTTAATGATACGACAGCTTCGCTGATGCGCACACTGCGATCTTCTATATCCTGTAGGAGTGTCGCGAGATCCCTATCATCAGCGGCTAGGCTGTCGTCCTTTATCCATGTGATATCCAGACTCGTCTTGTCTCGGCTGAGCAGCTGATCGGCTGCGTACTTACGCCAGCGTCCCTGCGGGGTCTCCTCAGAGTAGGTCTCCTTTCTCTGCTGTCTATTCTTAGCAGAGAAGCACTGTACAAAATCCTCTAAGTCGTCGCGACTCATGGGATTCGCCACCAGAGTATGTTTTACATTTGTACGGTAATCATAGAACCATACTTCCTTCGTCGAGGAGCCCTTCTCAAAGAACAGTACATTCGCCTTCACACCCTGAGCATAGAAAATGCCTGTAGGTAGGCGTAAAATCGTGTGGAGATTAAACTCGGTGAGCAGCTTCTTACGTATCACTTCACCCGCACCAGCCTCAAACAGGACATTATCAGGAAGTACGACTGCGGCACGCCCGCTAGAGCGCAGCATGAGCATGATGTGCTGCAAGAAGTTCAGCTGATTATTATTCGTCGTCACATAGAGATCATGACGGCGTGCGGAGATATCTATAGAACCAGCAGGGCGAGAGCCAAAGGGGGGATTCGCCAGTATCACGTCCATCAGGTTCGCGGGCTCACTCTCTAGCGCATCCTCGCAGCTCACCAGACTACGTGTCGTCCCTAAGCCGTGGAGGTATAGATTCATCGACGCGAGCGTCACCACCAGTGGTGCGATGTCGCAGCCATGCAGGGCTTCGTTTTTCAAGAAGAGCTGCTTCGCCTTGTCGCGCGACTGTCCCTTCATGTAGCGGAATGCCTCTAGGAGGAAGCCCGCTGTCCCACAGGCTGGGTCTGCTACCTGTTCGCCTATCTGGGGCTGCGTCACCTCGACCATGGTGGAGATGAGGGGGCGTGGGGTGAAGTACTGGCCTGCGCCGCTCTTCCTGTCCTTCCCATTGCGCTCTAAGATTCCCTCGTAGATAGCGCCTTTCAGATCACCTTCTAGGGCGAGCCATAGCTGCTCATTGATCATGACTATGAGCTTTTTCAGATGCGCGGGGGTGTTAATCTTATTCTCCGCGCGGACGAATATTGTGCCTATGAGTCCGTCCTGCTCGCGCAGTGTAGCGAGGCAGAGTTCGTAATGTTCCTTGAGCTCGACGCCATCTAGTGTGAGGAGGGTTTCCCAGCTGTATGTCTCGTCAATCGTCGATGGCAGTCCTAGTTCGCGTCGCTCGGAGTCCATCTTCAGGAATAGGAGATAGGTGAGCTGGGTGATGTAATCGGTGTAGCCTACGCCCGCATTCGCGATGACGTCGGCTAGCTTCCATACTTTCTTTGATAACTGCTGCTCTTGATTATTTGATTGTTTAGACATGTGGTATTATAGGGAAAAATAGGGGGGGGGAGGGATTATGCTGCGAGGATGAAGCGTGATAAGGTGGCTAGCATCTCGTCTAGGTGGGCGGTCGATTCAAAGGACTGCACCATCTGTGCTAGCATGGTCTCGTCCTGCTCGGCGATGTCTGACCTAAAGCAGCTTCCATTCCCCGCGATGTAGTTCGCGATCTCGCGCATGAGGTTCTTCTGAGACGGGCTTAGTGGTCGCTGTGCCTGTCCGCACCAGAGCTCGAAGCGGGAGGCTGCGAGTGAGCCGAGGCTGCGTAGCTGGCTATTCTGCTTGTAGGCGTAGCGTACGAGCTGGATGAGGTTTGTCAGTGCGTCGCGCTCGTTCTCTGTCTTATGCCGTCTGACCTGCTCTGGGGAGATGACGGCGTAGTGATTCCACAGCAGGAGGGGGCGGAGGTGCTGTCCTGTGTAGAGTAGCTTCTCTTCCAGATCCTTGAGCATCTTGTAGGTGATGGATTCGCCTGTGTTGTTATAGATGATGCGTAGTGCTTCTATCTCATCTCGGTGCTCGTTTACATAACGCTCGAACTGCTCTGTCGTGGATTGTGCTTCTTCTAGGCTGAAGCCTGCGCGTATGAGCTCGTCTTCTCCCGGTATCAGGATCTTGAAAAATCCTGCCTGTAGCTCAAGGAGGTAGTTTCTCGCCTTCGGGTTATGTGTCAGTGGGGCGACTAGTGCCTTGCGCTTCTGATTCGCCTCATTCACGTCGAGGAACTCGGGGAGTGCATGCGATCGCATGGCATCGTATATCCTCTCGGCTAGGTCTATCATCGACACTCCTGCTTTTTCGTAGAATGTTATGCGGTGGCGGGCGTTGCTCTTGCTATTGATACGTGCGAGGCGTCCGCTGAGCTGTCTCAGGTGGTTGTCTGGGATGAATCCGTGGGTGATCTGTTCGAGCAGGAGGGCGAGTGTGAGGGGGCGCTCAGCTTGTCCGTCGCGTAGGGGCTGAATCGTTTTCTCATGCTCGGTGACTCCTACGGCATCGACGAGGTAGAAGCAGTCCTTGCTGCGGGCGTTCGGTGTGACTGCTCTGAGCTGCTCGTCTCCTATGGTGCGCACGCCTCGTCCCTTCATCTGGGTGTAGAAGGTGTCGGAGGCGACGTCGCGCATGAAGAGGAGGACTTCTAGCGGCTTGATGTCTGTGCCTGTCGCCACGAGGTTCACTGTGATGGCGATTCGGAAGTCCTTGTCATTGCGGAAGCGGCGTATGAGTTCGTTGCTGTTCCCTGAGCTGTGGGTGATTTTCTGGACGAAGTTCTGGCACTGGTTCGGGAATACTTCTTGCACCATGTGGAGAATCTGGGTCGCATGGAAATCACTCTGCGCGAAGATGAGTGTCTTCGGGATGTATTCTATGAGTGGCTCTCGCTCGGGGAAGAGCTGGGTGTAGATGGAGTCGCGGTAGCACTGGAGTATGATTCTCATCTGCGCAGGGTTGTAGATGCTGCGATTGAGTTCATTCGACCCGTAGGGCTGTTCTTCTTCTTCGGCGAGGAGTGCTGAGCTGCCTGTGCGTTTCTTGATCTCGAGGACTTCGTCGCCTTCTTTGATCACGCCGCCTTCGCTGCTGGCTTGGGTTTCGATGCGGAAGATGCGGTAGTCTACGTTGATGCCATCGAGGATGGATTTTTCTAGTGAGTATTCGTAGACGATGTTGTCATTAAAGTAGGCGAGCGTATCAGGGATGGGGGTGGCGGTGAGTCCGAGCAGTCGTGCACCGCTGAAATAGTCTAGTACCTTTCCCCAGTTGCTATAGATAGAGCGGTGCGATTCGTCGACGATGATGAGATCGAAGTAGTCTGGTGGGAGTTCCAGATGCTCGGGGATCTCTACGGTGACTCCGCTCTCTTCGCCGTCGCCGTCGTCATTCTCATCTGTGTCAGGTATGAACTGACCTGTGAGCATGCTGAAGAGTCGCTGTATCGTGGAGATGACGACATTCGCCTCTGCTGGTATCGCGCCGTCTGTCAGGCGTGTCACTGGGTAGAGTGAGCTAAAGGAGTCTCCTGTGTCTGTGAGTCGGAATGAGCCGAATTCGCCTTCTGCTTGTCGTCCTAAGTTTGTGCGGTCGACTAGAAAGAGGATGCGTCTAGCTGGTGTGTGGGCTAGGAGTCTGTAGGCGATGGTGCATGCGGTGAAGGTCTTCCCTGCGCCTGTGGCGAGGATGAGGAGGGCGCGTTTCTCTCCTGCTCTGTAGGAGGCTTCTAGCTTGTTAATCGCCTCGTATTGGCATGCTCGGAGTCCCTTGGCGCTGAGCTGGGGGAGGGCGGCGAAGTAGGAGTCTATCCCTGCGAGCTGTACGAGCTTGCGCGGTGAGTACATGAAGGGGATAGCTTTATAGGTGGGGGTTACTTCTCGCAGGTCTGCAAAGAGGAGTTCGCGACCATTAGATACGAAGACAAAGGGGAGGGGACGCTGCCATGCTGGGTACCAGCCGAGGAGCTGATGTGTGTACTGCTCGGCTTGCTGGCGTACCTTATCGCCGAGCTTGATGCTGGCGGCTTTCGCCTCCAAGATGCCTATGGCTTTTCCATCAAGAAAGAGCAGGTAGTCGGCTTCATGATTCCCCTGTAGTAGGCCTTCGCAGACTGCTACTGCCGTACATGATGCCGTGTATTCTGAGCGCGTCACAACTGCCCAGCCTGCGTCTTTCAGCATGCGGTCGATGTGTATTCTCGCTTTTTCTTCTGGCAACATGGAGGCGTAATGAGTTCGGTGTTACTACAGACTACACGTATTTTATGCCAGATGCAAGCTGAAAATTAAGCGTAAATAACTATCCCCTAAAGTTAGATAGGAGTAGAACTAACAATTTTTTCATCTTTTTTCGGACTCTCATGCGTGTGCTTTAAATTCAAAAGAACTGCCCTCCGCGCGCTGAGGCGGGGAGGGCAGTGAAAGGTGTGTGTGCTCTTTTACTGTGCTCTTCGGTGTGCTTGCTTATGCCTGCTGCTTTCTGCGGCGGCGAGCGAGTAGGGCGGTGAGGGCGAGGAGGCTGAGTGTTGCAGTAGCTGGCTCAGGAATAGTGACGTGTACGAGAAGCTCGACACTGACGCCGCCTGTCTCGTTGTTATAGACAATGTAGTCTATGTCCCTTTCTAGCAGTCTGCCAGAGACAGAGAATACCACCGCTTCAAAGGAATTCAGATCATAGGCTGGCATTAATATGTCGTTGTCATAGACGATGAGGTCGAAGTGGTCACCTATATTCGCTTCTCCGAAATAGAGCTCCATGGAGGTGAAGTTAAGAATAGATTCCGTGTGTGCGATGATTTGGTTTCCTCCGTTGTTTACGTCGTGCATGTCGTAGCCATAGAAGAAGAGTGTTTCGACGTCGACGGATGTTGATTTTTCGATACTTAGCGTGTCGTAGATACTGATGGTGTCGGCGTTGATATTCGTGACCGTGCGGTCAGGATGTATCGTCTGATCTAGTTCGATGGTCGTCTTTCCTGTGATGTGGATGTGACCTGACTTTGTCGCGGCTGTGCCAGTCTGATTGATATGTGCCGATAGTGTACCGCCTGTGAGTTCGAGAGTACCAGCAGCAGCTCCTGTACCAGAGCCTTCGAGCTTTACTTCACCCACGTTATCAAGGCTGTCAGCGTTCCCCTTCAGTTCAGCACCTGCTCTCACATCGACGTTTGCGTCATTAATGAAGCGTCCTGTCGTGACCGAGCCATCGACGCGGGTGACATTCTCCCCGAGGAGGACACCGCCCGATTCAATGACGAGGTGCTGCACACCGATATCGCCATTCAGCTGCACACCGAAGCGTTCGCTGGAGTTTTCCTGAATGACTAGCTGGTTGTTCACCCCAGTGCCGATGATGCCGTCATCCATCTTCAGCGTAGCATTGTCTGCTACCTTCATACTGAGCTTCGAGGCTTTCCCGTCTGTGGTGTCCAAGTAAATGGCATTGTAGTCGCGGACGGATTCTGTGTCTTCCGTGATGCTGTTAGTCTTCTTATCCCAGCTGGCACCTGTGACGGTGTAGTTTCCGCTGATAAGGAGCTCTTCGCTACCTGTGGCAGATAGTACCACGTCGCTCGAGTCCTTGATGTAGAAAGCACCTCCACGTACGACGTGACCGCTGCCTTCGCCTTCGAGGGCAGTGCCAGCGACATTTCCTATGAAGTCTGTGTTATTGAACACGAGCTCATTTTCACCGCCTGACTGATCCTTCACGACTACTGCGCCACCGTAGGCTGCTGCGTTATCCGAGAAGACCACGTTTCCTTCGAAGTTCCCATAGAAACCACCGTTTACTTTCGTGCTTTCTAGTGAGATCGCGCCACCCGTCGCACTGCTGTCGGTGGAGTGGGCGGCATTGTTCGTGAATGTGGCATTAATCGTGCCTATGTTACCATGGTAAGAGCGAATCGCACCACCATTACAGCCACCTGTAGATCCACCAGGCTGGATACCGCCTTCAGCGAGGTTGTTCTCGAAGCTGCCTGTGATGTTGCCTATGTGTCCTCTTGAGTTTATATAAATGGCTCCGCCATAGCCTGCTTCATTGTTCTTAAAGTCGCCGTAGATATCACCAATCTTTGAATCCTTTGTAGAGTCTGGGACGTACTCAGACGAGCCAGAGTCATAATTACCTACGTAGATAGCTCCACCGCGTGCATACTGAGGTCCTTGGAAGTCCTCGCTCTCGGATGTCAGTACCTTATTACCGATGAAGTCGGCGTAGATGGCGGATACCTCCCCACCGCCTGTGATGAAGATGGCTCCACCGTCAGTTGTGCCTTCTGCGGACTGGAGGACGTTGTTCGAAAAGGTAACTTTGTTGTCCACTCCACCTGTGGTGAAGTCGAGGTAGCCGCCGTTAAAAAGTGAGATGGCTCCACCTGCAGAGAATCTGTTTGTGCGTGAGAAGTTCTGGAAATTCTTGATGCCTTGCAGACTGATGGTAGAGTTGTGCTCTGAGCCTTTCGTATACAGGAGCGCGAAGCCTCCATAGAGTCCTGCCCCATCGAGGGCTGATTCGATGACTTTTCCCTCTGCGTCTACTGAGTCGTAGCCTATGATATTAACGTTATAATCTTTATCTACGAAGCTTTCATCGAATAGTAGATGCGGTGCTTCTTCCTCTGTGATTACGTGAAGTCCGTTTACAGTGGTATCGTAGTCTGTTACTTTTGTCGAGCTGCTGGGGGGAGTGATCTCTGGTGCTTCTGGGGTGACAGCGGATGAGTCGTCGAAGTCTGTACCTGTGAAATCATTATTTTTCGGGATGTCTGGGGATAAATCCGCGTAGATATGCCCAAAGGGGTTTTCTGCATAGGTTTTACCTCCGAAGAGGAGTGAGCCTGCTAGGAATAGAATGAAGGGTGAGGATTTCATAGTATGCGTTCTCATCAAGATGAGAGATGGAATTGGATGCAGGTATATTAGTATAAAGTATCATCGTGCGCAAGTGTAATTTCCTATGAAGGGTATGTGAATATAGTTTGTTGGTATTCTGTATTTAATATATTCTGTGTGATAATATTAAATATATGTAATGTGGGGAAGGGGTGTAAGTTTCTCTAACTCTTTGTAATATGGAGGATTATGATTTTGTTTATTGTTTGTAAAATCTGAGAAGCTTGTCGTTTTTATTAGTGTGATTTTTTTTTCTGTATTTTTCTGTGATCCAAGCTAATATGGCTCTGTTGTCGCTATTATGTGGGGGCTAGACTCATTCTGCTCCATATAAAAAGAGCGGTGACAGCATAGTGCTATCACCGCTCTTTGTATGTTCGTTTTAGTAATCGCGATGCGAAATATTGCGTGCCTTGTAGCGCAGAGTTGCTTGCGTGGCGTATGAGGCAGTCCTCGCCGCCGCTTGCTTCTGTTAAAGCGGGGAAGGGTTACAAGGCGTGTGCTGTGATGAAAAAGGGGATTTTCATATGATGTGGTGTAAGGGTAAGTTGTATGATGTATATTAATGAAAATGTGTAGGATGTCAATCACTGAATTACTATTTTTTTTGATGGATTAAAAAATTTAAATCTATATTTATTAAATGTGTATGACTCTAATAAGAAAACTTGCTATGATGTTATATTAAATGTATTATGTTTTACTGTTTGCAATAATGAATAACAATATAGAGTTAGTATTGACTAAATACAGGGATGTTCTCTATAGTATATAGCAAGCTAGATGACCGTCTCTGGCTGTAACTCGATACTATATACTATGCGATACCTTAGACTTCTGCTCGCGGCTGCGAGTCTTAGCATTGTCACGCTCTTGTTTTTATGCTTGAGCCCTGCGCTGACAAAACAACTACACTGGATTGTAGAGATTCAGTTTCTCCCAGCTTTCCTCGCGGTGAATGTCTGCGTGATGCTGGCACTCATTGTGCTGACTCTTCTCTTCGGACGATTATACTGCTCGGTGATTTGTCCTCTAGGCATTGCGCAAGATGCAGTGACTGGGGTGGCTTCAATTTTTAAGTCAAAAAAGGCGAAGAGAAAGCCCTTCGCTTACGCTCCTGCGAATAATATCCTGCGCTACGGCGTGCTGCTGCTCTTCATTGCTGCTCTCGCGTCGGGGATAGGTGCTGTCTTCGCGGCACTCGATCCCTACGGTGCTTTCGGTCGTATCGTGTCAAACTTCTTGACGCCTATTGCCATATTTATTAATAATATGCTGGCTGATGGATCCGCTAAGGCGAATAACTTCGACTACATCCATCGCCCTGAGATGATCGTGGTGTATCCTAGCCTCATCATGGCTGGTGCGACTGTGCTGATTGTCGGCGCGCTCGCATGGTTTAAAGGGCGTTACTACTGTAACAGCATCTGCCCTGTAGGGACGATGCTGGGGCTGCTGTCTCGCTTCTCCTTTTTCCGTCCTGTGATTGATATGGACAAGTGTGTGTCCTGCAAGCAGTGCTCTTTCAAGTGCCGCGCTGCGTGCATCGATGCGAATAATCATGCCATCGACACGAGCCGCTGCGTGATGTGTCTGGACTGCACGAAGGTGTGCAGTAAGAATGCCATCGTCTGGAAGTGGGTGAATCCCTTCTCCTGCGCCTGCAAGTCATCTTGTAAGAGCTCTACACCAGCTGTAGCTGCGGCTAAGGTTAAGCTCTCTCCGAAGGCTGATGCGAATGCTGCCCCCACTGCGGATAAATCCCGCCGCGACTTCTTCCTTTTCGCTGGTGCTGTCGTCGCCGCGAATACGCTGAAGGGAAAGAAGCCTCGCGAAAAGAAGGGAGACGGTGGTCTCGCCAAGATAGAGGAAAAGTTCCCGTCCAAGCGCAGTGAACCCATCGTGCCTCCCGGAGCACGCTCTCAGTCGAACTTCTACCGTCGCTGTACGGGCTGCCAGCTCTGCATCGTGAACTGCCCGAACAAGGTGCTGCGCCCTAGCGACGAGATGGACACCCTGCTCCAGCCTGAGATGTGTTACGAGCGAGGCTTCTGTCGCCCCGAGTGTACTGAGTGCTCGCAGATGTGCCCCACAGGTGCTATCCAGCCTATCTCTGTTCCAGACAAGTCGAACACGAAGATAGGTCGCGCTGTGTGCAATCACGCTGCTTGTATCTCTCTGAAGGACGGTGTGAGCTGCGGTCACTGTGCGCGTCGCTGCCCGACGGGGGCGATCAAGATGGTGCCTTCGGTGAAGGGGGATGCGAACTCGCCCATGAAGCCACTTGTGAATGATGCTCTGTGCATAGGCTGTGGTGCTTGTGAGTTCTACTGCCCAGTACGCCCGCAGGCTGCTATATTCGTAGAGGGGCTGATAGATCATCGCCCTCTGTCCTAATCTTATTCTCATATGAACAAAGCACACATGCTATGAACGCTTTTACAAACGAACATTGCGAACAAAGATCAGGCTGCCCAGGCCGTCGTGAATTCCTGAAACTCTCGGGTGCGAGCCTCGCCGCTGCAACACTCGCCAGCTGTGGTGTCGGCGAAGAAGGTAAAGCGAAGAAGCCTACCGCACCTACAGGTGAGATGACCTACCGCACCTCGAACACCTCGGGGGATAAGGTCTCCCTCCTCGGCTACGGCTGCATGCGCTGGCCCATGAAGGGGGATGTCATCGATCAGGAGAAGACTAACGAACTCGTCGCCTATGCCATCGAGCATGGGGTGAACTACTTCGACACCGCGCCTTTTTACATCCGCGCCTTATCGGAAGAAGCTTCTGGTATCGCCCTGAAGCCTCATCCTCGTGACAAGTACTACATCGCCACAAAGCTCTCGAATCAGGGCAACAACGATCAGTTGCGCACCTTTGAAGGCTCGATGAACATGCTGAATACCTCCCTGAAGAGGCTACAGACGACCTACATCGACTACTATCTCGTCCATAGTATAGGCAATGAAACGGGAGGTATCAAGGGACTGGATGCACGTATCCTCGATAATGGGATGCTTGAGCAGCTTAAGAAGCTGAAGAAAGAGGGGATACTGCGTAATATAGGCTTCTCCTACCATGGACGTATCGAGCTCTTCGACTACATGCTCACGCTAGACATCGACTGGGACTTCGTTCAGATTCAGCTCAACTACGTGGACTGGAAGAACGCCTCGGGCGCAAACTTTGACGCAGAGTATCTCTACAGCGAACTCACGAAGCGTAATATACCCGCCGTCATCATGGAGCCACTCCTCGGTGGTCGTCTTGCCTCCGTGCCAGAGGACTTCCGCGAACCGCTGGAAGCCATGGCACCAGGGCAGAGTATCGCCTCATGGGCATTCCGCTACGCAGGTAGCTTCCCGAATGTACTCACCGTGCTCAGCGGTATGACCTACATGGATCACCTTGTCGATAATCTGAAGACCTACTCCCCGCTCAAGCCTCTGAATAGCTCCGAGCGCGAGTTTCTCGAACTCATCGGTGCCGTCATCGCGAAAGCTCCTCTCTCCGAGCAGCAGAAGGCGAAGATGTCGCAGATCGGAGCAGAGGAGTCGAACTTCCGTACCATTCCCTGCACCACCTGTCAGTACTGCATGCCCTGTCCCTATGGCGTGGACATTCCAAGTACATTCCTGCACTACAATATGTGCGTGAATGATGGGGTGCTCGACAAGACAGAGCGCAGTGATAGCTACAATGAGGCTCGCCAAGCCTTCCTTGTCGGCTATGATCGTAAGGTGGAGAATCTGCGTCAAGCTCAGCACTGCATAGGCTGCGGTGAATGCTTGCAGTACTGCCCACAGCTCATTGATATTCCTGTCGAGATGCAGCGCATTACACAGTTCCGCGAGCAATTGATCAGGGGTGAAACACCATCAGCCTTTTAAGAAAGTAACTCATGGATAGCAACAGATCTGAAGAAGAGCAGTCATCTGCTTACTCTCGCCTCCCTCGCCGCGAGTTTTTGAAACTCGCGGGAGCGGCAGGTGCGGTAGGACTGACAGTCGGAGCACTGAGTAGCTGCGGTGAGAAGGATGCACCACTCACGCAGGGCAGAGGAAGAGATAACACCGCGCCCAGCGAGCCTATGACAACGCGTACGAATCCCCACTCTGGTGACAAGGTGGGGCTACTCGGCTACGGCTGCATGCGCTGGCCTATGAAGGGTGATGTGATCGACCAAGAGCGCACGAATGAGCTCATCGACTACGCCATCGAGCATGGTGTGAACTACTTCGACACCGCGCCGCGCTACATGCGAGGACTCTCAGAAGAGGCGACAGGGCGCGCGCTTAAGCGACATCCTCGTGACAAGTTCTTCATTGCGACGAAGCTCTCAAATCAGTACAACGACCCCCACGAACTCACCTTTGAAGGCGCGAAGGAGATGCTAGAAACCTCGATGAAGCGACTACAGGTCGACTACATCGACTACTACCTCATCCACAGCGTCGGGCTGGAAAAGGAGGGACCTGCGGGGCTGAATGAACGTATCATCGACAATGGCTTCCTCGATTACCTCAAGGAGCTCAGAAAGAAGGGAATCGTCCGCAATATAGGATTCTCCTTCCATGGTTCTAGCGAGATCTTCGAACACATGCTCACTCTGGACATCCAGTGGGACTGCGCACTCATCCAGATGAACTACGTCGACTGGAAGAACGCGACCACCTTTAATTCAGGTGACTGGAAAAACGCCCACGGAGGCGAAGCCCGCGATGCTGAGTACCTCTACACGCGTCTCACAGAGAAGGGGATTCCTGTTCTCGTTATGGAGGCTCTGCTCGGAGGTCGTCTAGCGACCGTGCCTCATGCCTTCATCGAGGAGCTAGACGCGCTCGACCCAGGGCGCAGCGTCGCCTCATGGGGCTTCCGCTACGCCGCGAGTTTCCCGAATGTACTCAGCGTGCTCAGCGGCATGGGAGTGATGGATCACCTGAAGGAGAATGTGCGAACCTTCTCCCCACTCGTCGCGCTCACTAGTCCTGAAGTAGAACTACTTGAGCGCATAGGAAACAGCATCGCGAACTCGAAGACCGTCCCCTGCACCGCCTGCCAGTACTGCATGCCCTGTCCTTATGGCATCGACATCCCCGGTACATTCACGCATTATAACCAGTGTGTGAACAACGGGACAGTCGAGCGCACAGAGCGCAGCAGCAGCTACAATGAAGCCCGCGATGCCTTCCTCTTCGGCTATGACCGTAAGGTGGAGAAGCTACGCCAAGCCCAGCACTGCATAGGTTGCGGACTCTGTACGCCTCCCTGTCCTCAGCGTATTGATATACCTGGCCAGATGCAGCGTATCGCAGATTATAGAGAGAAGCTGCTGAAGGGGATCTTGCCAAATTAGCAGCTGCTAATTTGGCAGGAAATTTGTCAAACAGAAAAAATGTCTTCCATATAGTACGATTTCGTACTATACTGTTCGCATGAACACGCTTGAACAGAGAGAAAGAAGCGCACTGCATCACGACTTGATGAGCATGGCGCATAAGTGGGAGTATTTCTATGGCTGCTGGGCTAAGTCGCAGGGAATATCACTTAACGAGCTCCTGATGTTTGATTTTATGCAGCTTGAGAAGGGTGTGAGTCCACGTGATATAGCGCTGAGCTGCCGCATCCCGAAGCAAACACTCACGGGGATGCTTCGGGAGATGGAGCAGCGTTGTGAAATCACCTTTGAGCCGAATCCTGACGATGCACGCGGTAAATTAGTCTTCCTGACAGAGAAAGGGAGGCAGCGGCGCACGGAAGTCGTCGGAACACTGCACCAAGCGGAGCAGGACGCACTAGACGCCATGGGCGAGCAGCAAGCAAAGCAGCTCATCACATGCACAAACAGCTTCTTAAATAATCTGCAACTTAAACTTAACATAGATTTATGAACCACCCATTGAATCTCGGGCGCAGCAAGCGCGAGCTCCTCGGCTTCTCCCTGCCCACCATCTTCACCATGCTCGTACTGGCGAGCTATGTCGTCGTCGATGGCATATTCGTCTCCCGCTATGTGGGTGCTGTCGCGCTCTCTGCGCTGAACATGGTTTATCCCGCCTTCGGCGCGGTGCAGGCCATTGCGCTCATGCTTGCCGTCGGCGGTAGCGCCTACGTGGCGAAGCTTATGGGCGAGGGGCGGGCTCAGAAGGCTCGGGCTAGCTTCACCATGCTGGTGTGCATACAGATAGGACTCGGTCTGACGCTAGGACTGAGTGCCATTCTGGGCGTGGAGACTATCCTTGATATCGTCGGATGCTCTGAAGCGCAGCGTGACATGAGCCGCGCATACATCATTCCTTTGATGCTATTCGCGCCAGTGCAGATGGTGCAGATGAGCTTTCAGATGTTCTTTGTCACCGCGGGGAGACCAGGGCTGGGGCTTTGTCTCGTCTTCGCTGCTGGTATTTGTAATGTTCTCCTTGATTATCTGTTCATCGTTGAGTGGAACTGGGGCATCAGTGGTGCTGCGTACGCGACGAGCCTCGGTGCGTGTATACCCGCGATCAGCGGACTCATTTACTTTTTCTTGAATGATAAGAGCGTGCTGAAATTCACTCGCCCTAAGCTCAATCTTCGTCAGTTCGGACGTATCTGTTACAACGGCTCCTCCGAGATGGCGACCAGCTTATCCATGTCGGTGAGTACCTATCTGTTCAACCTCGGATTCATGAAGTATTATGGAGAAACTGGCGTCGCCGCGCTCTCTATCGTGCTCTACCTGCAATTTCTCTTCGTCTCCATCACGCTCGGATTCTCTGACGGTATAGCACCCATCGTTAGCTACCAGTATGGTAGAGGGGATAAGACTATGCTTCAGCGCATCAGGCGCGGTGGACTCCTCTGCATCGGCTGTATCGCCGTGCTCACTTATGTCGTCGCTCTACTCTGCCTCGATGACATCCTCGCGATCTTCGCGATGGAGGGGAGTGCGGTGTATAAGCTAGCGCAGGAGGGTTTCTATAGCTTCTCGCTCGGTTATCTGCTCATGGGATTTGGAATTTATATATCGGCCTTCTTCACAGCTCTGGGTAATGGGCTCTTCTCCGCTCTCGTCGCGGTGGCTCGTACGCTCATCTTCTTGGGTGGGGGCATCCTCTTGCTTCCTCTCATCTGGGGTAGTGAGGGCTTGTGGTACGCCATCCCAGTGGCGGAATCCCTAGGTCTCGTGTTTGCATTCTTCTGTCTAAGTTTGAAGAAAAAGCAATACGGCTACTAGATATGATGTATGACAAAAGTGCTTGCAGCCTGATAATGGATTTGTTAATATAGCATCTTCGTAAGAGTTGCGGCATGAAGTCAGCATCTTGCATCCCCCATCATTCTTTATAACTATGAATAGAATCGTACGTATCTACTGGCCTGAGCTCAACTTTGTGGGACCAGGTGCCATCCAGAACATCTCAACAGAAGTCACGAAGCGAGGCTGGAAGAAAATCCTCCTCGTCACCGATGCACCACTCGTGCAGTTCGGCGTGGCTGCGAAGATCGAAGCGGTGCTGAAATCCGCTGATATTCCTTACGTCATCTATGACGGAGCTGTCCCTAACCCTACGATGAAGAATGTCGAGGACGGCTTAGCCGTCTTCCAGAACGAAGGCTGCGACGCCATCGTGTCACTGGGTGGTGGATCTCCACAGGACTGCGCAAAGGCTATTGCTATCCTCGCTACAAATGGCGGGTCTATCAGCGATTACGAAGGTATAGAAAAATCCACAAAGCGTGGCACACCCATCATCGCTGTAAACACGACAGCTGGTACTGCCTCCGAAGTGACGATCAATTACGTCATTACAGACGAAATCCGTAAGATCAAGATGGTGATGGTCGACCCGAACAGCCTCCCTCTCGTCGCCATCAATGACCCAGAACTCATGCTCAGTGTCCCTAAGGGCACGACAGCTGCCACGGGGCTCGACGCACTCTGCCACGCCGTAGAGTCCTATGTGACGGCTGGCGCATTCGGTCTATCTGACGTGCTGAGTTATGAGTCCATTCGTCTCATCGGCGAGTCTCTGGAGCAAGCTGTCGCAGACGGTAGCGATCTGGAAGCACGCACGAAGATGGCATGGGCTTCCTACATCGCAGGTCTTTCCTTCTCGAATGCTGGACTCGGTATCGTGCACTCCATGGCACACCAGCTAGGCTCTGAGTACGACATCGCCCACGGTGTTGCGAATGCTATTCTCATGCCTTACGTCGAAGCATTTAACGCAGAGCAATGCCCTGCTAAGTTCGCGAAGGTAGCAGAGGCACTCGGAAAGGACATCACAGGACTTAGTGAGCAAGAGGCTGCTACATGCGCTGTAAACGCCATCATGGATCTTTGCCGCAAGCTCGACATCCCTGCGCTGAAGGACACAGCCTTCCAAGTAGCAGACATACCTAAGCTCGCGCAGCAGGCACTCGCCGACGCCTGTACAGGTGGTAACCCACGCAGCGTCACGGTAGAAGATCTCGAAGCTCTGTATCTGAAGTGCTATAACGAAGAGATCTAAGCATCTATAATAGCTATCATACTATCTCTGATGGGATCCCTTACATGCCTGTCAGAGATTTTTTTGATATGAAAATAAATTTACATATTGACAAACTTAGATATATCGATTAATATCATTTCACACATGACAGGAGACAATGCAGTAAAGGTATTCAAAGCACTGAGCGACAAAAGCCGTTTTCAGATCTTAGAGTACTTGAAGTCGAAGGAGTCCTGTGCTTGCGATATAGGGAGCGATCTTTCCATTGCTCAGTCTACACTCGCGCATCATATGAAAATCCTTTGCGACGCTGGTCTTGTCATTCCTCGAAAAGAGGGTAGGTGGATGTACTACAGCATATCCGATGAGGTGATGCAGCAGGCAGCGCAAGCCATACTCTCTTTGACAGCCGAAGAAAAAAGCTAATTTTTTTAGTTTTACATATCGATAAATCTAAATATATAAATTAAAATATGCAAGAAATACAAAACTCGCTTATTGATGCCGTGTACAACGCTCTGTCCTTCCTCGGCATAGCGCACGCGGGGGCGGCTGGTGTGATAGGTACCTTCATCTTCTTGATGGCGGAGCTTGTTGTTCTCTTTATTTTCATCAGCTATCTTGTGGCACTGCTACAGATTTACATCCCCAAGGAGACGATACAGCGCGCGCTTACAACTCGATCGAAGTGGTTGAACAGTTTCCTCGGTGGTCTGCTCGGCTCTATCACCCCCTTCTGCTCCTGCTCGACTATCCCCATGCTTATGGGACTCATCAAGAGTAAAGCTCCCTTCGCAGGCATGATGTCCTTCCTATTGACATCTCCTATCCTGAATCCCGCTATCATCGTCCTCTTCCTCACCTTCTTCGGTGTCATTCCGACAGTGATGTATGCAGGGATGGCATTCACCATCGCAGTCGTCGTAGGCTACATTCTAGATATGAAGAAATTTGACAGATTCATTAAGGTCGCTAACACAGATAAGTCACCCGCAAGCTGCTGTACATCCGCTGCTGATTCTTCTAGTTCCTGCTGCGACGCGCCTGAGGAGATACGTTATCAGGATATTAAAGGTTCATTTTTCACACGTCAGTTAAAGGCCTCGGGCTATGCGATGAAGGATGCTGTCGGTCTGTTTAACAAGGTCTTATTCTACCTCATCTTAGGTGCTAGTATCGGTGCATTCATCTATGGTTTCATCCCTGCTGACTTCCTTTCCCAGTTTGCTGGTGCGAATGAGATCTTCTCAGTGCCTGCCGCTGCTCTCCTCGGTATTCCTATGTACATCCGCACAGAGACGATGATTCCTATCGCTGATATCCTGACGCAAAAGGGTGTAGGTCTCGGTACACTCGTCGCCCTCATCATCGGCGGTGCTGGCGCTAGCATACCTGAAGTATCCCTTCTCAGCGCGATATTCAAGAAGCAGATGGTCTTCGCCTTCGTCTTCTGCGTCATCGGTATCGCCATCGCAACAGGATACCTCTTTAGCATCTTCTTATAATAAATAGAAAGCAGTCAAAATATGAGTGAAAAGTCAGTAGTAGGTGCGTCATCCGCTGGTATCTTCTCGCAAAAATGCAGTAAAAGGCGTGCTGTTTTGCTCATTTTTGAGATTTCTATTCTGCACGGACTAATTTCGTAATGTTTCCGTAATGGGTTAGTTTCAGAGTGTAATCAAGTACAGACTCGCTTTGTACTTGATTACACTCTTCATTTTGTTATATACTGGAATCAACATATGAACGCCATCCTAGATGCTATAAAATCACGTCGCTCCTGCAGAAGCTACCTGCCTGATCAGATCACGGCAGAGCAGCTGGATGCTATACTCGAAGCTGGACTCTACGCCCCTAGTGGCATGAATAAGCAGCTGCCCATCTTCATCGCCATCCAAGATCCCGAGGTCATCCGTGAGCTATCTAAGATTAACACGGCACTGTGGGCAAAGAAAGGCCCTGACGCCTTCTTTGGCGCGCCTACGCTCATCGCAGTGCTTTCCGACCCGACGGGTCTGCATACCTATAAGCTCGATGCGATGAGCTGCGTCATGAATATGCTGCATGCGGCGGAATCGCTCGACCTCGGTGCTGCTTGTATTTCCCGCGCGAAGGAAACCTTCGAAAGCGAGTATGGGCAGGCTCTGCTGCGCCGTCTCGGCGTGGGCGAGGCCTACGAAGGGGTAGAACACGTGATTGTCGGCTACCGTAAGGGCGAGAAGGGCGCTCCTCTCTCTCGTCGTGAGGGGCGTATCTTCAAGATGCTGTAATGACTATATCCGATAAACTCAAGGCGAAGAAGTGGGTGTGGGGCATGCTCACGCTCGTCTCGCTTGGAAGCATCGCGTCTGTGACTTACTGCTCGTCAAGAGTGCAAGATCAGGGAGATGCGGTGATTAATGTCGTCGACCGTGGAGTTGCCCTCGTTGAGCGCGCGTACTCCGATTTCAGTGAAGGGACGAAGAACTTCTTCCGGTCACAGGATGAGTCAGGAGTGGTTCACATCATTAATGGCTCTATTGACGAAGAGTGGATGGCTGTCACGGCTAGCCGCGAGATTCACGTGAGCTACAAGTACTCGACCACATGGGGAGGTAGCACGAAGTCTATCGACCTAGAAGCCACTTACCGTGTCCTCGCTGGGGTGAATCTCAATAAGATTAAGTATGAGTTTAAGCCTAGTCAAGCCATTGTCCACCATGCTGACGGGCAGATTGTCGCCTGCGAGCGCATCGAGCTTCGTGAGTTAAAAGAAGAAGACGGGTGGTGGAACAATGTGAACGATGTCGACCGCATGCGAGCCCAGAATGCCCTCGATGAAGAGGCCTATAAGCAGGCTCAGCAGGAAGATCTGCTGAGATCGGCTGAGAAGAACTTCATAGAGAAGCTCCAGAAGGAGCAGCAGTCTGAGGGGATGAACTATGACTTCGTCCGCGCGTAGTAGTTGTTATAGTAATACTGATAATAAAAGCAACGGAGAGCAGTTTTGCTTTGTCTAAGTAGTATGACAAGGCGAATGATTATAACTGGGGCTCTTGCTTATAGTGGGCGATATATCGCGGCTTTGGCCCAAGAGCGTGGCTGGGAGTTGAGATCCCTTGATGGAGCGCGTTCACTACAGCGCGAGAATATTCTTAATATCCCCATCAGTCTTTTCGACTGGGAAGATCCGCAAAAGGTCGGGCGAATAGAAGAGGCTATGCAGGGCTGCGATGTCTTTGTGAATACCTATTGGCGTCGCCCTGTGGAAGGAGAGGATGCAACGAAGACCGCGGAGAATCACTGTCGCGAGCTTTTCAGCGCGGCTAAGAGAGCAGGTGTCAAGCGCATCGTGCATATCAGCGTAGCTCATGCAGATGTGAAGAGTGAGCTTCCTTACTTCCGTCGTAAGGGGCGTGTGGAGCAGCTTCTGCGAGAGCTAGATATTCCCTGTAGTGTGCTGCGGCCAGCTATGCTTTTCGGTGATAGTGCGCGGGAGAGTGTTCTTGTGAATAACTGGGCTTGGTGCTTGCGATACAGTCCTATAGCAGGTCTGATAGGAGATGGCACGGCACTGATTCATCCTCTACATGTGCGTGACCTTGCTGAGATGGTGGTGACGGAGGCTGCCCGCGATGCTAGTGAGCCGTGGAATGTCTATGCCGCCGTGGGGAAAGAATGTCTGAGCCTGCGCGAGACCACAGAGCTGCTCATTGAGGCGATGGAGCTGCGCCACAGGCTTGTACTTCCCATGCCACGCTGGGTAGCTGCGACTTCAGCGCGTTTTCTAGCCCGATTATCTGGCGGAGCGAAGCTGTTCGAAAGCGAAGAGCTCGCATCGCTACTCGCGGGGAATTTAGCCTACCCCAAGGGTACATTGCCTGATTCAGAGCAGTGGGCTGATGCCCCACCTATTCATCGATTCTCAGAATGGATTCATCAGGAGGGGGATTCGCTAGGTCGCTCACTCATCTGATGTGTGTTCACTTGCTCGCGCGCAGTTGACGCGCGTGATGCAGCACGGGATTGAGCTTCGCGCGCAGGATTTCTATTTGCGCGATGTCTTGGTTCGCCTGCAGGGTGGTCTGCGTGACTTGCTCCGCCTTGCGGTAGCGCGCCCATTCCAGATTGAGGCAGTTCTCAAGCGCGTCGATGCGGGCACTGATGAAGGTGTTGAACTGCTCATTGACGAGATCGTGCCAGTCGCTGAGTCGTTTTGCGATGGTATTGCGTCCCGCGCTACGCCATTTGTGGACGACATCCTGATAGCTATAGCGCCTGTCCATCATACCTAGCATCTTACGCTCTTCGAGCTTGCCGAGCTCAACAGGAGCGCAATTCAGAGGAATATTCACCCATGCTTCGAGAATGGAAGTGATGAGGTCGTTCTTCATGTCTTCGACGTCGCGGCGATTGAGGATGCTGGCGCAGCTGGTGAGTTTCTGCTTTTCTAGCTCACTGAGCTCGCAGTACTTTTCAGGGGCGAGTACATGCGTTTCCTGTTCCGCGGTGAGCTCGCCTAGGTCTTGCTCGACCTTGCTAAGAATGCGGTTGAGGTCTTCACCAGTTTGCTTGCGCTCTAAGCACTCCTGTGGGAAGTAGCCGTCGAGGTTCATGTCGAGGATGAGATCAAGACGGCGATTGAGATTTTCCTTCGCTTCATCGGCGAGGTACTTGCTGCGAAGCCTTCCTTCAAAGAGGTTCTGATTTTCGATCGCATCGCGTAGCTGCGACTTGTCCATCAGGAGCTTGACCTGATTTTCCAGCTGATGGAGATGCGAGAGGTGGTCTTCGGATCTCTTCTGTTGATTTTTCAGACTGCTGTCTATGTCTTCCAGCGTCTTATGTAGGTGATCTAGTGAGTTCTTCGCGAGGATGTGCTCGCTGTCGCTGAGGTCGTTGAGAATGTCGGATTCGAGATCATTAAGGTGGGAATCCGTCGTGATATCGCGCTTGCCATCTATCTGCCACCAGGCGAGCCCTGCATTCATGGAACTACTGGGGATGATTTTTTTCAGGATGTCGCCGAGGATTTTTTTTGTGTTGTTCTGCTGGCGGTTTTGATCCTCATTTAGCCCTTCGCTGTTCTTCCAAAACTGGGCTTCGATGCGGTTCTGCACGACGCGGATAGGGCGCGGCGACTGCTCCATCGCCTGCTTGAGGTAATGGCGCGTATCTGGGGTGAGGGCGGCGAAGCTGCTCTGGACGAGGAGGAAGTAGTCCGCATTGCGGTTCATCCATGCGTGTAACTTCTCGTCATGCCAGTTTGATTGCAGTCCATCCATGCCTGGCATGTCGATGAGAGCTATTCCTGACTGCAAGAGGCGTGCGTCGGGTTCTACGAGGAAGATCGCGGCGCAGTTCGCCTGCGTGCGCCCCTTTGCCCATGCTTCGAGGTGCTCGGCTTCGAGCGGGCGGCGATCGAGGTTGATCTTTTCCTTGAAGGGCTCGCCGTCTATGCCGCGCAGGTGGTCGATGACGAGTTCGAAGAGCTCCTGTTCATCGAGTTCATGCGTCGCCTTAGGCGAGTAGAGCTCTAGACGCTCCGTGCCATCAGGGCTGGCGAGAATGATGAGGGGCAAGCGTGTCGTTTCTATACCTAACTCTGTGGCACAGAGGTCGCGACGCGCTAAGCAATTATTCAGCGTGGACTTTCCACTTTTCACAGACCCTATGGTCGCCATGAGGATGAGCTTCGAATCGAAGCGGTTGATGCTGCGTTCGAGTTCACGCGCATGGCGTAATGCTAGCTGCTGAAAATCAGCGGAGAGGCTGGGTGTCTTGCGCAATTGCTCGAGATATTCTCGGCTCTCAGAAATCAGTAAATTCGTCGCTTCCTGCATACAGACAATCATACACACATATATCACTGGCGACAAGATAAATCCGTGACCTAGTAGATAACAGAAGCTTAGAATGCTCTAATCTTTTTTTATCTAACGTAAATAAATAATCGGTCATATTCTTGTTCTGTGCCTCATTTCATACTTGCCTGATTCTAGGTAGCTGTGCTAATATGTTCGCGTAATGAAATACTCAACTCTCCATCTCACAAGAAAAGGTTTCACGCTCATTGAGCTTATTATCGTTATTGCCATCCTTGGCACATTGGCAGCCATCGGCTATCCTGCCATCATGAGTGCCGTAGACAAGGCTCGAGTCTCCACCGCACGTAAGCAAGGTGCTGACATCGTCCAAGCTGTCAAGCGATTTGGCGACGACTACAATGGTATGCTCCCTATTAATGACATGATTATAGAGCCTAATGAAGATGACGAGTATGTCATGACCATGGATGGCGGAAATGATGGCGACTTCCTCGCTATCCTCACGAACCGTGAAAAGGGTGATGACCGCATCAACTCTGAGCGTAATCAGTACCTTGCATCAGATTTACAAGACAGTGCCTCCGGTGGACTCTTCCAAAACCCATCTGGCGAACTCGGTCTCTTTGACCCATGGGGCTCTGCCTATGGTGTCGTCCTTTCCATGAACATGGAGAGCAACAAGGGGGCTATCGATCCTTTCACTGGAGACTTCTCAGGAAAACAGTGCATCGTTTATTCTCTTGGTCCTGACGAAGAGGGTAAACCACAAGTTGCTAGCAGAAAGCCTGCTAACAGCCGCGGATCACGTCAAACGCGTGGCAACCGCAAAACCAACGCGGCAGCCGCTGATGCAGCAGCCGACTATAAAGAATCCATCGAGGACAACGTGTACTCATGGAAAACGATAAGTAAATAATGAAGAACTTTATCACGGACGACGTCCGCATTAAAGACATACGGGCACTCATCTCGCCTGCCATCCTCATGGAAGACTTCCCTGCTAGTCAGGAAGTCTCCAAGGTGGTCTATGACACGCGAGAAGATCTGCGACGCATCATCAAGCATGAAGATGACCGCTTAGCGGTCATGGTAGGTCCTTGTTCCATCCACGACACAGTAGCAGCGATTGACTATGCGCAGCGACTCCTCCTAGCTCGCGAAGAGTATAGCGACGACCTGCTCATCATCATGCGTGTCTACTTTGAGAAGCCACGCACGACAGTAGGCTGGAAGGGGTTGATTAACGACCCATTCATGGATAATAGTTTTAATATCAACTCTGGTCTTCGCATGGCTCGCGGTCTCCTGCTCCGTCTCGGAGAGATGAAGATCCCTGCCGCGACAGAGTTCCTAGATGTGATCACGCCTCAGTACGTCTCCGATCTCATCTCATGGGGTGCTATCGGAGCTCGCACGACAGAAAGTCAGGTGCATCGTGAGCTCGCCAGTGGCATGTCCATGCCCATAGGCTTCAAGAACGGCACAACTGGCAGCGTACAGATCGCCGTAGACGGCATCGTCTCAGCACAGAGCCCGCACAGCTTCCTCTCCGTCACGAAGCAGGGAGTCTCAGCCATCGTCTCCACAGAAGGTAACGAGTGCTGTCACACCATTCTACGTGGCTCGACACAGGGACCAAACTACAGTGCAGACTTCGTTAAGAACGCGTGGGAGCTCCAGCAGAAGGCTGGCATCTCAAACCGCATCATGATAGACTGCTCACACGGCAATAGCAATAAGCGCTGGGAAGAGCAAACTCTTGTCGCGCAGAGCGTCGCCGACCAGCTCGCCGCTGGAGATGAATACATCGGTTCCGTCATGGTCGAGAGTAACATCGGCTGCGGCAGCCAGAAGTGCGTCCCCGGAGAACCACTCGAGTACGGTGTTAGTATCACTGATGCCTGCATCGACTGGGAAGGTACGAAGGAAATATTCGATATCCTCGCAGCAGGTGTTCGCGCACGCCGCGCGTTGAAGAAAGGCTGAAGCACAGTTTACATACATTTCAACAAAGACCTGAGCAGAAATCCTGTTCAGGTCTTTGTTTAGTCTGAAAACATCTTTATTTGGCAGACTAGTTGAGGGAAAAGGTACTAGCTGATAGATGTGCAACTACCCACGAAAACTCTTCAACGGTAATACCGCTGTATTGTTAGTTCAACAGTTTACCTTTATAAGAACGTAGCCTAAAACGGTATTAAAGAACATTGTTTATGTACAGCATTTATTCTTGCAATTCACCGTCTTAAATAATTTTGTTGAAAGTTTATTATTTACATGGTGTGTCCAACCTGTTATATTAATTTCATGCCAAACCAGCGAGCATCAAATAAAAAACAATTTGGAGTGACTTTGTCGAAAGATGAGCTGGCTCAAATTGATGAAGTTGCTCAAAAGATGGGGATAACCAGAACCGAGTTCATTAGACAAGCAACTTTAGCGTTGGTTAATCAAAAGCAACATAAACCTACTCCAGAAAAAGAGCAATGAAACGCAGGACAAAAAAAGCTAAACAACACAAGGTTGGACACACCCAGAAGGTAGCTTGTCTAAAACATAAATGCACAGTTGCATTTGACAAGCATGATGCTGCGAAGATTAAGAAGCTTGCTGCTGCAACGGGGGATTCTGTATCTGGATTGATGAGGTGTGCAATTTCTAAAGCACTGATAAATCACGGGAATTCTATTGTATAAGGTGGGACACACCTGTAATATGCAGTTTTTCGATCCAATAAGGAACGGAAATAGGGGTGGAATCCCTCAAAATATTCCAGAATAAACATAATCATGAAAACAAGAATAATAATGATAGTAGGTGCTATATGTGCTATTGGGGCATTATCAAGTTGCGATCCAAAGAAGACAGGAGGTGGAGGTAAACCTCAATCATACAGCTCTTCAACTGGTCAATATAAATAAGGCTTAAGACATATCCACGTACGTAAGTATATATTAATTATAGGCGTACGTGGATAATATTTCTTCATTTATGAACTACGAAAAGGCCTTGCTGCTTGCCTATGGTTCTATTTGTGCCTATTTATCAATAAATCCTGTTTATAAAACAGCATGGTGGATGGAAAATATTACCGTATGGGTCGTCTTAGCTGTAGTAATATATCAATATACAAAAGGCTTAAGATTAAGTAAAATTTCTTACTCAATTATTTGCTTGGGTGTAGTTATTCACACTATCGGGGGACATTATACTTTCCAGAATGTGCCTATAGGAGAAAGCATCTCGAATTACTTAGGGCTAGCTCGCAATTATTATGATAGGTTGGGTCATTTTTTATGTGGTTGCTTTGTCTATCCTTTGATTGATTTTGCACTTAAGAAGCATTGGTTTCATAAACTCCATATCGCCTTTCTATTTCAGCTAGCTTTGATTATGGGGATTGCAGCAATGTATGAAATATTTGAGTGGCTGTGCATTCTTTATACTGAGGAAAGTACTGGTTTGACTTTTGTTGGAGCGCAAGGCGATGTATGGGATGCTCAAGCTGATATGTTATCATGCTTTGTTGGCGGCTGTTTTTCTATGTTGCTTTTTTTCCTGTGCAATCGAAGTTCAAATAGTATGAATAAATAACAGACAGGTTCTATGTTTGCTTGTAGAAGCAAGAGGTGCCCTCTAGTTAACTAAGATTGTCCGCGAGGAGCTTGAGTATCTCCTTCTTCGTGAGTTTTGTGGATACATTCCCGCCTTCAAGAAGGGCGTCAGAGAGGCTTTTCTTGTTCTTATGCATCTCAAGGATGCGCTCTTCTATCGTCTGTGAGGCGATGATTTTGTAGATGGTGACGGGGCGTGTCTGTCCCATGCGGTGGGAGCGGTCTGAGGCTTGGTCTTCGATGGCGGGATTCCACCATGGGTCGAGGTGGATGACGTAGTCCGCAGCTGTGAGGTTGAGTCCTGTGCCCCCTGCCTTGAGGCTGATGAGGAATAGGGGCGTGTCGCCTCGCTGGAACTGCTCGACGAGCTGCGCGCGCTGCTTGACAGGCGTCTGCCCATCGAGGTAGAGGTAGGGGATCTTCAGTGCGTCAAGTAGGCGGATGGCTTGCGCTAAGAAGCTGGTGAACTGGCTAAAGACGAGAGCGCGATGCTTGTTCTCAATGAGCTCGCTGACGATCTCTGCTAAGCGTGTGAGCTTCGCTGAGGACGTGATACTCAGCGTGTCGTCGACGAGCTTCGGATGGCAGGCGGCTTGACGTAGCTTGGTGATCTCGGCGAGCGTCTGGATGGGGGTGAGTTCTCCTTGTTCTAGCGTTTGGATAGCACGCTGGCGTATGTTTTCGTAGATGGCGCGTTCCTCAGCGGAGAGTTCGACGTAGTGGACGATCTCGGTCTTCGCGGGGAGCTCGTCGAGTACCTCGCTTTTCGTGCGGCGTAGAAGGAAGGGCTGAAGGATGTGCTTGAGCTGCTGCTGGGTGGCGCGGTTCTTATCCTTTTCTATGGGGATGATGAACTTCTGGGTGAACTTCTCGAAGCTTCCAAGTAAGCCAGGGTTCGTGAAGTTAAAGAGATTCCATATCTCACCGAGGTGGTTCTGCACGGGAGTACCCGTGAGTGCGAGGCGGAACTCACCCTGTAGTGACATGGCGGTCTTCGAGCTCTTTGTGTCGCGGTTTTTGATATTATGAGCCTCGTCGAGCAGAAGCACGTTCCATGACTTTTCCTTGAGGGCAGTAGAGACGCGGTTGAGGAGACCGTAGGTGGTGATGACGATGTCAAAGGGACCAGCCTTCTCGATGACCTCTTCACGCTGCTCACTCTCGTGGAGGAGCTGGCAGCGCAGTGAGGGGGCGAAGCGCGTGATCTCCTGTCGCCAGTTATGGATGATGGACGCGGGCGCGACGATGAGCGAGGGACCCTGAGCGGCGCGATCCAATAGAATGGCGATGGACTGCACGCTCTTGCCTAGTCCCATGTCATCGGCTAGGCACGCACCTGCACCCCATGAGGCGAGGCGGCTGAGCCATTCGTAACCCTCCACTTGGTAATCACGTAGCTGAGCGGTGAGGGTGGTGGGGATGCTGATCTGCTGGCTGTAGGCCTTCTCGATACGCTGCTGGAGTTTCTTGTATTGGCGATCTGCACTCAGGCTGCTGCCCTGGTCCTCTAGGTCGGAGAGCAGCGAGCTGCTGAACTTTGAGATCTGGAGTTCGTCTTTTTTGTTACTCTGTAAAGAGTTGTCGATTTCTGCGAGTTTTTTACGTAGCTTTTCGCTCAGGGCGATGAATTCTCCTTTTTCTAGCTCGACGAAGCGTCCCTGATGGGCGCGGCTGTATTTAAGCAGATCGGCGAAGCTGAGCTGGAGTTGCTCATCGACGTGGACTTCACCATCTATCATAAACCACTCACCGCGGCTGCGGGTCGATAGCTGCATCTGCGAGAAGTCCACCTGCCCGCGTATCTTGAGACGCGCGCCCTTAGGCCATTCTATGCGTAGTACATCGTCCATGCCTTGAAGTCGTTCCAGCAGGTCTAGGCAGTCGTAGAGCTCATCAAAGATGAGGCTGTCTTCGACGTAGCTGTCATCAGCGACCTCGCGGAGTATATTTCTGACTTGTCTGTAGTTTGCTCGTTCTGTTTTGAGATCACGGGTGACGGCTATTTGCCCCTCTTCGCTTGGGACGATGCAGTTTTGAATGCCTTTCCCCGCCTTGAAGTAAGGGGGCGACTGCTCAAGTGGCTTGCTGAAGAGCTCGACTTTCACACCATCGACCATGGGGAGTATCTGGACGGTGATGCGCGCGCTGCCTTCTCTGCTGCTCAGCTGTGCGCTTTCTTTAATCAAATCAGAGTGGACGGTGATGAGTCCTGCGATGTTGTTAATGAGCTCGCGCAGCTGCTCTTCAGCAGCGAGGGGATAGCTGTCGTTTTCTGCGAAAAGTTTGAGAATATCGCGCTGGATGCTGCTGAGTTTGTAGACATGAAACAGTGTGTCACTCGGCCGTTCTAGGATGAGTAGTTCATTATCTTCAGGGCAGACATTGCTCTTTACTTTGTAGCCTTTGCTCGTCTTTTTAATCTCCAGATAGGGACTATCGAGCTTTACCTGTACGGAGATGTCGCGATTGCTCTCAAGGTAGATGTGGGGATGGTCGATGAGCGCGGCGTAGCTGCTTGGCGAGTCTAGATCATATCCGCTACCACCCCAGTAGCTGCTTTGCGTGATGGTGAGGGCGACGGCTTGGTCTACGCTGCTCATGCCTTCTACATTGCCCTTTGCCATGCGGCTCAGCGCGATGGAGCGTCCCTTACTCCACTTTTCGCCGTCTTTACTCTTCTGGAGTATGGGGCTGAGGGTTTGCGCGCTATCCACGAGGTAGATGATGCGCTGGTGCTCGGCTGCGCTGCTGGGCTTTTTGCCAGATTTTGAGCTGCTAGCTTGAGTTTTGAGCAGTTGCTCTATGTCATTGAGCTTACGCTGCCAAGGTTCTAGTATAACGTGCTTTTTTAGAATCGGGCTGAGCCTGAGTTGCTTGATGAGTGATTCTTGTTCCTCTTGAAGGCTTGGTGTAGCCGTGCTCGCTTCTAGCAGGAGGAGTAGCCAGTTCTGCTCTCGCATGGTATTGACGGCTTGCTGCTCCCATTCCTCTGATACATTCATGAGCTTGTAGTGATTCATGATGAATACAGTAAGTGTGAATTGTATAGAGCTGAGCTGTAAAACTATATTTTTGAATTCTGCGATGATTTTCTTGAGTGTACGTGTGTTCTCCTCTCGCTGTAGAATGAATAGCATGGAGGGGATGTGTCTACTTCCCACTGAGCTAAAGAAGTAGTGAAAACTGATGGAATCGAGTTTCCTAGCACCACTTACTCTGTGATCTTGGCTCAGCGCGATGTGGTACATCAGTGCGTAGAAGGTGCTCTGAGGAGAGTAGCTATCGCACGGATCGTTGAGAAGGCATGCAAAGAGCTGCTGCTCTATCTTGTGTCCTTTCTGATAAAGGGTGACGGCCTTCGCGGCGTTTCCCTGGTACTGATGGTGGAGCGCGTGCGCATAGAAACTATAGGCACAATGTGGCAGTAGTGGAGGGGGCGCGCTGATGTCACCTTGTAAGCAATGAGTGAGGTGATAGTGTATAGACTTGACTGACGCGCGACTATCGGCTGTGAGTTTCCTGCTATTGAGTATTTTTTCTAGTCTCTCGACGACGCTCACACCGCTATCGTATACCTCTGCGTAGATGGCTATCTGGTTGAGATAGAGTGATCTTTCTTTCTCGTCTAAGGCGTTGAGTACGGGATGCCAGCGCTCACTCGTGAGCATGAAGGCGATTGTGATGGTAAAGAAAATAGTACGAGGTCCATAGAGGTGCAGCTCCGCGGGTACGCTGGAGCTTTTTTTTGCGTATCTGAAAAGATAGCTTCGCATCGAGTTGATACTATTAAAATTATTATCAAGACGCGTGATGAGAGCATTAAAGCTATCATATTCCAGTACGGATTCGTACTGGAAATAGCGGGGGTAGTCTTCGAAGGGGAGGCAGTAATGGGTCTCACGAGTGCGACTGTATTCCTCTAAGCGATTCTCTAGCAAAAGTTCTTCGATGAGGCGTTTTGCTTTCTTCGCTGTCCACTTCTGCTGCTTGCATAGCTTGAGAATATCGTATTCAGCGACTGGTAATAAGCAGTGGGCGCAGAAACGAATGATATATTCTTTCAGATCGGCGTCGACGCTATTTTTCAGGTCATTGATTTCTTTAAAATAATCCATATGCTGCTTGTGCAAAAATGTGAATGAGTTTTTTTATATTTAAAAGGTCAGGGTTTTATTTCCTGACCTTTCTGTGTAATTGATATGGAGCGACGTTTAAACGTGCTTGCGGATGATGGCATCCTTCTTTAGACGTTCCACCCAGATGCGGTAGTTTGTTTCGCTCTTGCGGCGGCGGGCAGCGGCATCAACTTTTTCACGCACTTCTGGATCGGCTAGCGAGGGTGCAGCTGCGTCTTTGATAGACTCTACCTTCACGATGGTGAAGCCCGATGGGTCAAAGAGAGGTCCTATGAGTTCGCCTTCTTTTGCATTAAATACGATGCCCGCGAAGTCAGGAGCTAATTCACCGCGTGTGATCTGAGGCCACTTGCCGCCTTCGCTTGCTTTCATGTCAGCGGAGTAGTTCTTTGCCGCCTCAGAGAAGCTGATTTCTCCGCTATCAATCATTTTGCGAATACGAACCGCTTCTTCGTAGTTACCCTGAAGGGAAACATTCACGTCTTCATCAAGGTTCTTCATGGGGATGAAGATCTTGCTGAATCGCACCTTGTCCTTGGAGACGTCGCGGTAGTCGCGCTTAGTTTTGTTGTACTCTTCGGTGATTTCATCAGGGGTTGGGGGGATGTGGTACTCGTAGCGGCTGGAGCGCATAGCGCCGACTATCATTTCGTTTCGCATGCTTTCGCGGTAAGTCGCAAAGCTCTGCCCTGTGGCGCGTAGGTACTTGAGGAGTTCGTCACGGTTACCTCCGAATTGGTTGAGAACTCGGTTGTTGATTTCTTCATCTATCTGCTGCTCTGGCATGAGGAAGCCTTGGGATTCGAACTCGCTAATGACGAGTTCGCGCTCGATGAGCTCGTCCATGACCTTGTTCTTCGCTTCGAGGAGAGCCTTAGAGAATTCTGTGCCCTGTCGCGGGTGGAGAATCATGAGCTCACGGAGGAATGGGGCAAGGCGTGCGCGGAGTTCACTCGAGGTGATAGGACGACCGTTTACTGTCGCCGCGATGCGGTTTGCGATGCGTGCAGGTGTCTGTCCATTTCCCTGTGCTGTCGCTGCTGCTGCATCTGCTGCTGCTTCTGCTGCTGTCGCTTCTGCTGTGCTTGCTTCTGCTTGAGTCGCGGCTTTATTTTCTGCTTTATCTTCTACGATGTCGCCCATTGAAGGTGAGATGCAGGCGAGGGTGATTGCCAGTGTGCGTACGGTGCTGGTGTGCGGGAACATTTTCTTAATCATAGTGTGATGATGTTAATATTCTGATATTATTCGTTGTAAAACTTAACGGCGACGCAGAAGCGCGGCATACGCTCCATCTGCTTGTTCGCGGTGAGGGAGGGCGAGGTAGCTGCTCTCTAAGGTGAAATCTGGATGCTCAGCGAGGAAACGCTCGACATTCAGCTGGTTTTCTTCTGCTTCGATGGAGCAGGTGGAGTAGACGAGTCGACCACCTGGGGCTACGGCTTTCGCAGCTTGGTGTGCGATGTCGAGCTGTAACTCTGTGATGCGTCTCATTTCTTCACGCGTGAGTCTCCAGCGAGCATCGACACGTCGCTGGAACACGCCTGTGTTCGAGCAGGGGAGGTCAATAAGTACGCCGTCGTATGCTCGCTCCCATGCTGCGGGAGGTGCCTGTGTCCAGTCGTGTGCTGCGACTTGTACCTTATCTGTGCCAGCGCGGAGGATGTTCTCACGCAGCGGAGTAAGTCGGTGTTCCTTCAAGTCGCAGGAAAGCAGTTCGAGATCGCCACCAGTCGCGTAGACCATGGCGATGGATTTCCCTCCAGGGGCAGCGCAGGTGTCGAGAAGACGCTCTCCAGGCTGTGGATTGAGTAGCTCGATGCAGTGGCGCGTCGAGGGATCGCTGATATAGACTTCGCCCTTGCTCAGTGAATCATGAGGAAGAGCTCCTTTCACGCAGTACCACCCCTCTAATCCATCAATAGCTTCCCACGCTTCGGGAATAGAAGCCATAGGGCGCAGTGGGTTCACCCGCGCATAGATGGGGGAGCTCTGGAGATTCCACGCGAGAAGATCGCGAGTCTCGTTTTCGCCAAACTGTTTTACCCATGAGCGTACGATCCAATCGGGAGTGGAGTACTGCACCGAGAGAGGCAGCGTCTCTTTCTCAGCGAGTAGTTCATCCTGCTTGCGACCTGCTTGGCGCAGGATGGCATTCACGAGTCCCTGTACAGGGCGGGGTGCCATCTTGACTGACTCGTCAACGACGGCGTACGCAGGCATTTTTAAAATGAATAGCTGAGCTAAGGCACTGACGAGTAGCCAGCGGATATCGGCATCAAGCGCACCGTTGCGCAGGCTGCGGCATAGGTGCTCCAGCCAGCTTTTCTGACGAAGGCTCGTGTAGACAATGGCTTGGACGAGACCGCGGTCGGCTGGGCTGAGCTGCGCGTGTTGTGTTTCTTGAGAGATGAGTGATTCTGCGAAATTTCCACCTTTAGACCAGCGCATAAGGCATGACCAAGCTATGTAACGTGCTGACTCTTGAAGTGGCTTTTTCTTACTCACGGCTACAGGATATCACAATGCTTTCGTTCAGGCAATGGAAAAGTGTAGAACAAAAGTATTTCTCACCTATTATTTTTCAAGATGAAACTGCGTGAGTACATCCTGCAAGAAACCACGCGCGACGAGTCGCTGGCTGGTGTCCTTATCTATGCCTCGCATCTGCATGTATACGAGCTGCTCCTCGTCCATAGGACCGCTCGCGCAGCCATGGGAGCATTTTACCTTATCAGCAAGGATTTCGAGACCTGGTAATGAGTGAATAGTGCCACGCTCGCTCAGCATGAGATTACGATTCGTCTGGTAGGCTTCGCAGCGATGCGAGCCCTCAGCGACGAGGATGTTCCCATTAAAGACAGCTGTAGCCTTGTCGTCGATGACGTTCTTGTAGAGAAGCTGACTATTCGTGTCAGGGCTCATGTGGTTCTGATCCGTGCGTTGGTCGAGCATCTGCTCGCCTGTGAGCTGATTAGCTGAATAGAGGAATGCTTCACTCGCAGGTGCATGTTCGCCGCTGCGGTAGATGTTGACACTCGTTTCTTCGCGTGCCCAGCTGTGATTCTCATGTGAGCTGAGGTGGTGGAGTGTCGCGTCGTGAATGTCGATCTCGCTGATGTTAAAACAGCGTGACTGACCACTTCCCATTTCTTTGAGTTCCAGATGCAGGGTAGCACCTGCGCTGAGACGCACGCGGCGCAGCGCAAAAAGGAGGGCATCGCCATGCGAGATATGTTCCTCAATAATATGGGCGGTGACTCCTGCGTCCAGAATGATCTCGGTATAAGGAGCGAAGAGGCTTTCTGTCTCGTAGCGCAGGGTGATAGGCTGCTCGGGGCTGCTGCTGAGATGGAGGCGCATGCCTTGATCTTTTCCATGATGCTTCAGCTGCTCGGTGACGAGGGCATGTGAGCCTGCCGAGCGGAAACTGCTAGGGCGCGTGGAGGCATCAAGAGGGAGAAGGTAAGCAGGATCGGCATCACAGCTGACTACACCGCGACTCTCGCGCTCTGCAAGAAGTCGGGCTACTGCCTGTGCATGCGTCTGCGGACGACCAAAACGCCAGAGCTCATTCAGGCGGTCGGGCATGCGGTCGCTTGGCGTGGTAAGGTCTATATAACGAAGAGGGGAGGCCATGGGATGGTGCGTAGTGAAATGTATAATTAGCCTATAGATCCTTCCATCTCAAGGTCGATGAGACGGCGTAGTTCCACGGAGTACTCCATGGGGAATTCGTTGACGAGATCATTTACAAAACCATTCACAGCGAGGCTCATCGCTGCTGCGCGATCGATGCCACGCTGCTGCATGTAGAAGAGGATGTCCTCGTCGATCTGGGAGACGGAGGCTTCGTGTTGGACATTGCTACTGTTCCCCGTCACGCTGATGGCTGGGTAGGTATCCGTGCGGCTGTTTGCATTGATGAGTAGAGCATCGCATTCTGTGTTGTTCTTGCAGCCCTTGAGTCCGGGCTTGATGCTGACTTCTCCGCGATAGCTGGCGCAGCCCTTTCCTATGGAAATGGACTTGGCGACGATGTTCGAGCTTGTGTTGTTCGCGACATGTATCATGCGCGCGCCTGTGTCTTGCTTCTGCCCTTCATGGGCGAGTGAGATGCTGACGACTTCTCCGCGTGCGCCTTCGCCTTGGAGGACGACGGCAGGGTATTTCATCGTAAGACCTGAGCCTATGTTGCAGTCTATCCAGCGTATCTCCGCATCTTCCATGGCGAGTCCGCGCTGGATGACGAGATTGTACACGTTCTTCGACCAGTTCTGCACGGTGACATACTGGATCTTCGCGCCCTTGAGTGCGACGAGTTCGACCACGCCTGAGTGCAGGGTCGCTGTGTCGAAGCGAGGGGCGGTGCAGCCTTCCATGTACATGATTTCTGAGCCCTCATCGGCGATGATAAGGGTGCGCTCGAACTGCCCTAGGCTTTCGGAGTTGATACGGAAGTAGGCTTGCAGAGGCTGCTTGAGCTTCACGCCCTTAGGTACGTAGATGAATGATCCTCCTGAGAAGGCTGCGTGGTTGAGCGCGGAGTACTTGTTGTCACCGACGGGGATGACTTTCGCAAACCAAGGGCGGAAGATTTCCTCGTAATCGCGTAGCCCCTCGGTGGGGTTCACGAAGATGACACCCTGCTTCGTGAGTTCTTCACGCATGCTGGTGTAGGCGGTCTCCGAGTCGTACTGTGCGTCGACGCCCGCGAGGAAGGCTCGCTCCTGCTCGGGGACACCGAGGCGTTCGAAGGTTTCCTTCACCTCCTGTGGGACATCATCCCAGCTGCGGCTCGGCGCAGAGTCGGTCGCGAGGTAGTAGCGTATCTTGTCGAAGTCGACATCGTGGATGCCATCGGGTGCCCAGTGGCTGGGCATGGGCATCGCCTCGAAGCGTTTTAACGCCTTCTTGCGAAACTCGCGCACCCAGTCAGGCTCACCCTTCGCATCACAGATGTAGTCTATGGTCGCTTCGGTGAGACCATAGCCTGCGTCATACTGGTGGTTCTCTGGGAAGGAGAACTCACCGCGCGATTCGATATCAAAAGCTGTCGTATCGGACATGATAGAGTGGGGCTCGGCTTAGCGTAGGAAGTCAAATCCGCGCTCATCAATATGAGCGACAAGGCTGTAGTCGCCCGTCTGCACGATCTGCCCCTCATTGAGCACATGGACGACATCGGGGCGGATGTAGTCGAGGAGACGCTTGTAGTGAGTGATGACAACAAAGCTGCGGAACGGTGCTCGCATGGTATTTACCCCATCGGCGACGATGCGCAGGGCATCGACATCGAGTCCGCTGTCTGTCTCATCGAGAATGGCATAGCTGGGCTCAAGCATGAGCATCTGGAGAATGTCGTTTCGCTTTTTTTCACCCCCAGAGAAGCCTTCGTTCACAGCGCGTTTTGTGAAACTGGGATTGATACCAAGCTGCGCCATCTTAGCACGCATGTGCTTATAAAATGCGACTGGGTCTATGTCTTCACCCTCGGGAAGACGCGCCTGCATGGCGGCCTTCATAAAGTTCGCCATCGACACACCCGGTACTTCCACAGGGTACTGGAATGCGAGGAACAGACCCGCGCGGCTGCGCTCGTCTATTTCCATAGAGAGGAGATCTTGACCATCGAGGCTGACTTCTCCTCCCGTGACTTCGTAGTCGGGGTGGCCGCAGAGAACCTTGGAAAGGGTGCTTTTTCCTGATCCATTAGGTCCCATGAGTGCATGGACTTCGCCCTTAGGGATTTCCAGACTCAGATTTTTCAGAATGTCAGCACCGTCTCGCACCTTGGCGGACAGATTGCGTATAGACAGGCTCATGTGTGTAGATATTAATTCTCAGTAGATGGGGCGATAGAGCCTTGCATGTAAACATCCATGTGCTTGATCTTGACACCTGCGGGGAGGTCGAAAACATCCTCAGGGCAGACACCTGGCTTCAGATGCACGTCATAAACTGTATCGTTCTCCGTATCGATGAAGTGAGCATGCGGGATGAGATTCGGGCAGAAACGAGCAGGCCCGTTGTCGAAGTTAAGCTGGTTGATAATATGCGCTTCGGTAAGCGTCTCGAGGCAATTATAAACTGTAGCGAGTGAAAGACCGCGCGTCTTCATGCTAGCGCGTTGGAAAATGATGCTGGCAGTAGGGTGATCTTTCGAATTAAGAATCGTGTCAAGTACAGCGCGACGCTGGCGGGTGATGCGTACGCCCACGGACT